>JBALTK010000093.1:0-14833 GCA_036964385.1 Sulfitobacter sp. | reverse complement strand
CGTGTCTTGAATAACTGGGCAGAAGCTGAAGATACGCTACAAGAGGTCTTTGTTAAGATTTGGCATAAGGCCGGTCTTTACAGTGTGAACGGATATAGTCCGATGACGTGGTTGATCACGCTGGCGCGCAATACCGCGATCGACAAGTTGCGCGCACGAAAAGCCGGAAGTGTCGATATCGATAAGGTCTATGATCTTGCTTCATCGGACCCTTCTCCCGAGGATGAGGTGGTTGCCTCGTCCGAGCGGGCGCAATTGAACGGCTGCCTTGAAGAGTTGGAGGCCGACAAGTCTGACGCCGTGCGTCGCGCCTATTTGGACGGCGACAGCTACAAAGATTTGGCGGCACGCTATGACGTGCCGTTGAATACAATGCGAACATGGCTGCGACGCAGCCTTTTGAAGCTAAGGGAATGTCTGAGCCGATGAGCATGGAAGAAGAACATAGTGACGATATCGCCTTGGCAGGCGAATACGCGCTGCATCTTCTGGACGATGCCGAGCGCCGAGCCTTTGAAGACCGCATGACCCGCGATCCCATGTTGCGGACCCTCGTGCGGGACTGGGATGACCAGCTTGCATTGTTGACGGGAACCATCGCCGCCGTAGACCCAGCCCCCGTTGTAAAGGCGCGCCTTAAGAACACGCTTTTCCCAGACACGGCAGAACGCCGAAGGCCGTTCTCAACGTGGCTGATGGGCGCACTGGTCGCTGTAGGTGTGATTGTCGGTGCCGTTATTTTGGCACCGCTCCTGAACCCCGAGGTTGGACCCAATCCGGCGTTCACGGCAACTGTAGCGGCTGAGGATGGCTCGCTCATTGTGAGCGCTGGTTTCATCGCTGAGACAAATACGCTTGCCGTATCGCGCCAGACCGGAGGCGCCTTTCCGGGCCGTGTACTTGAGCTTTGGCTGATCGTGGATGGTGCGGATGCGCCTGTGTCTTTAGGCGTTTTGCCCGGCAACCCGGAAGCGCGCATCGATGTGCCACAGACCCTTGCCGCGCAAATGCAAAATGCTGTGTTGGCAATCAGTGACGAACCGCTCGGCGGCTCACCCACAGGCGCGCCCACGGGGGCTGTCCTTGCGGTTGGTCCAGTCACGGGGGCGTAAGCCTTCGCCCGATCGAAATTCGGCCTTTCAAAATAAAATTCAGGTATCGTGAAACTTCACCGCAGGATGCTCCGTGTCTTCATCATAGCTGGCCCGTCACGGGCCATGCAAACGAAGGAGACCACCATGACTATCAAGACAATGATCACCGTATCCACAGCCGCTCTTGTCATTGGGACTGCCGCCTATGCCGCGAACCCCAGTGTTGGCGGCGCGCCGATGCTTGAAGAACGCAACATCATCGAAAACGCAGTCAACTCTCCGATCCACACGACACTCGTCGCCGCCGTAAAGGCCGCCGATCTGGTCGAAACCCTTCAAGGTGAAGGTCCGTTCACTGTGTTCGCTCCGGTAAATGACGCATTCGCAGCGCTGCCCGCTGGCACGGTCGAAACACTGCTGATGCCGGAAAACAAGGCGATGCTGCAAAAGGTGCTGACAGCACATGTCGTGGCCGGTGCCTGGTCAGCGGCTGATATCGTTGCCGCCGCCCGCGCGAGCTCTGACGGGTTCTATCACTTCAACGCAGTATCGGGCGACGCACTCTCTGCACAGGTAAAGGGAAGCAACGTCTACCTCATCGACGAGAGCGGCAATGCCAGCAAGGTAATCGTCGCTGATGTCGATCAATCCAATGGCGTGATCCACGTCATTGATGGCGTTCTTGTGCCGAAGTAAAGCCGGATCTGCTTTTCGCTCCCTCCGCTTTGGCGGGGGGACAACCGGCTATCACAGGAGGCTCCAACATGAAACGCCGCACGCTACTTACAGGACTACTTGCCATCACGGCGACACGATCCTTTGCTCAGAACGGGTCATTCGAGATTACCCGCTCTGAAGCGCAGTGGCGCGCCATACTGACAGATGCCGAGTATGCCGTCATGCGCGAAGATGAAACCGAGAAGTCGTATTCCAGCACCCTGCACGACGAAAAACGAGCAGGTAACTATCACTGCAAGGGCTGCGATCTGGCGCTCTATTCATCCGAGCACAAATACGACAGCGAGACGGGTTGGCCCAGCTTCTGGCAAAGCTTGCCTGACACAGTTCGGACTAAGCCCGATAATACCCTCTTTGCGACCCGCACCGAGGTTCACTGTCGGCGCTGTGGATCACATTTGGGCCACATCTTTGATGATGGACCCAAGCCGACTGGCAAACGGCACTGCCTCAATGGTGTCAGCCTGATGTTCCGTACGGATGCTTAAGTGCTCTGGCCGGCCTGAATACCAAAACAATCAAAGCAACAAACCACTCCAACGAAAGGAAACAATATGTTCCGCTTTACCACTCTTACATCCATTTCCGCTTTGCTCGCAGCACCTGTCTTCGCCGACGGCCATGCAAATACCATGGGGTATGCTCTTTCCGCTGATGGCGGCACCCTCATGGTGATGGACAGCATAGCGGCACCTGCCGATGCCCGCCCAGTGGATCTGAGTACGCCCGTGCGCTCTATCGCATGGCGTCCTGTGACTGGTGATCTTGTCGGTTTTGCCGATGGTCGAATCGTCACCATCAACACTGCTTCCGGCGAAACGATGGATCAGGGCGCGACCTTCATGGAAGACGCGATGATCACAGATGACGCCGTCGTTGCGTTTGACTTCAACAACAAGATCGACGCCGTTCGCGCAGTCTCCTCCGCGGGTGACAATCTGGTCTATTTTCCCACCGATTTTGGTGACGACAAAGCCAATTCCGTGCGCCGCTTCAGCAATCTGTTCTATGCCGAAGGCGACACCTCGGAGGGAGCAGATCCACTGATCTTCGCCAATGCCTATACAAATGCAATCAGCGGCGTGAAGGCCGGCGACACGTTCCAATATGCCCTTGACGCGCGCGCGAATGCGCTTGTCAGCCTTGCGAACAACGCAGGTACGCTGGAAACCATCGGACTTGTCACCGTGGATGGTGCGCCCGCTGATATCCTTCCCGTAGGTGGCTTGGATATCGTCTCGGCAAAAGAGGGGACGGATGCAGCCTATGCAGTGCTCCAAATCGACGGGCAGGACACCGCGGGGCTCTATGCAATCGACTTGATGTCGGGGGCTGCAACGCTTCTGTCCGACCTCGGCACCGCTGATATCTCAAGCTTCGCGGTGTCATCCGGGATGTGACCCGCCAGTTGTACATAACGAGTAACCGGCGCCGCTTTCATAGGCGCCGCCTTTGTTATTCAACAGCGCGGGTTTAAACCAACCGTTCGCGGACCGAAGAGATAGGCTGCTTATCCACATAGCATATCTTAAGCGTCAATAGTGCTGCGGCAACGGATCAATATCCGCTTCGGGGAGCTACAACGCAGCGTGCGGCGGCAACGCAAAGGTCCGCTTTGGGCCGTTCTCGGCGGTCAACAACAAGGGCGGAAAGCATGCGTAATTGGGCTAACCCTGCACTTTGGTCGAGCTCCCGATAGGATCACAGCATAGCTGTGAACAAGGGAGACAGAAGATGGAATATTTTGTTGAATGAGATGTGCCGCTTCGGTTGTGTTCGATGTGTATCTGTGGCTCACAGAGGCAAGGTTTACGTCGAGCGAGAGCTGCCCTGCGAAGTTGAATGTATTGCCGATTTTCTCGCAGCTTTTGAGCACGCGTAAAGCTTTGCTCAAGAAGACAATGGATCTGGCCAACGAGGTTCGTGGGCTGCTGAAAGTCTTCGGCGTGCGATTGCACCGAACAGTTAGACACGGGTCTTTTGATGGCTTGGTAAGGCCGATGATCGAGATGGATGACGTCCTGAGTCATGTGATCACTCCACTGCTTTATGCGCGGACGGTCTTGCTCCAACACTTCCTCGAGCTGCAGCCAACGCATTGCTGATGCGCACGAAGGCAGGGTCACAGATTAAATTATGCCCAGCCCGACAGGCGATTGCATAGCAATCTGCTGATAGGGGGCATGAGATCGATGCGCACCAAAGGTCCCTGACGAGCAGTTGTTGCCGTCGCCCGCAGGCTCGCCGTTCTGCTCCACCGAATGGGGATCGATGGCAGTGAATTCCATCAAGAACAAGTTGGAGGCACGGCATGAACAAGTAGCCTACCACCTAACCTGACGGGATCATCCCATCCGGACGAGGTTTGTGCCTTCTCGGGCATGTAAATATGCTCTGTCAGGTAAAAGATGAAGCTGAAAATGTCAGCTGCGCAACTTGAAGCGCGCCAGAAAGCGGGGCTCTCCACTTCCGATCCGACACATGCATGCAGCGGTGCCATTCCGAACGCCAAACCAGACTGCGAAGAGAAGCGTGACCCGGACAAACAATCCTTGATCATTCAAAAGAAGGAAAACGAGCCTGACCCAGACACCCAATTAGAGGAGCGGCCTTTCGCTGCAATGCTGCATGGAGGTCCGCTCTGCGGGCGCAGCCACCTTTTGGCCACGCAGCGAATGTTAATGCAGCCTTTGTTCTCGCTTGCAGCAAAGGGGGCTCTGCAATTCGAGGATTGCCCTATCCGAGTGTTGCAAATTTGGTCAGATAGCAGAAATCCATACCGCCATTTCGCTGCGATTAATTCCAGCAGCAAAGACACGGAAGAAGCATGGATTAGTTGCCTGTGCACCAATTGTCGGTTTGATACAATTCCAACTGAATTGTTCCATGCACGCTGAATATACGCCTTAGCGTTATCGGTAAATCCGTGGGTTGCGGATACCCCAGTCAGAAAAGAGATCCGGGAGGATAGTTCCGAATTGGCCTATTGCTTGTGCAGTATCGGTCCCAAATACCGTCGCAACATCGCCGATCTGGATATTGGGAATTTCAGTCACATCAGCGACGATGGAATTCATAGAGATCTTTCCCAGAACAGGAGCCAGCTTATCGCAAATCAAAACGGCGCTACGACCCTTGGCAATTCGGCTGTACCCAGCGGCGTACCCGATTGAAATGCATGCCAGACGGCGGTCTGTATCTAATCGGCAATCGCGGTCATAACCCACGGTAGCCCCCTTGGGGTAAACCCCCACATGAACCACATTTGCCTTCAATTCCATGGTAGGGCGAAATCCCAGTTCGGAGTTAAGAATGCCGTAGAGGATAGCGCCACAGCGGTACATATCGGTTTCAACCCGTTCTCCCGAAAGGAGTGTGAGAGTGCTTCCTGCATGGACCAGAAGTTCTGACCTTTTCAGGTCACTGTTGTCACAGACCCATGCTACCTCTTGCTTGAACAGGTCCGAACTATGCTTGAGTGGCGCGGGTTCATTTGTGGGGAAATGGGTGGAGATACCCACGATATTTCGGCCGATTTCATCGAGGATCTCCCGGCCGATTTGCTGACCGGCAGTCGTTGAAATATCAAGCCCGTCACGCGACATACCACCTGCGTTGAGGGCGAGATGAACACGGAAATGATCGGGCCCGCTCCCAAGGAGACTGCGTAACTGTTTTGCTGCCCAGAGCGATCCCACTTGCTCTTCAATACGGTCGGGTAATGCGGCTTCTATTTCCTGTGACGTAGCCGCGCGAAGGCGGATCAGAGTGCCCGAGAATCCACTATCCCGTACAGAGCGCGCCTCCGCGTTAGATGTAATGCCAACGCAAGTCACCTTCTGCTCCAAGAGCAAAGGCACAACACGACTGATGCCATGCCCGTACGCATCAGCCTTCATAACAGCGCAGAAGGCAGCGCCCTTTGGCAAAAGTCCAAGGGTCAGTTCCAGGTTCTTTGAGACGCGGTCGAGATTGATTTCACACCATGAGCTTGGGATGGGATCTGCTGACATCTTCAGGCCGACGGGCCAAGGATGTCTGCGATAATGCCAGAGAACAGATCTGTTACCAACGGAATCAAAGCATCGGGAAAATCATAGTCGGGATTGTGCAGTTGCGGGTGGGTTTCGCCAGCACCGACATAAAGCAACGTCGCTTTGGCTCCATCGCCGCCATAGCGACCGAAATCCTCGGACCAACGCATGGGCGTGGGCATGTCATGACGCACATGGCCCTGACGCGCTGCCACCCGCCGCGCGATATCTGTTGCTTCTGCGTCATTTGTTACCGAGAGAAAGATGTCGTGCCAGAAAACCTTGGTCGCAAGGTTAGCAGTATGCGCGGCGACCAACGCTTTGGCATCAGAAATCAACGCCTCCATTCTTTCGTCGGTCATGCAGCGCAGGGTCACGCGCAGCTCTCCGTGCCCCGGCGCAATACCATAGGTCGGCTCACCCAGCTTGGCATGGGTCAGGGTGCTTAGCGCAAAGCTATTGTCCCCGATTTCTCCAGTGCTGAGCTCTGGCAAGGCCTGCATCAGCGCTGCCATTGCCGCACTGGGCGATAGCCCATCTTCGGGCGCAGCAGCATGAGAGCTTTTACCCTCGAGCAGAATTTGCATGCCCCGCGACGCACAATTTCCAGGCCCCGGCCGCAGGCCAATTTCACCCAGCGGGCGGCCCGGAACGTTGTGATAGGCAAAGGCAAAATCGGGGCGAAGCTCGGACCAGCGCTTGTCCTCGATGACTGCCTTGGCACCTGCACCAGTTTCCTCGGCAGGTTGAAAGAGTAAGATGACCCGACCGCGTGCCGGCCGTTGAGCAAGCCATGTGGCGACGCCCAACATAGACACCATATGCCCGTCATGACCACATAGATGCCCCGTACCGTCAGTTTCCGAGCGGTACGAAATGTCAGAAACCTCATGGATCGGCAGACCGTCCAGTTCACACCGCAACAGCACAGTAGGGCCGTCCTGCGCACCTTTGAATTCGGCAGCAACCCCATGTCCACCGAGGTCACTCCAGATACGATCTGCTCCTAAGGCTGTCAGCTCTTTTGCCATGCGATTTGCGGTTTCGGCCTCGTCGCCGGAAAGTTCCGGACGCCGGTGCAACGCATGGCGAAGGTCGACAAGCGCTGTGATTTGTTCTTGGGTCAGAACTGGCATTGAAACACCCCTTTAGAAAGTTACGACCAGTCCAAAAGCACCTTGTCAGGCTTACTGGTCTTCGGTGCCGCACCAATCGGCAATGAACAGGGCAGTCGCCTTGGTGATCCGGCGCATGCTTTCCAGATCGACCCGCTCGTTGAAGCCGTGGATCGCTTCGGCGCGCGGGCCATAAACCAGGGCAGGCGTATCCGCATAAAGGCCAAAGAAGCGCGCATCGGTTGTGGCGGTGATTGCCTCATGCACGAGGTCTTCTCCGGTGGTAATTAGGTGGGCCTTACCCAATGCATTTATGGCTGAAGCAGCATTGGCCGAGCTGTCCTGCGACAGGGCATACCCTTCGGCGTGAAAGCCGTGATAGACAATCTCTGGCAGGGAATTGCGCAAGAAATCATTGTCGCGGGCCGCATCCAGAATGACCTGCTCGATCTCGGCCTTGGCGGCGTCGATAGATTGGCCCGGAAAGATCGCCATACGCACATCGAAGACGCTCCACGCGGGCACAGAACTGGTCCAATCGCCGCCCTCAAACTTGCCCACATTGAGGTTCAGAGCATGGTCCATATGGGCGTAGTCGGTGGGACGGTTTTTAGCCGCGTTCCAGCGGTGCTCCATCGCGTGCAAGGCCGAGATCAGTGGGATCGCCGCCTCGATCGCATTGGCACCCGTGCCAGCATAGGCGACGTGGGTCGGTAGGCCCTTGAGGTGAACCTGAAACCAGATCACGCCAAGCTGTGCGGTCACCAGATGTTCGGCGAAAGGCTCAGGGACGAGGGCAGCATCCGCCTTGTACCCCCGTGCCAGACAGGCCAGCGCGCCATTGCCTGTGCATTCTTCCTCGACCACGGATTGATAAAACACATCCGCTGCAGGGGCGAGACCACAGGCGGTCAGCGCGTCCAGCGCAAAGAGGTTGGAGGCCAATCCGGCCTTCATATCGCCCCCGCCGCGCCCGTAGAGCCAACCATCAGCGACGTTCGGTTCAAACGGGGGGCTGTCCCACATGTCCAGCGGGCCTGCGGGCACCACATCAATATGACCGTTCAGGATCAATGACCGGCCTTGGTTGGTCTTTGAGCGATGTGTGCCGACCACATTCACTGCGTCATCATAGGCGGCGAGGACAGGGGAGAACCCCGGTAGATGCTGGATCTCGGCCACGTCGATCTGCCAGCGGTCCAATGCGTAGCCGCGCTTTGTCAGCTCCGCCGCCATGAAGTCTTGCGCTGATTGCTCTTGACCACGGATGGAGGGGTAGGAGGTCAACTCTGACAGGAAGGCAATCTGCATGTTGAATGCGGTATCTACGGCGTCAGCCAAGCGGTTCTGTAGGGTATTTGACATGAAAGACCTCAAAAAATCGGGAGCTGTGTATCGGGGACGTACAGCGGAGCGTCTGTGGCATCGATGACTTCGGCCACGCTGACGTCTTTGGCGATCTCAACGAGCTTGAAGCCATCAGGCCCCACGTCAATCACCGCCATGTCGGTGAATATCCGCGCCACGCAGGCCTGAGCAGTCAGGGGCAACGTGCAGTATTCCTTGAGCTTGGAATTGCCCGCACGATCTGTGTGTGTGGTTAAAACCGCAACGCGGCGCGCCTTTTGGGCAAGCTCGATGCCGCCGCCCACCCCGGGTGAGAACTTGCCGGGGATTTTCCAATTCGCCAGATCGCCATTGGACGCAACTTCAAACGCGCCGAGCATGGTGAGGTCAAGCCGACCGGAGCGGACCAGCGCAAAACTGGTGGCGCTGTCAAAGAATGCCGAGCCGGGGATGGTCGAGACATAGGCACCGCCAGCGTCAATGAGGTTCCGGTCTGCCTGATCAGTTGGCAAGGTTGGTCCGATGCCCGTCAGCCCGTTTTCGGTGTGCAGGCAGACGGGAAAATCGGCGGCCAAATGATTGACGACTTTGGTGGGCAGGCCAATGCCAAGGTTGACGACCATACCTGGCTGGATTTCACGGGCCGCGCGCGCGACCATTCTGTCTCTAGCGTTGGACAACGGCATATTCCTTTGACAGTGCACCCAGTGCTGCGACGTGATCGACAAAAACGCCGGTGGTGTGGATGTCATCGGGCGCCAGCCCGCCCAGAGGCAGCACGGTTTCGGCTTCGGCAATCACGCAATCGGCGGCCATGGCCATCAGCGGGTTGAAGTTCCGCGCAGTAGCAACATATGCCAGATTGCCAAAACTGTCGGCGCGGGCGGCATGCAGCAACGCCACATTCGCACGCAAAGCAGGCTCGACGAGGTATGTCTTGCCGTCCTGTTCAATCACCTGTTTGCCCTCGGCCAGCTCGGTGCCAATGCCGATATCGCTGAGGAACCCGCCAAGCCCGGCACCGCCTGCGCGGATGCGTTCGGCCAGAATGCCCTGCGCGTTGAACTCGATCTTGATCTGGTCGCTGTTCATCAGCTCGATCGCATGGGCGTTGAGGCCCAGATGGGTGGTGATGAGGCGCGACACCAGCCCGCTTTGCAGCAGATGGTCGACGCCCATGTTCGGCTCGTTGGCATCATTTTTGACAATCGTGAGGTTGCACGCGCCGTGGCGCACCAATGCATGGATGAGTGTAAAAGGCGTACCTGGCACACCGAAACCGCCCAACATCACCGTATCACCGTCTTTGACATGGGCGATGGCAGCCTCAACGCTGCTTTGCTTGTCGGGAAGCTTCACGCCGCGCCTTCCAGAACTGGCAAACCCGCTTGTGCAGCAAAAGCGTCAAGAGCGTCGCGCAGGATGGTCATCATCTCGACAATTTGTGCTTCGGTGATGATCAGCGGCGGGGCCAACAGGAAATGATCGCCCGAAGTGCCGCCACGGGTGCGACGAGAATAGATGATTAGGCCACGGGCATAGGCAAGTTCGACCAGCCGGTCGTAAGCGTTCAGGGCGGGCGGTAGCGGCTCCATCGTTTCGCGGTCAGCGACGAACTCGAAGGCAGTCAAAAGACCCTTTCCTCGCACATCACCGATGAAGGGGTAGCGATCCATCAGCGCTTGCAATTGGGCCATCAGCACTTCGCCCATGCGAGCGGCGTTTTCGATCAGGTTCTGGTCTTCCATCTCTTCCAAAACAGCGAGCCCAGCGGCGCAGGCCATCGGGTTGCCCGCATAGGTGAACCCATGCAGGAAGCCTCCGCCGTCAAGTACGGGCTCAACCAGCCGCGCGCCTGCGACGATGGCCCCCAGCGGGGCATAGCCTGCGCCGAACCCTTTGGACATGGCGACGATATCGGGGGTGATGCCCCAATGCTCCGCCGCGAGGAATTTGCCCGTGCGGCCCGCACCTGTCATCACTTCATCATAGATCAACAGCACGCCAAATTCGTCACAAATTTCGCGAATGCGCCCGTAATAGCTGTCGGGGGCCACCAACGCGCTAGTGGATGCGCCGCCGACAGGTTCCATGATAAAGGCCAGCACCGTGTCTGGACCTTCCTCGATGATCTTATCGCGCAGCAGTTCGGCGTATTTCAGCCCGCGTTGCTCCTCAGTTAGGTTATCGCGGTCAAGGTAGGTCGCGGGGGCGGCGATCTTGGGCATGCCCGTCATCATCGGGGCGAAGGGTTCGCGCAGCGGGTCATATCCGGTCAGATCAAGCGCGCCAAACGTACAGCCGTGATAGGAGGGAAATCGCGAGATAACTTTGTAGCGTCCGCCTTCGCCTTGGGTCAGCGCATACTGCCGCGCCAGTTTCACGGCACTTTCCACAGCCTCGGACCCGCCGGAGACAAAAAACACACGGTCCAACCCTTCGGGCATGAGTGACACTGTCTTTGCAGCCAGATCTTCGGACGGATGGGTGCGGAAGTGTAGACGGTAGCCGAAGGTGGCTTTGTCCATTTGTGCCTTGATCTTGGCCAGAACACGCGGGTTTGAATGGCCAATGTTTGAAACCATAGCACCCGACGACCCGTCGATGTACCGCTTGCCGGCCTCATCGATCAGGTAAATCCCCTCACCGTAATCCAGAAAGGGGCGCGGATTGCGGGTTTGGTAGAAGAGATGGGAGGCGGTGTCGTTCATTTTGCACTTTCCAGATGCTTGCGCAGAAATTCGCGGGTTCGGGGTTGTGAGGGTGTCTTGAACAGGATTTCCGGCGGGCCTTCCTCGACCACCACACCTTGATCCATGAATAGAACCCGGTCACAGACCGAGGCGGCAAAATCCATTTCATGGGTGACGATGATCATGGTCATGTGCTGTTCCGCAAGTTTGCGCATGACTTGGTTCACTTCCTCGACAAGCTCTGGGTCGAGTGCCGATGTGGCCTCATCAAAAAGCATCAGCTTGGGCTGCATGGCCAATGCGCGTGCGATGGCCACCCGCTGCTTTTGTCCGCCCGAAAGCTGGGAGGGATAGTAATCAATCCGTTCCAGCATCCCGACATGGTCAAGCTGCGCCTCGGCCAAGGCATTGGCCTCGTCCTTTGAGATGCCTTTGAGCATGATCGGAGCCATGCTCACGTTCTCGCGGGCGGTCATGTGGGGAAAGAGATTGAAGTGCTGGAACACCATGCCGACCTGCTGGCGCATCTGGTTGATGTGCTTCTCATAAGCGCGGTGCGGCAAGGTTTGGTTCACCCGCACACCATCAAGCCAGACTTCACCACCGCTCAACGGATCAAGATCGTTGATCGCTCTGAGCAGGGTCGATTTACCGGATCCTGACGAGCCAATGATGCCAACGATCTGGCCACGGTCCACGCTCAGGCTAATATCCTTGAGTACCTCGACGTTCCCAAAAGACTTTTGGGCATGGCGGATTTCAACGAAGCTTTTTGCATCTGTCATATTTGGCTCCAATGATCAGCGGGAAATCGAAATGCGGCGTTCAATCTTGCGCTGCACCCATTCCATCGCAAGGTTGATGACATAGTAGAGGGCGGCGGCGAGCAGGTAGAATTCGAACGGACGGTAGGTCGCCCCGATTGCCCTTTGCGCCGAAAGGGTCAGCTCGCTCACCCCGATCACCGAGACCAGCGCGCTGTCTTTTAGCAGGGCGATCATGTTGTTGCTGATGGGCGGTATTACGGCACGGACGGCCTGAGGGATTACCACCTTGCGCAAGGCTTCGCTGCGGCTCAGGCCCAGTGTGCGGGCGGCTTCCATCTGGCCTTTGTCGACAGACAGGATCGCGGTCTGGATTAGTTCGGAGTTATAGACCGCAAAATGTAGACCCAGCCCAATGATGCCCGCAACAATTGCGGGAAGGTCGATGCCGACCTGAACGAGGCCAAAATAGATAAGGAAGAGTTGTAGCAACAGGGGCGTGCCCATGAATGTCCAAGCAACCAAACGGAAAGGTTGGCGAATGATCGATGGGGCGTAAAGCGCGACTACAGCGAAGACGATACCGCCAAAGAAGCTGAGGATTGCAGCGGCGACTGTAATCCCGATTGTGTAGGCGCAACCCAACAGGATGATGTCGAAATATTTAGGGATCACTGTGAAATCGAGGCCCATTGGCTTATCCTTCCAACATCACGTTATCTGCACTTTACGATCAAGCCAGGCAACGCCACGGCCAGTTACATAGATGATGATCATGTAGAGAGCACCCGCGAGCAGGAACATCTCGAACGGCTTGTAGGTGGAGCCGATGTAGCGCTGCGCGGTGTAGGTCAGTTCGACCACCGAGATGGCCGCAACCAACGCCGTGGCCTTAATCAACATGTTCAGGTTCACACCCAGTGGTCGCACCATAAGGCGGGCAGCTTGCGGTAGGATTATTTTGTACATGGCCTGCCACTGACTGAGGCCCAATGTGCGGGCGGCTTCGCGTTGGCCCTTGTCGATGGAGATCACCGCACCACGGATCGTCTCGGTCATATAAGCGCCCGCGTTGATGCCAAGGCCGATCACACCAGCCTCAAAAGCGTCCAGCTGAATACCTATTTGCGGTCCGCCGAAGTATAAAATGAAAAGTTGGATCAGTGCAGGTGTGCCGCGAAATACGCTGACATATGCAGCACCTATAAAGCGTACAATAGCAAAACGCGACAACCTCGCAAACGCACCCAGCGTGCCGCAAATCAATCCTATGATCGCTGTCAGAACCGACAGCACAATCGTGATCCAAGCGGCCTCCAGAAAGAACGGATAGACCTTGAGTATGAGTTCGAAGTCCATGTCCCCTCCTTGGGCGCAAAGCAAAGGCCAGCCTCCAAACGGGTGCGGGCGGTCGATTATCATGGTGACAAAAACTGCCCTTGCCGCGCATTAGGCGGACGGCAAGGGCGGCGGAGGTTTAGCGGATGTCTGCGCCGATCCACTCTTTGGCAAGGGCAAGATAGGTGCCGTCATCCATCATGGATTGCAGCGCCGCCTGCATCTCGGCGGCCAGTTTCGGGCTGCCTTCACGAATGGCGATACCTGCGCCGAAAGGCTCGGTTGTTGGATCGCCAAACATCTCGAACTCTTGCCCTTTGGCACCCATCGCAAGAATGGCGGCGATTGAATCGTTCACAATCGCGTCCACGCGGCCATTCTCCAGCTCAAGCAGAAGCTCCGGCAGGCCCTTATAAGTATTGATGTCATAGCCCTTTTCGCGAGCCCATGCTTCATGGGTCTCGCCAAGGGTCAGGCCGACCTTCTTGCCTTCCAGATCTTCGAGGCTGCCAATGCCAGAGCCCTTCTGGGTAAAGATCGCACGCTTGTCCGAATAATAGGGACCGACAAAATCTACAACTTCGTCGCGCTCGGCTGTGATGGTCATGGATCCGACAATGGCATCATATTTGTTAGCCAGCAGACCGCCAATGATACCGTCCCATGCCGTTGTCACAATCTCGGCTTCCATGCCCATACGCTTGGCGATTTCGGTGCCGATGGCGGGGTCGAACCCGACAACTTTATTTTCATCATTAACAAAGTTGAACGGAGGATAGGCACCCGACATGGCGATGCGGATCACACCTTTTTCTTTCAACGTGTCGAGTTCTTCGGCGGCAACACTTGTGCCCAACATGGCCAAGCTTGCGACGGCGAATGCAGATTTCAAAATAGTACGGCGAATAGTCATTTTGGTACTCCCTGATATTACTTAATTCAAAGCCGGTTTTGACTTCATTGTGGCGGGTATTCCGCTCTCAACAAAAGCCTTGCATGCAGGACCTGTATTGCGCAAATAGATATCAGGTATCTTCAATATAGATTTGATTAATGACGGAACCGTACAAACAACGCTTTCCTTGGAACCTAGACTGGAACCTGTTGCGGACATTTATGGTCGTGGTCGAGCAGCAGGGTATCTCCAAGGCAGCGCATTTTCTTGGACTGAAGCAGCCCACGATTTCTGCCGCGCTCAAACGGCTTGAAGAGCATACAGGTCAGACGCTTATCATTCGGAAACCAAACGAATTTTCGCTCACCCGCTCTGGACAGGTGCTTTATACGGAATGCGCCAAAATCTTTGGATCGGTATCGCAGCTTCCATCGCTGCTTGATCTGGCGCATGCAGAACTGCGTGGCCATGTGTCCATCGCCACAACGAGTCACGTGATCTCGGAGCACTTTGACGCGTTTCTTGACAGGTTTTCCAATCAACACCCGCAAGTCACTTACTCCTTCACGGTCAGTGAAAGTGATGAAGTAAAGACCATAGTGTCGCAAAATCGGGCGAGTTTTGGAATGTGTCTGCTGCACGGCCCACCCACGCCACTGGATTCGATGATTCTGTACCGCGAATATTTCGGGTTGTTTTGCGGTATGCGGCACCCGTTGTTCCATAAACCCGAAATCGCCGTAGAAGACCTTCAGGGTGAGGCATTTGTGGCGTTTCAGACCGAGGCCGAAGGGGGGCCTTTGGAAGTCATTTCC
>JBALTK010000092.1:0-15026 GCA_036964385.1 Sulfitobacter sp. | reverse complement strand
GGGAACAAAGGCAAGCCCCGCCAAAAAATCCAGTGAGAAGGCCGACCATGTGCAGCCAAGGACGCTAAGCCAAAGCGGCCCCATGGCCAGCAGCGCTCCCTTGATCCGACGCAAACCAAAAAACAGCGGCGTCCAGAGCGTCGAGAGGGCTGCTTGAGCGGCCCAGAACGCCATTGCGTACGCATTACCCTCAATCACAGCAAGGCGGGCACCTGCAAAAGAAATCAGCAGGTATATGCTTATCCAGACGACCGGAAAGACCCAGTTCGGCGGCGTGAACCACGGCTTTTCAAGGCTCCGATACCAAGCACCCGGCGTGAAGACTGCGCCAGTTGCACCGGCAGCGCAGCAGGCCAATAAGAAGATCGCGAAAAGGTATATATCCATGAACCATACATAGCGGCTGTTTGGTTAGCTGACACCCCCAGCATGCAAAGTGGCGATATTGTGCCCCCGTTCTCGCCCGCAGAACGACGGTAGCTGGTTTCAGCGGCTTTGCTAACGTTGAAACGCAGATCGAGCACTTTACTCGTATCAGGTGCGAACAAGCGGTCGCGCAGTCAGCTTATTACGGTAGAGCCGCGAAGCGGCAGTTGGCCAAGCTCAGCGAGTGATAAGGGAGAAAGTACGGACTGCTCCCTTAAATCCTCATGTTATGACCTTCTCCGAATTAAACAGTGCTAACGCGGTCCAGAGACTTCCTGTTGTATGATCCCCATAAGATCGACACGCCGCCCGAGTTCAGTGGAGCCGGGCACTGACAGGTGACCAGAGTCGCGATAGATGCTTATCTTGTCAAAAGACGTTTTGCAGATCACTTGATCGCATAGAAAGTCATCAAACCAGATCACGGGAACACTGGTTTCAATGCGCTTTAGGATGCGGGTGATCGCGACATTTCTCGCGGTAATCTCATCGCGTTCAAAATTGCACTCTTCGAAGGGCTGACCGAAAATACGCTTTCTAACAAAGCACAGCCCCAGTGATTCACCGTTCTGAGGAGGCGGAGCGACGAATATCATCCGCTTGCCTCGACCTTTGAGATAGCTTTGCGTGCTCAGGATATTACGAACCAGCTTGTCCTCAAGGTCTGCTGGATCAACAATGCTACCGTCTCTTGCGTAAGTTGGGTAAAGCAACTGCGAGAATGCAGAGCTTGCGATGACCATGCGGATTTCGTCCGTCTTTACGATCCAGTCCAAAGCCTTGTCATTAAACTCCGTACACTGCCACCAGCGCGCTTTGCCAAAGTGGGCGGAGATGCCGGGGAACGGGCCGCAGGAGCTTTTTGTAACTTGGGCAAAATCGATCTTCGTCTCGCTCGCAACAAGCGCCGGCGCCAGTTGCATTGCATAGCTGTCACCCCAAAGTACCGTGCCGGGGCGAGGTGAGGTACGGCAATTGGATGGAAGGGCAAAGTGTTTTGTATCACAATCCATATGCAGACCCGCATTCGGGCGCAAATCTTCGTTAACCAATGCGATCTCGGCAAAGCTTTCACCCGCAGGGGTGAGCCGTGAAGGGTGCCCGTTAAACGACGCGAGGAAAATGCCGACACCTGCGAGTGCAACGAGTACCCCTGCCCCCATTTTCAGGATTTGACCTTGGGAAAGCCGGCTCTCTGGTGTGGCGCGGAATGGCCGCTCCACATATCGCCAGCTGAACCAAGCCAAAACAAACGTTCCCAGAACCAAGGCCGCCAAAGCAATCCCTCGCGGGTCCTCCGCAGTGCGCAGACGGAAAAACGCAATGAGGGGTTGGTGCCACAAATAGGCGCTGTAACTGACCAGCCCGATGGAAACAAAGATACGATTGCCCAGAAAGGTCGCGATCGGATTGTCATCCCGCGCGAACAAAATTATCATTGCGGTTCCAGCAACGGGGATCAGTGTCCAAACGCTTGGGGTCGGGGTCGCTGCGGTAAATTGTACCATCGCAACGACAACTAGAGCGACCCCCACAGCAGCGGCGACAAGATTTGGGCGTACGACGTTCCACCAAAGCAAAACAGCGCAAATTGATCCAACAGCGATCTCCCAAAACCGCATCGGTACAAGATAGTAATTCGCGGTTGGGATGTTTTGCGTCGCCCATTGCGCCAACGCCAAACTGGCCACACCCAAAATGATCAAGCTGGCAAGAATCCAATTACGCCGAACAGACCAGACGAAAGCCAGAAAGATGGGGAAGAGGATGTAGTATTGCTCTTCAACCGCAAGGCTCCATGTATGCAGCATTGGTTTCAGCTCGGCTGACGCGGCGAAGTAGCCTGACTGCTGCCAAAACAGAATGTTAGAGGTGAAAGTGGCAACCCCGATCAAGCTTAGGCCAAAGTCTTCCAACTCTGCTGGCATCATCCACAACCACGCAAAGGGTATGCTGCAAAGCACTACAAAGAAGAGGGCGGGAAGAATTCTGCGCGTCCTGCGTTCATAAAACTTGAGGAGTGAAAATTGCTCTTTCTCAAGGTCATGCAACAAGATGCTGGTGATAAGATAGCCGCTGATGACGAAAAATACGTCGACGCCGATGAAGCCGCCGCTAAAGACATCGAGGCCAGCATGGAAGAACACGACAGGGACAACTGCGATCGCACGCAACCCATCAATTTCAGCGCGATATTTCATCGGAATGTGGGTCCTGACTGTTCTCGTATCACCCAAACATATTATAGCTATCCACAGAGAATTGAACCCTTACACGTTACTGTGACCAAGGGGGGCTGAACCCAACAAGTAGCTTTCGTTTATTCAGGCGTTGCCGGATGCGCCTTTGGCTCTTTTTCACAGGCTATTCCCCAGAGCGGCGTGACTTTTTCTTCAACGCTTCAAATCCGATGATCACATCCAGAATTTCGGTTGTGATTTCGCTCTGCCGCACTGCGCGCGTTTCGGATGTCAGCGCTTCCAATCGATCATCCACCGATTGCTCTGCTTGGCTCATCAAAGCCAGACGTGCAGCGTTTTCTGTAACGAGTGCCTCGGCGGCCGCGCGGAACATGCTGGCGAACAAGTGACTGTGGATGAGTGCCTGCAAAAGCGCAGGCGGCGACATCGAGAAGGAGGGCAAGCTGCGCGATGCCCACGGTTTCTCCTGTAGTTCGCACACCAAATCGGGGTCGAGTGGCAAAAGGGTAATCACTTCAGGACGCTGGCCCCTTTCTCCATCACGCGTAAAATAAGCAAGCGATACAGCTATGTTGTCCATACCTTGGGTGCCGCGCATATCATCAAGGTGACGGGTCAGCAGGTTGGCAAGCCGACCAATTCCATCCACGGAGGCGGGGGGGAAGAACGTCGTTTCAGGCACGAGGTGCTGATCCCGCAACGCGTCAGCCATCTGCGCTCCAACACACAAAATAACAACCTCTTCCGTGGTATCGACAAGCTGCTCCGCAACATGACCGGCCAATGTCTCATTATAACTCCCGCATAGCCCATGATCCGATCCGAACACGATCACAACTTTTGTTTTGGCCGTTAACGCGGAGGTGTTGAGGGTGCCTGTTTGGCTAAAAAAGGCGTGCAAACCCATCAGAACAGTCTCGTGATAGGCCTCTATCGAACGGGCGGCATGTTCGTAGGGCGCAGAGTTAATCACGGACAACGTCTTCATCGTATGCACGATGCTTCTGATCCCTTGCATACTCGCGGTGCGCCGCGACAGAACTTCAAGACTTTGCGCCATTCTCGCCTCCCACACTCGCACGCGCAGTGCGCCCAAGAGCGATCATCTCGTCTTTATCCTCATCGGTCAGGGGGGCATTCTCCCCCATGCGGCCCGCCAAGTCGTGTAACTCATGGGAGGCCGCTCTCCTGAGTTTCTCCATTACCGCCATGGTGTCAGTCTCGCTCAATCCGTCGAATTGACCCTCCATCGCTGCAACGAGAACAGTAAGCTGTTCCACCGCAGGCATTGGATCACGCTCTGCTTGTCGCAATGACGCACGCACCGCAGCACCACGGGTCAAACGCGCCCGTGTCGCGTCGTCCAACCGCGTCCCAAAGCGCGCAAAATCCTCTAACTCCTCGAACTGCGACAAGGTCACCCGCAAGTTTCCCGCCACCGAGCGGAACGCTTTTGTCTGCGCCTTACCGCCCACCCGACTGACCGAAACACCCAGATCAACAGCAGGAAACTGATTTTTGCGTACCAGTCTTGGTGAGAGGTAGATTTGCCCATCGGTGATTGAAATCAGGTTTGTCGGAATATAAGCGGACAGGTTTTCCGCCTGTGTCTCTACGACAGGCAAAACGGTGATCGAGCCACCAGCCCGGAATTGTCCAGCACGTTCCAACAGCCGTGCGTGGATATAAAAGATATCACCAGGAAACGCTTCGCGCCCCGGTGGGCGACGCAACAGAAGCGACAATTCGCGGTAGGACTGCGCATGGTGCGTGAGGTCATCAAGGATCACGAGGACATCGCGCCCCTGATCAGAAAAATACTCGCCCATAGTGAGCGCGGCATAGGGCGCGACATAAGCCAGCCCTGCCGCATCCTCATCCCCTGCAGCCATAACAATTGTGCGCTTTGACATCCCGCCGCGCTCTAGCGCGCCAATCACCTTTGCCACGGCATCCCCGCGCTGGCCAATCGCGCAGTAGATGCACACCGCATCAGTATCTTTTTGGTTAAGGATCGCATCAACCGCCACTGATGTTTTGCCAGTTTGTCTGTCACCAATGATCAACTGGCGCTGTCCCAGCCCAATCGGCACCGCTGCATCAATGACCTTGATCCCTGTTGCCAGCGGACGTGTAATAGCGCTTCGATCAAGGATTTTTGGTGCTTCCGCTTCGACAGGGCGGGTCGCCTTGGCACGGATCGGCCCCTTGTCGTCAAGCGGATGACCAAGTGCGCTCACCACCCGCCCCAAAAGGGCCTCTCCTACTGCTGTACTGACAACCTTATGGGTACGCATCACGCTTTCACCAATGGTCACACCGTCAGATGGCCCTAGCAGCACAACACCAAGGCGCCCTAGCTCTAGGTCCAGAACGATGCCCTGCACGCCGCTGGAGAATTGCAGCAACTCATCCGACAGTGCCTGCTCCAACCCAACAACAATTGCGATCCCATCGCCTACTTCGGCGACCATGCCAATTTCGCTGAGGTGCGGCGTCGGGGACGGCGTATCCAACAGCATGTTCAAAACTGTCTGGGGGGTATGTTCGCTGTGGTTGCCGTCACTGCTCATGGGGTGCCACCTTAAGCTCGCTGCCCGTCGTAAGCTGCTCTTCAATCAAGGCATCAAGTCCGTCGATGTAGGAGGCGACAGTCCACGCCAATTCCGCACCACCAACCCGTAGAACGAGACCGGGTGTTTGGGCCTCGTCCGCCGCAAACCGCACCGCGATCTGTGGGAAGGCATCCCGCAGCTCCGACGTGACTTCTTCCTGGACCGAGTCTGCCAGCAACCCTTGTGATGTTACGACAGCCTCAACAGCCTCGCCGGCTGCGCGCTTTATATCAGGGACCATCGGTTTGATTTCACGCGCAAGGTGTTTGGCCATTCGCGCTTCTAACGTCTCGTCGGCGAGATCACAAAGCGCCTTCCGGGTGAGCGACAGTAGCGCCCCTGCTCCTGCACGGTGCATTTTGGCTGTATATTTCTGCGTCTCACTCTCAAGATGAGCCTTCCATGTTAAATGCTCACGCTCCAGCCGCTGTTGCGCCTCGACCACAAGAACATCGCGCTGCTCTTCGGCGGATTTCCGGATTGTCTCGGTCATCTCGGATTGCGCGAGATTCAAGGCCTGCACCTTTTCTTGATAGCTTTCCTCGACCGCATGGGCCTGCTCTTTTGCGTGAACGGCCTCCTTCATCCGGTTAGCGATTTCAGTTTCACGCGCATCAATTCCGTCCAGAATAGGACGGTACAGAAACCGCTTCAAAAGCCAGACAAGCACCAAAAAGTTGGCGATCTGTGCCGCGACAGTGATCCAGTCAATCGACATAAATCAGCTACCCGCCGCCTGCGCTGCTGCCACCGCTGCCGTCCAGAACGGGTTTGCAAAGATCAGGATCATAGCGACAACAAAACAATAAATCGCCGTGGACTCGATCATCGCAAGGCTCACGAACAAGGTCCGTGAAATGGTGGAGGAGGCATCGGGCTGTTGCGCAATCGCACTCAACGCAGTTGATGCAGCACGCCCTTCGCCGAGGGCCGGACCAATCGCACCGAACGAAACTGTGAGCCCCGCCGTAAAGATTGAGATTCCTGCAATAATACCAAGGTCGGTCATGATGTTTCCTTTTCTGGGGTAGAAGGTGAAGCAGTGGCGCTGGAGATGTAGACAGTCGCCAGAATTGCAAAAATATATGCTTGGATCAGACCCGTCAGCAGGCCCAGAACATCCATCACAACCGGAAAGAAAAATGGCGCAACGGTGAGCAGGATCGCAGCAATAACCGCCCCACTCATGATGTTTCCGTACAGGCGGATGGCCAAAGAGATACCGCGCGAAAACTCCGAAATGATGTTAAACGGCAGCATGATGAACGAGGGTTCAAGGTAGGTTTTCAGATACCCACCCAAGCCCCTGCTCGTAATCCCGAACAGTGGTACCGCGATCAGGACCGACAATGCCAAAGCGGTAGTTGTCGACAACGAGGCCGTTGGAGGCTCAAACCCTGGCACGACCAGCAGCAGGTTTGACACCGCGACGAACAAAAACAACGTCCCAGCATAGTATAAAAGATGATGCTCAGGGCGACCCGCCACTTCCTCGATCTGGCTCTGGATACCCTGCACGATCACTTCTAGCGCGGTGCGCCAGCGATTTGGCGGCACGTCAGGGCGCAAATTGCGCGTGATCAAAACAGCCGCAACCGTCAGCAATGCCATGACCACCCATGTAAAAAAGATGGTCGCGTTCAACGGAATGCCCCACAGCTCGAACATGATGGTTTGGTCTGGTGAAAGGTTCATTGGATACCTCCAGACAGGATGCTAATGCGCGCAACGGTCGTCGTGAGGAGACGAACGATTATGAAGGCTGTGGCGTACCCGACAAGAGACCATGGGCCGCCCTGCCCGACGACAAACCAACCAACACACAACAGTACTGAAATCCGGATCACGGCGCTGAGCATCAGGGCGGCTACGGGTGCAGCAGACTTCAACGCCAGCCGCATTCCAAGCCCGAGACCCGCAAAAAACAGAGCGCTTGTCACTGCCCCAATCGCCAATCCCAAGATCACAGCGTTCCACTCAAAAGCCATCATTTGTCGCTCCCTTCTTTGTTGATCCATGCCGCTGAAATAAACCCGCCGACCACGACACCGCCGAGGATGAGGGCGAGCGTCCAAGAGAACCCTTGAGGTGCCACTCGGTCGAGCCAGAGGCCCAAAAATGCGCCACCAACGGTTGGTACGACAATTGACCATCCGATCATCCCGAAGGTCCCGATGCCACGCAGCGGACTTGGGCCAGGATTCTCCCTTCTCGACTTCATCCGCTCCGCCTGGTTCGCAATATCGACTGCTGGTTTGTCTGGCGCGCCTGTCATAACGACGGCCTTTGCAATTCGGCAAAACGACGGACCATGTCCGCCTCAAGCCGTGAGAGCGCCGAACGCGCCTGTCGCTCTTCTTCATCCATTTGAATAAAACTGGCCTCCACGGTGTCATGCAGTGTGCCAAGGTCATCGCCGTGTACGCCGCGCAAAGCGACGACAACAACATCACGCCCCTTTTTGATCAACAGCCCCTCGTCGAGGCCGAAGATCTGCTCCGACCCGTCCGCCAGTCTTAACGTCAGAACCGACGGCACAATCGCTGTGACATAGTCCACATGGTTCGCCAAAAGACCAAATGCACCATTCGGAGCAACTGCACCAAGGTGCACTGCCTGCCCTTCAAACAGCGTCTTTGTCGGCAGGCGCAGGGTCACATTCATATCGGCTGCCATGCTCACGATGCCGCCTCCAAATCCTGAAGGCTGCCGATCATGTAATAGGCGCTTTCCGGTAAGTCGAACTCGGTCTGGTTCAGGATCGTCTCGCATCCGTCCAGCGTCTGCGCGACTGGGACCATTTTGCCTTTTGTGGTGCTAAAGGATTCCGTGGTCACAAAGGGTTGCGTCAAAAACCGTTCCAAACGCCGTGCCCGCGAAACTGTTGCTCGGTCTGCCGAGGACAGCTCTTCTAACCCGAGCATCGCAATAATGTCGCGCAATTCCTCATACTCAGCCAATGTGCGTCGTACCGCACGGGCAATGTCATAATGCCTCTGTCCAACCACTGAAGGCGTCAACATAACCGAGGTCGAAGATAGTGGATCTACAGCGGGATAAAGACCTTCGCTGGCACGCTTGCGCGACAGAACAACGGACGCGGACAGATGCGAGAAAATATGCGCTGCGGCTGGGTCGGTGAAGTCATCCGCAGGGACATAGACAGCTTGGATCGAGGTGATCGCACCCCGTTTGGTTGAGGTGATACGTTCCTCCAGACCTGCCAGTTCCGTGGCCAATGTCGGTTGATACCCGACCCGCGATGGCATCCGCCCCATGAGGCCCGACACCTCAGATCCCGCTTGGACAAAACGAAAGATATTATCAATCAGCAGCAGAACATCCTGACCTCTGTCATCGCGAAAATATTCGGCCATGGTCAGCGCAGTTTGCCCCACCAGAAATCGCACGCCCGGGGCTTCGTTCATTTGCCCAAAGAGCATGACAGTCTTATCGCGCACACCCGCTTCACCCATCTCGCGGTACAACTCCTCCGCCTCGCGGGAGCGTTCGCCGATACCGCAGAACAGGCTCACACCGTTGTGGTGTTGAACAGTGTTGTTGATGAGTTCGGTGATCAGCACAGTTTTGCCAACACCTGCGCCGCCGAAAAGGCCCGTCTTTCCACCGCGTTCAATGGGCGACAAAAGATCGATAGCCTTGATCCCAGTCTCAAGAATTTCCGAATGCAGCACGCGGTCACTCAGCTTTGGAGGGTCTTGGTGGATAGCGCGACGTTCGGACGTATCAGGGGCGGGGCGGCCATCAATCGGCTCGCCAAATACATTCAGCATCCGTCCCAGCACAGCCTCCCCAACGGGGACCATGATCGGACCTCCCGTCGCGCGAACCCGCATCCCAAGACCGAGACCACGCACTGGCGCCATTGCCATCGCACGAACCATTCCGCTCCCGATCAAGGATGAGACCTCCAATGCGATGTCCCCAGCGAACAACAGATCATGGATATGCGGGACCACCCCGTCGAACGCCACATCAACAACTCCACCCCGAATGGCAACGATGCGGCCTTCGACAATGACCTCAGATGCAGGGATAGTTTCAGTATTCATGGCTCTACACGATCGCGTTGTGAAACCCATGTCCCCGCGCTGCCTTCGAGGATGGCCAGCGCATCGGCAAGGCGGCCAATTCCAGCATCCCCGCCCAACTCGGCAAAACTACAGGCAGCGCTTACTTTGGGGCCCATAGAACCTTCGGGCATCGAAAGCGCGCGTCCCTCACCAGGCGTCAGAAGATTAATGGGCGTCGCTGCGTCAGAGCCGAAATCACGATAGACAGCATCGACATCTGTCAGCAACAATAGGGCGTCTGCCCCGATATCCGCGGCGAGCAGGGCACTTGCGGCGTCCTTGTCGATCACAGCTTCCACCCCGATCATGCTGCCGTCAGGGCGCCGCACGACTGGGATACCCCCACCACCTGCACAGATCACGATCACCCCTTGGTCCAGTAACAAGCGCAAAACGCGCATGTCAGGGATCTCAATAGGCGCAGGGGACGGCACGACGCGACGCCAATAATCGCCATCCTGCGCAATGGTCCATCCCGCCGATTTGCCCCGCGCCTCGGCCTCTTCCTTTGAATAGACAGGACCGACAAACTTGGTCGGTGTCTGGAACGCTGGATCGTTTGAATCGACGATGACCTGCGTCAGCAAGGTGGCAACCGCATGGTCATGACCAAGGGTATTTTCCAACTCCTGCTCTATGAGGTAACCAATCATACCTTCGGTCTCTGCGCCCAGAACATCCAGAGGATAGGCCTCATCTGGCTTATAGGCCGCACCCTGCAAGGCAAGCAGCCCCACTTGCGGTCCGTTTCCATGGGTGACGATCAACTGATGACCTGCGCGCACAATTTGGGCCAGCGCCTCAGCCGCCGTGCGAACATTGGAGCGCTGTGCCTCTGCAGTAAGGGGCTGGCCGCGCTGCAACAGCGCATTGCCGCCAACGGCTGCGACGACCAACATCTCAGGCCCCCAAGGTGGCGACAAGAACCGCCTTGATCGTGTGCATCCGATTTTCTGCCTGATCAAAGACAATGGAGGCTGTACTTTCGAACACTTCGTCTGTGACTTCCATTGCATCAATGCCAAACTCGGCCTTGATCTCGGCACCGACGGTTGTCTCCGCGTTATGAAATGCAGGCAGGCAGTGCATGAAACAGGTCCGCGGATTGCCCGTTTTGGCCATCACGTCTGCAGTCACCTGATAGGGCATCAGCAGCTTGATCCGCTCACCCCATTTCTCCTTTGCCTCCCCCATGGACACCCAGACATCCGTATAGATGAAATCGACACCATCAACGGCGGCGTCAACATCTTCGGTGATCGTAATCTTGGCACCTGTTTCAACAGCAATCTTTTCTGCCTCATCACGGATCGCCTGAACGGGCCAAAGGCTTTTGGGCGCACAAAGGCGAACATCCATCCCCATCTTGGCCCCGCCAATCAAAAGGCTGTCGCCCATATTGTTGCCCGCGTCCCCTAAAAACGCATAGGAAACTTGGTGCAGTGGCTTATCGACATGCTCTTGCATGGTAAGGAAGTCAGCCAAAATCTGGGTAGGGTGAAACTCGTTTGTGAGACCGTTATAAACTGGCACACCCGAGAAATCGGCAAGCTCTTGAACGATCTCTTGTCCAAAGCCACGGTATTCGATCGCGTCGTAAATCCGCCCCAAGACCCGCGCAGTATCCTTGACGGATTCCTTATGCCCAATGTGAGATCCTGTCGGCCCGAGGTATGTGACACGCGCCCCTTGATCGTAGGCCGCCACCTCGAACCCGACACGGGTACGCGTGCTGTCCTTTTCGAAGATTAGCGCGATATCCTTGCCTTGCAGGGTTGGCACTTCGGTCCCGGTATATTTCGCAGTCTTCAAATCAGCGGCGAGTTTCAGCAGGAATGCGATTTCGCGGGGTGAGAAATCCCGTAGGGTCAGAAAATGACGGTTCTTAAGATTGTAAGCCATTCGGGGCCACCTTTCAGGTTAAACAGGATCACGCATTGTTGGGCAGCTCATGCAATGTCCGCCACCGCGACCACGGCCAAGCTCGGCACCCGGAATTGCGAGAACCTCGATGCCAGCCGCTTTGAGCGCTGCATTTGTGTCGTCGTTGCGGTCATAGCCAATGACTACGCCTGGGCGCAGGGCGAGAACGTTATTGCCGTCGTTCCACTGTTCGCGCGAACGCTCCTCCTCACTGTTGCCACCGGTCGGCACAATTTGGAGTTTTTTGTAGCCCAGCACCTCAGCGACGATGTCGAAGATCGGGCGCGGGTCGTGACGGAACTCCAACGGAGCATGGCCCTCGCCAGGACGGATGTCGTAGCAAACCAATTCATCGGCGACCTCTTTAAAGGTCGTCACAACGTCATCACCGCACAGGGTAAAGACCGTATCCAGGTGCATAGCCGCACGTGACTTTGGAATGCGGAACGCCAGAACACGCTCGGCCGCCCCCGTCTCGAACAGCGCCTCGGCAAGCTGCCCGATCCCTTGCGGGGAGGACCGCTCCCCCATACCGACCAGAACAGTGCCATTGCCCACGGGCATGATGTCGCCGCCCTCTACTGTGGCAAGCCCGTGATCAACCGTAGGATCACCCCAATGGATCGTCGTCTTGCGAGCAAACTTGGGGTGGAATTTGTAGATCGCAGTGTTCAACAGTGTCTCGGGACGCCTTGCCGCCCAATGCATCGGATTAACCGCCACCCCATCATATATCCATGCAGAGTTGTCACGGGTGAACAGCGCATTCGGCAAAGGCGGCAGGATGAACCCGTGCCGGCCAAGGTAACTGCCAAAAAGTCCTGTTGGCTCAAAATCCAGATCATCTTTGGCAAGCCCGCCCAGCAGATATCCTGCCAACTTCTCACCAGACAATTCATCAAGCCAACTGCGCAACTCTGACATCATGCCAACGCCGACCTGATCCGGTGTTATCCGGTGATCCAAAACCCAGTCACGCCCCTCTGGTAAATTGAGCATCTCGGCCAACAGGTCATTCACATCAAGAACTTCGACACCCTCTGCGCGCATGGTAGAGGCAAAAATATCGTGGTCCTTTTGCGCCTGTTTGACCCAGAACACATCGTCAAAGAGAAGTTCCTGACAGTTCTCCGGCGTCAAGCGGCGGTGGGCAAGACCAGGTCTACAAACGATCACCTGCCGCAGCTTGCCAGTCTCTGAATGCACACCCAATTTGGCTTCGTTTTCCATAGCAGTTTTCCTAAATTAATTCGCCCGTCACAGTGCGCTGATGACACCCGTCCACATCAGATAAGCCGCAATCGTCGCAGCCCCGATGAGAATAATGGCAACAAGAACTTCGGCGGGAGTGAAGGCGTCTTCACCATTGGATTTGCGGGCCTGCACATAGATCGGAATGCCGACCGCATAAATAATCGCACACATGAGCAGATACGTGGGCCCCGCCGCATAAACGAGCCATGCCCCGTAAACGGTTGCCAGCGCCCCAATGGCCATATCGCGGGCACGCCCCTCTTGAGGTCCATAGCTTTCGCCGGTCATCGCAAGTTTGAGCGCGTAAGCACCCGAGAAAACGTAAGGGACCAGAATGGCTGTGGACGCGATGTAGAACAGTGCGAGGTACGTCGAGTTCGCGTAAAGAGTCACGATCAGGACGATCTGCACGCAGATGTTGGTGATCCAAAGCGCGCCAGATGGCGAACCGTTGGCATTCTCCTTGCCGAACACTTCGGGCAGGATGCCTTCTTTGGCCGCTCGGAATGGAATTTCAGCGGCGAGCAAAGTCCAGCTCAGGAATGCGCCGGCGACCGAGATCACAAGGCCGATCCGCACAACTACCGACCCCCAAGAACCCACAATGGACTCAAGCACATATGCCATCGAGGCGGCCGCTGGCAGCGCTGCGAGTTCGGGTTGAGACATGACCCCAAGCGACAGCAACGAGACAAGCAGATAAAGCAAAAGAACGGAGACAAAGCCAAGGATGGTTGCTTTACCGATGTCGCTGCGCTTGGCAGCGCGGCCAGACCCGACACTGGCCCCTTCGATCCCGATGAACACCCACAATGTTACAAGCATTGTGCCTTTGACTTGGGTCGTAATGCTTCCTAATGTGAGGGCTTCCTCACCCCAGAAATCCAATTGGAATGTCGGCAAATTGAAGGCCACAATGGCAAGGACGATAAAAAGGAAAATCGGGGCCAGCTTGGCAACCGTTGTGATCGTATTGATAAACGCCGCTTGTCGCACTCCAACCAAAACCAGCGCATGAACAAGCCAAACACAGATCGAAGCGCCGACAATTGCCTGCCACGTGTTCCCTTCTTCGCCAAACGGAGCATAGAAATAGCTAAGCGCGCCAAAGATTAAAACGACGTAAGATACATTCCCCAGCCAAGCACTTATCCAATAGCCCCACGCACTGTTAAACCCTACGAAATTACCGAAACCCGCGCGTGCATAGGAATAAGGCCCCGCGTCCAGATCAGGTTTGCGGGTGGACAGGTTCATATAAACGAACGCCAGTGCCAGCATACCGATGCCAGTGACAAGCCACCCAATCGTGATTGCCCCCGCCGATGCCCCGCGCGCCATATTCTGCGGCAAGCTAAAGACGCCGCCCCCAATCATGGAACCAACCACCAGCGCTGTCATCGGCAATAGACCCAACGTACCAGTTTTCGCTTCAGTCGATGGTTTGTCTGTACCCGTCAAATCCGTTGACATCGGTGGTCTCCTTTTGAATGCAAGCGCCCGGCGATTTCACCTTAGACTTTGTTCATTTTGTTGATCACTGCCGCCGCATGTCGTCTTCGCATCAAGCACGACTCTGACCTGCAATTAACAAACGACTAGCAAGGCTTGACCGGACCGGATTGACCTGCGTCAATAATCGGGCGGAATGATCAAATTGGGACCGGTTTATTCACTGCAACAGGATCACAAGAAATAAACGCCGAACGGTTGTCATTCTACGTGGTATTCAGCTGCCTCAAATGGCATCCGAGATACCGGATAGGTCAGTGGCTCGCGGCCATTGTTTGGCGAAAGCGCATCAATGCAATGGCAAAGAAAATTGCGCTCAGCCCCACCATGACAAGCATATTCGGCCAAACAATTTCAAACCCAGCGCCGCGGTACAAAATCGCCTGAGAAAATGCCACGAAATGGGTTGAAGGGGACACCTGCATGACAGTTTGCAACCAATCGGGAATGCTCTCCATCGGTGTGGTGCTGCCTGATAAAAGATTCATCACGACCAGAACTGGCAACGCCAACAGTCCGAACTGCGGCATCGACGTTGTGAACGTTGCCAAGAGGATGCCAAGGCCTGTGACGGACACGAGGTACAAAACGGTACCCGCCACAAAAAGTGGAATAGAACCGGCAATCGGAACCGCCAGAATGCCCTGCACAACCAGCCACAACGACAAAACGGCCGCGACGATGATTGCGAGGCCGTTGGCCCAAATTTTTGCCAACATGATTTCAGAAGGTGTAACTGGCATGACAAGAAGGTGCTCAATCGTCCCGTGTTCACGCTCGCGGATCAGGGCCGCCCCTGTGAGCAAAACGGACAAGATGGTCACATTATTGATTACCTGCATCACAGAGGAGAACCACGTCGACTGTAGATTTGGGTTGAACTGCGCGGTGACGACCAAATCGATGGGCAAGGATGAGGATGTATCGTCGCGCGCAACAAACTTGGTGACTTCAGAGGCGATGATCTCCTGAAGAAAGACCGATCCGTTCCCCGCCTGCAC
>JBALTK010000091.1:0-15061 GCA_036964385.1 Sulfitobacter sp. | reverse complement strand
GCGAGAGGAACGCCGCGTGCTTGTGTGGCGCTTTCCAATTGGCCGCGCACGGACTTGCGGAATGTCCGCATGCCAGGGAAGTCTTTTACATTCCAGACGTCTTCCCAGGTTTGAGGCACATTGCCACCCAAGAGTTTGGGGTTAGTTGCCAGAACGTAGGAATAGACGTAGTTGCCAACGCCGTTGTTATAGGCAGTGCCCTCTAGAACTTTGGTTTTGTCGACGATTGAATAATCAATCGGTTGAGACATGCCTTGTTGTTCCAAGATGATGGCAGAGCCTGCGCCACTGTCGCACAGATCCCAAACCACAGCGCCGCTTTCCACCATGGCGCGGATCTTCCCTGCGGATGGGCCAGAGCCGTCAACGATCACGGGGATGCCCGTTTCAGCCGTGTAGGTATCGCAGAGAACTTCTTGCAGAACGTCTTTGGCCGCGCCGCCCCAGTTAACGACGATGATCTCTTTGGCTTGCGCATGGGCCTTGCTGCCCAACGCGGGCAAGATGCCCAAAGCGCCCATTGCTGCGACAAAACCGCGGCGCGTCAGGCGGCCTTGTTTGTACCGTTCAACCGCGATCTCGGCAATATCACGTTTGGCTTCAAAATCTGTTGTATCATCCATGGTGTTTCTCCTTGTTGGGGGTGTCGGGGTCTTTGCCCCATTTTGTTAATTTGTTGTAAGGACGACAGGCGCGTCCGGTTCCCACCCGATGCTGACAGCAAGGCCAGCAACGGGCGTGATATCTGTTTTCCAAGTGGGGCAAGAGATATGCATCTCTCCCAACGTGTCGTGCGTAACAATGACTTGGCAGCGCTCTCCAAGGTAGCTGACCTGTTTGACTACTGCGGGTAGAAACTCTTGGTCGGGGGCACCCAGTTTCATCCGCTCTGGCCGAAGGGCCAACTTCACAGTGGTGCCCTTGGCATTAGTTGTGTCGGTCTCAACGCTGAATGCGACATCTTTTGCGGCGCACTGCAATCTTGATCCAGCTTGGCCCATGACGGTGACATCGATAAAGTTGGACTTGCCAAGAAAATCAGCAACAAACTTATTGCCCGGACGGTTGTATAGCGTATTCGGGTCGCCTTGCTGTTGGATACTGCCATCCTTCAGAATGATGATCCGATCAGACATCGACAGCGCTTCATCCTGATCGTGGGTCACATAGATAAACGTCACGCCGAGTTGATTGTGCAGGGCCTTCAGCTCCCACTGCAGGTCAGCGCGTAGCTTTTTGTCGAGCGCGGAGAGCGGTTCATCTAACAACAGAACCTGCGGGTTAAAGGACATGGCGCGGGCCAATGCGATGCGTTGTTGTTGTCCACCAGATAGCTGCGATGGCATCCGTTCTGCGAACGCACCCATCTGAACCATCTCCAGCGTTTCATTTACCCTTTTCTCAATTTCGGCGGCAGGCCACTTGCGCACTTTCAAAGGAAAGCCCACATTTTCGCGGACCGTCATTGTAGGAAACAATGCGTAACCTTGGAAAACCATGCCAAAATCGCGGTGCTCTGGCGGGTGGTTGGTGATGTCTTGAGAACGCAGTGTAAGGCTGCCATTGTCCAACTTGATGAAACCCGCAATCGCGCTCAGCAACGTTGTCTTACCCGAGCCTGATGGCCCTAGCAGCGTCAGGAATTCGCCCTCAGCGACATCTAGATTGACGTGATCTAATGCGCGTGTGTCGCCGTATATCTTAACTGCATCCGTGATCGAAAGAATAGGGGAGTTCATCTGTTAACATATCCGTTCTACGCATTTCAAAGCCGTATCTGGCCTTGCTTTGCGTAGAGAGGATCATGAGGTTTGGTAATTTTGAAATTAAAAATTACCCCCTAAGTATATTTTGAAGTTATACTATACCGTCGCTTGGATCGAAGGCCCCTTCTGTCTTCAGGTACTCTGATAAGAAGTCCTGAAATTGCATCGCTAGGTTTGAGGTGGGGAAAAGCTTGGAAGTGATTCCATGCATTTTAATGGGAAGGGAGGGTCTTGTGGGGCGAATAGCGATTGAGTTTGTCTGGTGCCCGATCAGCGCAAAACTGTCGACCAATGCAACGCCCAAACCATTGCGTACCATTTCCAGCGCTGTGGCCGTATGGCGGACTTCACAGAAGAAGCGCCGCTCGATCCCTCGGTCCGAGAAAACTTGGTCGATGGCTTGGCCTAGCGGTGTGTGCGCGGCATAGGAGATGTGATTGACGTGGTTTAGGTCGACAACGGATATGCGTTCCATCAGGGCCAATTCGTGGTGCGGTGGGCAGACACACATTAGCTGCCCATCCCCAATTTCACGTACATATACTGCGGGAATTCGCGGTTGGGTGATGGAAAGGCCCAAATCCGCGCGACCGCTGCCCAAGCGGCGAGTGATTTCATCGACGCTGCCCAACTCAATCGACAGCCTTAGTTTAGGACGTGTTTTCATAAATTTTCCCAATACGCGAGGAAGGATGCTGTGGCCGATAGAGGGCGTGGCCACGATGCTCAGTCGCCCGACTGTGCCGCCTTTTAACTCGCCAATGATATTGTCGATCCTCTTTTGCTGCATAAAGAGGTGCTGCGCTTCTTGCGCGATGTGAATGGCTTCTTTGGTGGGGATCAGCCGTCCGTGCTCGCGCTTAAATAGATCGAACCCGATAGCGTCTTCCGTGTGCCGGATCATGTTGCTGATCGCGGGTTGGCTGACGTTCAGCAGCTGCGCGGCGCGGGCCGTTGTCCCAACTTCGATGACGGTTGAAAGCACTTCGAGCTGCCGCGCATTTATCATGTGAATAACCTCTAGTTATTTAGATGGGCCAAAAATTTATTTCTTACTAATGCAACAGATGTCTAGCAATGAGGCAATATGTTTTGCAGGAGAGTTTCGTGAGCAGAAAACAAATTTTTGCAGTCGCACAATTAGGTGCCATCCACCTTGCCGATACGCGGGCTCAGGTCGTCGCCCGTCTGATGGAAATGTTGCGCGAAGCGCATGCGCGCGGGGCGAAGTGGGTGACCTTTCCCGAACTAGCGCTAACAACCTTCTTTCCGCGCTATATTTACGAAACGCCCGAGGAATACGACGTCTTCTTTGAAGAGGGGCTGCCATCCCCCGCGATGGTCCCATTGTTTGATGTCGCCAAAGAGTTGGGCGTGGGATTCTACCTCGGTTATGCCGAGAAGGTCACTGAGAACGACGTTGTTCGGCGCTTCAATACCTCGGTTCTCGTTGGGCCTGATGGCGTGATCTTGGGTAAATACCGTAAAATTCATCTGCCTGGCACAAGAGATCCCATCGGGGATCTGGAATTTGAGCATCTGGAAAAGCGCTATTTCGAGGTCGGGGATTTAGGTTTCCCCACCTTTGCGACACCGTCTGGTCGTTTCGGCATGTGTATTTGTAATGACCGCCGCTGGCCCGAGACGTTCCGTGTCATGGCGCTGCAAGGGGCAGAGGTGTTCATGCTTGGCTACAACACGCCCACCCGAAATATCCACCACCCCGAAGCGGCGCATTTGCGCGAATTCCACAACCGTCTTAGCCTCGAATCGGCGGCCTATCAAAACGGCGCATGGGTGATGGCTGCAGCAAAATGCGGGACGGAGGACGGTTTTGCGATGATCGGTGGTTCAGCTATTGTGGCCCCGACCGGGGAGGTTGTAGCCCGCGCGATTTCTGATGAAGACGAAGTGATTTCCCATAATTGCGACCTTGAACTGGGCACCTATATTCGCCGGTCGGTCTTTGATTTTGCGCGCCATCGTCGGATTGAGCATTATGGCCTGATTACCAAGCAAACAGGTGTGGAGGTGCCAAAATGACCTATTCCTTGGCGGGGCGCGATCCTGTGACAGGTGATCTCGGTTTTGCCGTCACGACATCCTCTGTCTGCGTTGGCGCACGCGTGGGGGCAGTAACTGATGGTTGTGTTGTGTTTTCACAGGCGCGCACAGACCCTCGGCTGCACGGGGTTGGATTACGGATGTGGGAATTGACAGGTGATGCACAAGAAACACTGGCAGCAATGAAGAGCGCAGCCACTGCGATGCATTGGCGGCAACTTGGTGTTTTCCCAAAGATGGGGATACCACTGCATTGTACGGGATCTTCGTGTCTGGATGCGGGAGGCGGCATGATTGGTACCAACTCTTTGGCGCTTGGAAATTTTTTGGGATCTGATGATGTTTTGCCTGCAATGGTACGCGGTTTTGAGGATACTTCGGGTGATCTGGCGTCGCGGCTAATGGCGGGGATGTTAGCGGGGGAGGAGGCTGGCAGTGAGCGAGATCCGCTGCAATCGGCAGCCATTGTCGTGCTAGGCACTGAGGGTTTGAAAGACGTTGATCTACGTGTCGATTCCTCAAAAATACCGCTGCAGGAGTTGCAGGAGATGCTTGTTGCTTGGTTGCCGAAAGCGCCAGCTTACCGTGTTCGGGCGATGGATCCTGATGCAGCGGAAATGTCGAGCAGTATCGAGCGGTGAATCGTACTATTTTTCTAAGCTCCCGTAGAGCTTGCCGCACTCAAAAAGCTCTGCCTCTGGCAGAGTTTTTTTATTACTTGCGGACCGGTTGTTGAGGGGCGGTTTTTTTAGGTCTCCGGGTTTTGGTGAGTTGCCCTATTAATAGGCTTATCAAGATATTAATGAATGATCTGTCTCTGGTGGCGAGGTATTAGTCGTTATAAATCAGATACCTGCGCCTTTCGTTTGAGTGGGGTGAACGGCAACTCAATTTGACATGCAGGCCTTTAACTCTGTCTGATGGGGCTAATATCAATCACAATTGGAGTATTCGGAATGAACGGGAAAAGCATATTCGCCACCCTCAGCGCTGTGATCGCGATGAGCAGCCCAGCCTTCGCAGAGGGCAAATATACCGTCGCATTGGATGGTACTTTTGCGCCTCATGCCATGCCGTCTCTTTCCGGAGGGGTCGAAGGTTTCAACGTCGATCTGGCCAATATTATTGGCGAACGGTTGGGCGCGGAAATGGACGTTGTTGCGACACAATTTTCAGGTATTTTGCCGGGTCTGGCCGCAGGCACCTATGACTTTGTCGTGGCACCAACAACAATCACCGCCGAGCGGGCCGAGAACATCCTTTTCTCCGAAGGCTATCTCAACACAGATTTTCAGTTCGTCGTCAAAGCAGGAGCGGAGGACGTACCTGAATTGGAAACTCTCAAGGGGAAAGTTATAGCGGTAAACAAAGGCTCTGTTTACGATTCATGGGCGCGCGAGAAAGCGGAAGATATCGGTTGGACGGTTGAGAGCTATGGCACCAACAGTGACGCCATTCAGGCTGTCGTTTCAGGGCGCGCTTTTGCAAATGTTGCGGGCAACACCGTGTCGGCGTGGGCCGTTAAACAGAACCCCGCGATTGAGTTGAGCTATCTTTTCACTACGGGTCTGGTTTGGGGTATGCCTTTCCGAAAGGGCGACGAAGCGTTGCGGGACAAAGTTGAGGCCGTGATCGAATGCCTGAAAGTTGACGGTACAATGGTCGAGCTGAGCGAAAAATGGTTTGGCGTGACACCCGCCAAAGGCTCCGCTGCGATCACGCCTGTTGCGGGTTTCGGTCAGCCCGAGTTCGCTGGCTATGTGATGGACGATCACACGCCGGGGTGTGAATAAATTGGCGAGCGCAGTAACAAACGGAGGGTCGCCATCAACGGCGGCCCTCTCGGTACGGGCTTTGTACAAATCTTTTGGTTCGATAGACGTTTTACAGGGAATAGATATACACGTACAGAAAAGTGAGATGGTTTTTGTTCTGGGTCCCTCGGGGTCTGGTAAATCTACGATGCTGCGCTGTTGTAATTTGTTGGAGGAGCCTGACTCAGGTGCAATCCTCGTTGAAGGCCACAAGCTGACTGGTCCAGGTGTGGACCTCAATAAGATGCGCCAAAGAATTGGCATGGTTTTTCAATCTTTCAACCTCTACCCCCATCTATCTGCGCTCGGGAATGTCATGCTGGCATTGCGGCGGGTGCTCAAAATGTCACGGGATCAGGCCGAGGCCGAAGCGATGACAGCACTTGGAAAAGTAGGATTGTCAGATCGGGCGGGACACTATCCGTCTCAGCTGTCGGGAGGGCAGCAACAGCGCGTGGCCATCGCACGAGCGCTCGCGCTCAAACCCACAGTTATGCTGTTTGATGAACCCACGTCGGCGCTGGACCCCGAATTGGTCGGTGATGTTCTGGACGTAATGCGCGATGTGAAAGAGGAGGGCATGACAATGTTGGTGGTCAGCCATGAAATGAAATTTGCCCGTGATGCTGCTGACCGTGTGGTGTTTATGGATGGTGGCGTGATTGTCGAGCAAGGCCCGCCCGAACAAATTTTTGGCGCACCTAACCACGAACGGACGCGCACATTTCTGTCGCGGTTCCACGGCTAGTCGCACATGGAAGTATTCCTCGATCAGTTTTGGAACCAAGCCGTGTTGGCGAAATACACCCCGCTAATTCTAAAGGGGGCAGGTGTTACCGTCCTTTTGTCAGTGCTGATTGTCCTTGCTGGGATCGGTTTAGGCGCGCTTTTGGCCTGTTTGCGAGCCTACAGGATCAGGCCATTATCCTTTCTAATTATTGTTTTCGCGGATGTTTTACGGGCTTTGCCGCCACTCGTGCTAATCTTGCTTGCATTTTTCGGCCTGCCAAACCTCGGGGTTGTTTTATCTTCTTTCACGGTCCTGTTCGTCGTGCTCACGTTAGTTCTTGCGGCTTTCGCCGAGGAAATCGTTTGGGCGGGGATAACGACCACACCTAAGGGGCAGTGGGAGGCGGCGCGCAGTACTGGGCTGGGTTTCACTCAGGCACTTGGATATGTCGTCTTACCTCAGGCAGTGCGTATGGTGATCCCGCCGCTAACGAACCGTGCAATAGCAATTACCAAGATGACAGCACTGGGAATGGTGATTGGTGTGCCCGATATTTTGGGGCAGGCGACAACGGCGCAATCCTTTAGCGCCAATGCCACACCGCTTACACTGGCGGCGCTGGCCTATATTGCCATCTTCTTGCCCTTGGTCATCGCTTCGCGTTGGCTGGAACACCGCTTTGCGAAAAAGGGGGCTTAAGACATGGATGAAATTGTTCAACAGTTCTTCAATCTTGAGATCATGATCAAAGCGCTGCCGCTTGTGCTTAAAGGTTTGGGCATGACCCTGCTGATCTGCGCCGTCGTGATCCCGCTGGGCGCTTTGGGTGGGCTATTTGCGGCGCTTGGATCGGTATCGGGAAATCGTGCAGTCCGCTGGGCTTCCATCGGGTTTGTGGATTTATTTCGCGCCATTCCACCATTGGTTTTACTGATCTTTATCTATGCAGGACTACCGTTCGCAGGGCTGCAAGTTTCTCCGTTCACAGCTGTCGCAATTGGGTTTTTCCTGAACAACTCCGCCTACTTCGCCGAAGTCTTTCGCGCGGGTATTTTGTCAGTTCCCAAGGGCCAGTCGGAAGCCGCGCGCTCAACAGGGTTGACCCAAGCCCAGACCCTGTTCTGGGTGGTTTTGCCACAGGCAATGCGCAACGTTTTGCCCGACCTTCTGTCTAATGTGGTGGAAGTGGTCAAACTCACCTCGCTCGCCTCGGTCGTTTCGCTGAGCGAGATGCTTCATGCTGCGGGCCTTGTGCGATCGCTCACTTACAATGCCTCGCCGCTGATACTGGCGGCTGGCCTTTACCTTGTTCTGCTCTGGCCGTTGATCCGTTTGATCAGCCGCTTTGAGCGTAAAATTGGCAGCTAAAAAGGATCTGACAGATGCGAGAGATAGTAATTGGCGGGGCGCAGATGGGCGCTATTCAGAAGTCTGAAGATCGCGAAGCGGTGGTCAGGCGGATGGTCGCACTACTGGAGCAGGCGGCGAAAGCGAGCTGTGACCTTGTGGTGTTCCCAGAGTTGGCTCTGACGACCTTCTTTCCGCGTTGGTGGATGGAAGAAGCAGCAGAAGTGGAGGCGTGGTTCGAGGACCAGATGCCAAACGCGGTAACCCAACCGCTGTTTGACACAGCCAAGCGACACAAGGTTGCTATTACCTTTGGCTATGCCGAAGCAACACCTGACGGCCACCATTACAACACATCAATCCTGACTGATAAGGCAGGCAATATTGTTGGAAAATACCGCAAGGTTCACCTGCCAGGTCATGTGGAATTCGATACCGAACGCGCGTTTCAGCACCTTGAGAAACGGTATTTTGAGCCAGGTGATCTGGGGTTTCCCGTTTGGAAGAACCTTGATGCTTGGATGGGAATGGCAATTTGCAACGATCGCCGCTGGCCTGAGATGTACCGCGAGATGGGCTTGCAGGGCGTTGAGTTAATTACGCTTGGCTACAACACACCCTCAATTAACAGCCAAGACAGTGCCGAGGGGCTATCGAAACGCCTATATCATTCTGAGTTGTCGATGACCTCTGGTGCCTACCAGAACGCAGCGTGGGTTGTAGGTGTAGCCAAGGCGGGGGTTGAAGACGGGCATCCGTTGATGGGCGGATCGATTATAGTTGATCCGAACGGGTTTGTCGTGGCGCGCGCCACCGGCGAAGAGGACGAGTTAATTGTGCATGCCTGTGATATGGACATGTGCAACTTTGGTAAAAAGACGATCTTTGATTTTTCCCGTCACCGCAGGGTTGAACATTATGGACGGATCACTGGCCAAACAGGCGTGGTTTATCCCGAATGACGCTCTCGCTTGATTTGGACGTAATGACGCCAGCGCAGCGCTACAAGTTACTGACCGCGGTGGTTGTGCCAAGACCCGTTGCTTGGGTGACAACTCTTGGGGTTGATGGCACGGTCAACGCGGCTCCCTATTCGTTCTTTAATATCTTTGGGCAAGATCCCGCGCTTGTCATCCTTGGGCTGGAACATCACGCAGATGGCACAGCAAAAGATACCGCCGCAAACATCAGGCGCAGTGGTGAGTTTGTTATCAACATTGCCACTCCTGACCTAACGGATGCTATGGTGGGGACAGCCGCCGCATATCCGTCCGATGTGTCGGAGGCCGAGGCCTTGGGGCTAAAGCTGGCTCCATCCGAGCATGTGGCCCCGCCGCGTTTGGCGGATGTACCTGCAGCCATCGAATGCCGGCTGCTAGAAACGATGAGCTTCTCGCCCGAGCGTGACATTGTCGTTGGCCGTGCAATTGGTCTCAGCGCGCGCGATGGGCTGATCGATACCAATACTTGGCGGGTAGAATGGGGCGGAACCTATCCCGTAGCCCGCCTGTTCGCAGACCGCTACGCCCGTTTGGAGGAGATTGACCGAAGTGCGATCCCTCCTACACCACCACTAAAAGGAAAAAAGATATGAGCAATCTCATTCACCGCAATACAGACGGTGTTTTCATCATTGCCGCAACGCCCTTCGATGACACTGGCGCGATTGACTATGACAGTACCGATCGGATGGTGGATTTCTACCTTGAGAAAGGCGTCAGCGGCATAACGATCTTGGGCATAATGGGCGAGGCGCCGAAGATGGCCGGCTCTGAGGCCGAAAACTTCGCGCGTCACGTGCTCAAACGGGTGGGCGGCAAGGTACCCGTGGTTGTTGGAGTGTCCGCAGCGGGTCTGGATAACATGGCGCAGCTTGGCAATGCGGTCATGGAGGCTGGGGCAGGGGGCGTGATGGTGGCCCCCCAGCCGGGGATGATTACCGAGGCCAAGCTCAAGGGCTATATGGCCCAAGTTTGCGAGGCACTGGGTGAAACGCCAATCTGTTTTCAGGACTATCCGCAAACAACGGGCGTCCAAGTCTCGGTAGAGACGATTATCGACCTGACCGTGGACCATCCGCAGATCGTCATGCTGAAACATGAGGATTGGCCGGGGTTAGCGAAACTCAGCCGTTTGCGGGCTGAAACGGATACTGCTGATGTGCCGCGCATCTCGATCTTGACGGGCAATTCAGCACTTTTTTTGGCGCAGGAAATGCAGCGTGGTGCCGATGGTGCAATGACGGGGTTCGCTTACCCTGAAATGCTGGTTCAGGTGATAGCAAGACATAAGGCGGGGGATGTGGACGGGGCGGAGGACCTATTTGACGCGTATCTGCCTTTGGTGCGCTATGAACAACAGCTGGGCCTTGGCCTAGCTATCCGTAAAGAGGTGCTAAGACGACGTGGCGTGATCGCCACGAATAAAGTACGTGCACCAGGCCCCGCCATGAATGCCCGCGACCTCGAAGAATTAACGCGTCTAATGTCGCGTTTGGAAATGAGATTGAAAGAGTTGAACTAATGGATTTTGGACTGAAAAATAAACGCGCCTTGGTATTGGCGTCATCACGCGGGCTAGGGTTGGGATGCGCAGAGCATTTGGCAGCCGAAGGTGTGCACGTTCTACTGACAGGGCGTTCCGAGGAGAGATTGGCCCAAGCAGCGGCTGCGATCACGGCCAAAGGGCAGGGCAAGGCTGACTATGTTGTCTGCGACTTGACCGACAGCGTGGCGGTCGAGACTTTGGCCTCTGCTGCGGCTGAGATATTAGGTGGCGTGGATATTCTGGTAAATAATACAGGTGGCCCACCGCCCGGTCGTATGGTGGACGCGGACCTGACGGTGCTGGCCTCCCAGTTTGATACAATGGTGATGAATGTCATTGCAATGACCGCGCGGTTGTTGCCCGCGATGCAGGCGCAAAAATGGGGGCGAGTTATCACGTTGGGATCTTCTGGTGTCTTACAACCAATCCCGAATCTGGGGCTATCCAACGCTTTGCGCTCTGCCTTAGTGGGATGGTCAAAATCCCTTTCAAACGATGTTGCGGCGGACGGAGTAACTGTGAATATGCTGCTCCCTGGCCGTATTCATACAGAGCGGGTGGATGAATTAGACGCTGCGGCAGCGAAAAGAACGGGCAAATCTCTAGAAGACACGCGAACAGCATCGCGCGCCACGATTCCTACTGGTCGCTATGGTACGGTAGAGGAGTTTGCTTCCGTTTGTACCTTCCTCGCCTCAACCCAAGCAAGCTATGTTACGGGTAGCCTAATCCGCTGTGATGGCGGCGCAATAAAGTCGGTTTGAATTGATGATATTTCCACACATACTGGTGAGGCAATTCTTTGCCCTTCATGCCCGCGCTTGTCCGGTCGTACCCTTTCCCCTGAATAAGCGAGGTAAATCATGAGCGGTCCAATCGTTGTCATTAACCCCAACTCCAATCAAGCTGTGACCGACGGCTTGGATCGTGCGCTGGCCGCTTTTCGCCTGACGGGCGGTCCAGATATCAATTGCGTGACCCTAACCGAGGGGCCGTTTGGTGTCGAAAGTCAGGTGCATTCTGACCAAGTGGTGCTGCCGCTTGTAAAGCTTCTAGGGCAACATCCTGATGCATCGGCATTTGTCATCGCCTGCTACTCTGATCCAGGTATTGACGCCTGCCGCTCTGTTTCGCCTGTACCTGTGTTCGGTATTCAAGAAAGCGGTGTGTTGATGGCGCTTAGCCGTGCGGATAGGGTTGGAATTGTTGCCATTTCAGGGGCTTCGGAAAAACGACACCGCCTTTATATGCGGCGCATGGGAGTGGTTGAACGTATAGCAGGGGAGCGGGCGCTGAACATGACAGTGGACGAATCCGCCCGCGGTGCAGGCACCTTTGCGCGGTTGCAGCAAGTTGGGCGTGACTTGATTGCTGATGGGGCAGAGGTGCTCGTGCTCGGTTGTGCTGGCATGGCTGCACACCGCGCCCCCTTAGAAGACGATTTGGGCGTCCCTGTTATCGATCCTACGCAAGCTGCGGTTGCGGCTGCATTGGGAACAGTTCTGGCGAAGGCTTTGTAAAACCTTTATTGTGGCGGTATGAAAATATCACGCCGCAATGATCTCTCCCTTCGGTTGCTCGAAGTGTTCGGCACTTTGATGCTGGCTCAAACGACAGTTGCCGCCGCAGAGGAGTTGGGCATTTCGCAGCCCTCTGTTTCGCTGGCCATCAAGCAGCTGGAAAAACAGGTCGGATTTGAACTGTTTGAACGTGAAAAGAAACGGATGGTGCCCACCGATGAGGCCCGCAATCTTTTTCAAGAGGTGGAGCCCCTGTTTGAGCAATTACGGTCCGTGGAGACCCGCGTACGCGATTTGCGCGGAGGCACGGCGGGCCGTCTGAGGGTTATGGCAACGCCACCCCTCGGCCACTCTGTCGTGCCGGGCGCGTTGTCAAAGTTTTTTGAGGGCAGAGATGGTGTTTCTGTCCAGTACGATGTCAGGCGCATGGAAAATGTGATTGATGCGGTTGCTATTGGTACTGCTGATATTGGTCTTTGTCTGTGCTTGGACGCGCATCCGGGCGTTGATGTAAAGGTCGTGAGACGTGACCGAATGAAAGTGGTGATGTGTCCTGATCACCCTCTGGCGCAGCGCTCGGTCATTAATCCGAATGACATCACAGGTAACAGTTTGATTGGACTGGACCGCGCATCGAAGCTGGGGCTGTTGGTGCAAGACGCATTCGATCAGGCAGGCATGCTCTATGCTCCGCAAGTCGAGGTCCGCTATTGCCATACGGCGGCCGTGCTGGCCAATGCCAGTAATCGGGTTGCGGTCGTTGATAGGTATACGGCTGAATTTATGCCGAACATGGCACTGATTACGCGTCCTTTCGACCCTGAAATTTCCGTCCCTGTTTGTATAATTACACGGCTTAATCGACCGTTTAACAGGTTGGTGTCTGAGTTCGAAACCATATTCATCAACTCATTGCGAGAGTGACCTGGCTGCCCAGTGGCAGCGGCTAAATCTCGGGTGTTGTATGGGTTGGTTGCCCCATCGGTCCAGCATTGCGGCCCGCAGAGCCAGCAGATGTAACCGCCTCAGGCAGGGCTTAATAATTATCGCTAGATCGCCAAGGATGTCGGTACAATGGAAGCCCGAAGTGTAGAGCATCGGTGACATGGGCGGCGGCAAAGTCTTTTATCTTCACACCAATTATTTCTTCGGCGGAGATATTCAGGAGTGAGGATGGGCCGGCTGCCCTATGAGCAAAAGCTGGCCTACAAGGTTGTGTTATTTACAGCAATGGAAAGGTGCTGAACTGGAGCGTGCCATTGTCAAGTCTGGTCTCCAAACACATTAACATCTGAAGCTGCAACAAGGCCCCGAAGCGGAACCCCTAACGGTGCCGACGCCTTCCAACGACAAACCGGCTCAACTCTGGCGATTGTTCGCATTGTAATCGTCGACCGATAACAAAAATGAATGTCGCTCCAAATTCATTTTAAATAATGTTGGAAAATGATGAGCATAACTCATGCGCATAATTGACGCGCATATCCTTAAAGCGTATCCTTTCTACAGGAGGCAGACTCATGAATTCGCAGACACGAAAGCCTACAAACCTATCGTTGGACGCTGATTTGCTTACACAAGCTAAGGCATTGAAGGTGAACCTGTCTCGCGCTGCAGAGGATGGCGTGCGAGTGGCCGTTTCTGTAGCCAAGGCACAGCAATGGAAAGCGGAGAATCCCGCGGCAATCCGAAGTTCCAACGCATACGTCGAGAAGCATGGATTACCGCTCGATAGTTACCGTCAGTTCTGATGCCTAAGTATGACGTATTTCCCAACCCGTCTGGTGATGGTTATCTTTTGGATGTCCAAACCAATCTGTTGAGTGATCTCAACACCAGAGTCGTCGTGCCACTGCTGCCAACATCACGCGCACCTAAGCCTGCAACAAGGCTTAACCCCATTTTTGACTTCGAAGATCAACCAGTCGTTATGGTAACGCAGTTTATGGCGGCTGTACCAACTGGCATTCTAAAGATCTCAGTTGGAAAACTCGATGAAGAGTTTGAGAAGATCACATCCGCAATGGACATGCTCTTTCAGGGTTTTTAGGCAATTCAAATCAATTCACCTGTCATATACATTACATAATCAGCATTATGCGAATTTGACCTGCGGATGGGCGCGCGCCACCCCCAACTGCGACTCTTGTTAGAAAACAGTAGTTTATCTGACGAGAGGAATCGGTATGGTCACGACTGATACGCAACTGAGTATCGCAGAACGAGGCAGAATAGAACGCTGGAGACACGCTAAAGTCCCTGTCGATGAGATGGCGCGGGTTTTGAAGCGCTGCAGGTCGACGATATTCCGAGAGCTGAAGCGCAATCATTTCAGCGATGATAGTATCGCCAAAACACGACGGTTACTACGGCGCGGCTGCACATCTGATGCAGGCTGATCGGCGTGCTCGGGATCGTAAGCTCATCAAGTATCCCGAGCTGTGTAAACGTGTGATCGAACGTATCAAGGACGGCTGGACGCCCGAGCAGATCGGCAATCGTATGATCCAGGAGCGTGCGCAACCAAGGGTCTGCCAAGAGACGATTTATCGCTACATTTATTCCAAAGATGGCTTACGTGATGATCTATGGTGGTACCTGCCTATGCATTGCGTCGCACGTAGGCCCCGCCGTATGCGCAAACGCCGTGAACCCAAATTCCATCGCGATATCAGTATCCTGTTCCGCCCGGATGATGTGGCGCACCGCCGTCAGTTTGGTCACTGGGAAGGCGATTTGATGTTTTTTAAACAGAAGCTTGGACAAACAAACGTGACGTCTCTCGTCGAACGCGTCAGCCGGTTCACTGTGATCCTGAAGAACCCGAACCGTCGCACCAAACCTGTGATGGAAAAGATCATCAAAGCGATCAAAGATCTGCCCCATCCAGCCCGTCGGTCGATCACCTTTGATCGTGGATCAGAGTTCATGGACTGGCCGCACCTTCAGGCTGAGATCGGCACGCAGACCTGGTTTTGTGATCCGTCCTCACCCTGGCAAAAAGGAACGGTTGAGAACACCAATCGACGAGCTCGGCGCTGGTTGCCTCGAAGACGCGACATCCGCTCGATGTCAGATCAGGACATCAAAGAAATCAGTGACCGCCTCAACAATACACCTCGCAAATGCTTGGGATGGAAAACGCCAGCAGAGGTCTTCCGCGAAAAGATGATGGAGGAATTGCGATGACCGCCCTACCCTGAGCCCAACAAGAGTCGCGGTTCACGTAACGCTCACACGCAAAGTGAGAATGTCTCACATCTGCAGAGTTTT
>JBALTK010000090.1:0-15221 GCA_036964385.1 Sulfitobacter sp. | reverse complement strand
ACCGATATCGAAGTTTCCAAATTCTGTTTGGGGTCAATGACGTGGGGGACGCAGAATACCTTTGCCGAGGGTCATGCCCAGATCGAGCGGGCCTTGGATGCTGGCATCAATTTTGTGGACACTGCCGAGATGTATCCCGTTAATCCCCTGAGCGCCGAGACGCAGGGGCGAACGGAGGAAGTGATTGGGGATTGGTTCGCAAAGGGTGGCAAGCGCGAGGGCATGGTACTGGCCACGAAACATTCGGGCAACGGTATTAAGTATGTGCGGGACGGCCGCGATATCACGGCGGAGTCGATCTCCAAAGCGCTGGATGGTTCGCTTGAGCGGCTCAAGACGGACTATGTGGATCTCTACCAATTTCACTGGCCCAATCGCGGCAGCTATATGTTCCGCAAGAACTGGACCTACGATGCGTCCTCGCAAAACCGTAAAGAGACGCTCCAGAATATCGAGGATTGTCTGGGGGCGTTGCAGATCGAAGTGGACAAGGGCCGTATTCGCGCTTTCGGTATGAGCAATGAGGGTGCGTGGGGCCTGACCCAGTGGGCCAATGCCGCAGAGCGTGGGGCTGGTCCGCGCGTAGCGACAGTGCAAAATGAATACTCGCTGATGTGCCGTCTGGCCGATACGGATGTCGCTGAGACATTGCATAACGAAGACATCGGGATGCTGTCGTTTTCGCCTTTGGCGACGGGGCTGCTGACGGGGAAATATCAGAACGGTGCAGTGCCTGAAGGTTCGCGCCTGTCGCTCAGCCCTGAGTTGGGCGGCCGCAAGACACCACGCGCGTTTGAGGCGGTTGATGCCTATCTGGCTGTGGCGCAGAAGCACGGCCTTGATCCCGTTCACATGGCGATGGCATTCGTTCGCGACCGCCCGTTTATGGCGAGCGCGATTTTTGGCGCGACGACGATGGAACAGTTGGACCGCATTATTGCAGGCGCTGATCTGGTGCTGAGCGACGAGGTGATGGCAGATATTGATGTGGCGCACCGCGCGCATCCGATGCCCTACTAAGGCTAAAGACGACATAAAACAGACGCTTTTGGGGATGGAATTGTGCCAACCCCTCGCGCAGTATCGCGTGTAAATATAAGGGAGAGAGCCATGCCATTAGCTATGAACCGAGAGGTTTTCATCACCTGTGCCGTCACCGGATCGGGAGCGACGCAGGACCGCAGCCACCATGTGCCACGCTCACCAGAGCAGATCGCCGACAGCGCAATTTTGGCAGCAAAAGCTGGTGCGGCAGTCGTGCATTGCCATGTGCGTGACCCTGAGACAGGCGCGCCGAGCCGTGATGTAGCGCTTTACCGCGAAGTGACAGAGCGTATCCGTGACAGCGACACGGATGTGGTGCTGAACCTGACGGCGGGCATGGGCGGTGACATCGTGTTTGGCGATGTGGAAAACCCGATGGACCTGAATAAGGCCGGCACCGACATGGCGGGTGCTACCGAGCGGATGGCGCATATCACCGAATGCCTGCCAGAGATTTGTACGCTGGATTGCGGCACGATGAATTTTGCCGAGGCCGATTATGTGATGACCAACACGCCCGGCATGTTGGTGGCGATGGGACAGATGATGACTGATCTTGGCGTAAAGCCGGAGATTGAAGCCTTTGACACAGGTCACCTTTGGTATGCCAAGCATCTGGTCGAGCAGGGCGTGCTGGATAGCCCCGCGTTGGTGCAGCTGTGTATGGGCGTGAAATGGGGCGCGCCGGATGACCTCAATACCTTCATGGCTATGGCGAACAATGTGCCAGATGATTGGACGTTCTCGGCCTTTGGTCTGGGACGCAACCAGATGGCTTATGTCGCGGCCTCCGTGCTGGCAGGGGGGCATGTGCGTGTGGGGCTTGAGGACAACCTATGGCTCGACAAAGGTGTGCTTGCCGAGAACCATGAGTTGGTAGCGCGTGCGCGCGGGATTATCGAAGGGATGGGTGCATCGCTGATCGGGCCTGCGCAAGTGCGTGAAAAGCTGGGTCTGCAAAAGCGCATGCCGCGATGAAGCAGTTCGCGGTAGCATTGGCGGTTTTGGCGCTGGGCGCTTGTGCCGCTCCGCCGCCGAAAGTTACGACGCTGCAAGGCTACCGCGACCGTAGCGCACTTATCGGCGTCACCTCGCGGTTCGATGCCAAGAAATTCGAGGGGCTTTGGTACGTGCGACAAGCCTTTGCACCCTCAGGCGCGGGCCTTTCGTTTCGAATGGCAAAGGGCGGGGCTATGCGGTTGGGTGCGACAGTCTGCGACGGCTCTGGCGTGTGCGGTACCGTTGCCGAGGATTTGCCTGTCACGCGCATCAGCAAGGGGCGTTTCAAAGTCGCCATGCCGAGTGGTGAGGCGCGCGAGTTCTGGGTGTTGTGGGTCGATGAGGGCTTCCGCACAGCAGTGCTTGGCAATCCTGATGGCACGTTCGGCTGGATTGTTGACCGCAGCACGACAGGAGGTGCGGACCGCATAAAAGCGGCGCGCGAGATATTAGATTTTAATGGCTACGATGTGAGCCAGTTGAGGACCGTAAAATGACTAGAGTAGCAGCGATTATCGGCGGTGGTGTGATTGGGGGCGGCTGGGCTGCGCGTTTCTTGCTCAACGGTTGGGACGTTCAGGTGTTCGACCCTGATCCGCAGGCCGAACGCAAGATTGGCGAAGTCATGGCCAATGCCCGCCGCTCGCTGCCCGGCTTGACGGATGTGGCGCTGCCGCCTGAGGGGCGCATCACATATCACCCAAGCATAGCCGAGGCGGTGACTGGCGCGGAATGGATACAGGAAAGTGTGCCGGAACGGATTGAGATCAAGCACGCGACCTTTGCAGAAGTGCAGGGGGCCTGTGCTAAGGATGCAGTCATCGGGTCGTCCACCTCGGGGTTCAAGCCGTCGGAATTGCAGCAAGGGGCCATGCGCCCCAGCCAGATCATGGTCGCGCATCCGTTTAACCCTGTCTACCTGCTGCCGCTGATCGAGTTGGTCACGACAAATGGGGATGTCGCTCTGATTGAAAAGGCAAAGGCCACGCTCTCATCGTTGGGAATGCATCCGCTGCACCTGAAAAAAGAGATCGACGCGCATGTTGCTGACCGTTTCCTTGAGGCGGTTTGGCGTGAGGCGCTGTGGCTGGTCAAAGACGGCATCGCCACAACAGAAGAGATTGACGATGCGATCCGCTACGGCTTTGGCATCCGCTGGGCGCAGATGGGCCTGTTCGAGACCTACCGCGTGGCGGGCGGCGAGGCAGGCATGAAGCATTTCATGGCGCAGTTCGGGCCGTGCCTGACGGCGCCGTGGACCAAGCTGATGGATGTGCCTGAGTTTACCGAAGAGTTGGTGGACCTTATCGCGGGGCAGTCGGATGCGCAGTCGGGGCATCACTCCATCCGAGAGTTGGAGCGTATCCGTGACAACAACCTTGTGACCATGATGCGCGGGCTAAAGGCGCAGGATTGGGGTGCAGGGGCGCTAATCAATGCGCAGGAGCAGGAAATGCGCAAAGGCACAGTGCACGGCGCTGTGGCGGCTGAACTGGACGCGGACAAATTGGTCGAGACGGCGCACCGGACAGTGCCGCTCGATTGGACCGACTACAACGGCCACATGACGGAATCACGGTACTTGCAAGCGTTCGCAGATGCCACGGACCGCTTCATGGCGATCATTGGGTGCGATGCCGAATATATCAAATCCGGTGGCAGTTATTTCACCGCCGAGACGCATATCCGCCATATCGACGAGGTGCATGCGGGTGCGCTGATCACCATACGCACCCGTGTGGTGATGGGCGAGGGCAAGAAGATGCACCTGTTCCATGAGATGCTGGAAGGGGACCGTATGTTGGCAACGGGCGAACATTTCTTGCTGCATGTAAGTCTTGCTACACGCAAACCTACGCCACCTGCGGCGCATATCGAGGCGGCCTTGGTCCGGTTCGCGGCTGGACATGCGAACTTACCTGCGCCTGAAGGGATTGGGCGTGCGATAGGCGCGCCACGTTGAAAAAGGTCCTGATCACGGCAGGTGCATCGGGGATCGGCCGCGCGATGGGCGCGGCGTTCGAGGCTGCGGGCCATGAGATTTGGGTCACGGATGTGAACGCCGCTGCGCTGGAGGGATTGCCAAGGGCATGGCGCTGCCATCAAGCGGATGCCGTTGATGAGGCTGCTATGGCTGCGGTCATCGGGCAGATGGGGCAGATTGACGTGCTCTGTGCCAACGCAGGGATTGCTGGGCCAACGGCGCAGATCGAGGATATCGACATTGCCGATTGGCGTGCCTGTGTCAGCGTCAATCTGGAAGGGGCGTTTATCGCGGCAAAACATGCGACCCCATTGATGAAGGCGGCTGGGCGCGAGGCTGTGGTGTTGACCTCCTCGACGGCGGGGATTTACGGCTACCCCAACCGTGCGCCCTATGCGGCGGCGAAATGGGCCATCATCGGTTTGATGAAAACACTGGCGATGGAACTGGGGCCGCATGGCATCCGCGCGAATGCGATCTGTCCGGGTGCTGTGGAGGGCGAGCGGATGGAAGGGGTGCTGGCCCGCGAAGCGGCGGCCAAAGGCATGACACGCGATCAGGTTTATGACGGCTATGCGGTGGGTACGTCGATGCGGCGGTTTGTGGAAGCGGAAGATATCGCCAACATGGCCGTGTTTCTGGGGTCCTATGGGGCGCGCCTTGTCTCGGGGCAGGTGATTGCTGTGGACGGACATACGGAAAATCCTGACCCCAAGGTTTGAACACGCTGCGCGCTAAGTGTCGTTTTTGGCAGGTCACGCTTGGGCGCGATCTGTATTCTTTGCCAAACTGCGCCGCTTGCGCTCTGCAAAGGATCCGCCATGCTGCGCCGACTTCTTCCCGACTGGGACTGGCCCACGCTGGCGTTGATGTTGGGGGTTATGCTTGTTTGGAGCTTGGCGCTCTTACTGCCTGCGGGGTGGGAAGTGTTGGCCTTTGTGCTGTTGATCCTCGCGCTGACGCTACACAGTTCACTCAGCCACGAGTTGTTGCATGGGCATCCGTTCGGGCATGAGCGGGCCGAGACTGCGCTGGGCCTTTGGCAACCGGGGTTGTTCGTCCCGTATCTGCGGTTCAAGCGGACGCATCTGGCGCATCACCGTGATGCAAACCTGACTGATCCATATGATGACCCCGAGAGTAACTATCTTGATCCTGTAGTCTGGAATGCTCTGCCGCGATGGGTGCGCGGAGTGTTGCGGGTTAATAACACCTTGGCGGGGCGAATTGTGATGGGGCCGCTCATTGGAATGACAGCGTTTGTGCGCAGCGATATCAAAGCGGCATGGGCGGGCGAGCATGGAGTAGTGCGTGACTGGATTGCGCATATCCCCGCCGTGGTTCTTACGCTTTGGGCCGTATCGGCCTCGGCTTTGAGTGTCTGGATCTATCTTTTGGCCTGTTACGGTGCGCTGTCGCTGCTGCGCATCCGCACGTTTCTGGAACATCAGGCACATGACCGCGTGTCAGGCCGAACCGTGATCATCGAGGATCGCGGCCCATTGGGGTTTTTATTTCTCAACAACAACTTGCATGTGGTCCATCATATGCATCCGACTTTAGCGTGGTATCGCCTTTGGCCACTGTATCTGAGCCAGCGGGAACGGTTCGTAACGCGCAACCATGGCTATGTCTTCGCCAGCTACAGCGAGGTTTTTCGACGCTATTTCTGGCGTGGAAAGGACGCTGTGGCACATCCGCTCTGGCGGGACGGGGCAGAGTAAGGCAGGAAAGCGCATGAATAGTTTTATGCCTGACCTGTGGATCATCGTCTCCCTCCTTGCGGCGGTGTTTCAAACCGTTCGTTTTATGCTGCAAAAAGTGTTGGCGACCTCGACGCTTAGTGCAGCGGGGGCGACCTTCTCGCGTTTTCTCTATTCCGCGCCGTTTATTGCGCTGTTGCTGATTGTGTACATGAACGCGACAGGAGCGAGCCTGCCTACGATGGATGCGCGGTTCTGGGGATTTGGGCTGCTTGGCGGTACCACTCAGATTTTGGCCACGGTCTGTGTGGTACTGCTGTTCAAAGAGCGCAATTTTGCGGTCGGCATCACATTCAAGAAGACCGAAGTGATCCAGACGGTTCTGGTCGGGGTGGTTTTGCTGGGAGACCGCGTGAGTTGGGGCGGATTAGGGGCGATCCTGCTGGGACTAGTTGGGTTGCTTTTGTTGTCAGGGGGCAAGGAGGCCAAGGGCTTTCGTCTGGCTGACTTGCGCAACCGTGCGACCGGACTGGGCATTGCGAGCGGTATTTTGTTCGCATTCTCAGCGGTGAGCTATCGCGGCGCATCACTTACGCTGGCGACGGATGATCCGTTGTTGCGCGCGGGCGTGACACTGATGGCTGTTGTCGCGATGCAGACGCTGATCATGACCGTATGGCTCTATCTGCGCGAAAATGGCGAGATGGGCCGCGTTTGTCGTGCCTGGCGTGTGGCGGTGTGGATCGGGCTGACCTCGATGGGCGGATCACTGTGCTGGTTCATCGCTTTCACACTCCAAAACGCGGCCTACGTCAAAGCGTTGGGGCAGGCGGAGCTTATCTTGAGCGTGATCGCTTCGACGTTGTTTTTCAAAGAGAAGATAAGCAAACGCGAGGCCATCGGAATGACGATCCTTGTGGGGTCGATCCTTCTTCTGGTCCTCGTGATCTAGTCTTGGCCGTTATAGGGCCGTGCATTGGCTTTGAGACGCAAGAACAGGCTCTCTTCGTCGTTATTCTTGAAGTAAGGGACTGAATCCGGTGCACTAAGATCGCGCGCGCGGGCTTCGACTTCGGCCAGCACGACTTCGGTAATGAAGGGCATGTCGAATTTGCGGGCTTCTGTAAGTGGAACCCATTGCAGATGGGAAAGCTCGTCACAGGCGGCGTCGAAGTTATCGGGGTCTGAAGCGACCTCATCTGCATCAAGAAGAAAGAAACGCGCGTCAAAGCGGCGCGGACGCCCCGGAGGGGTGAGTGCGCGGAACACGAACTGTAACGGCTCTGCGTGGGGTAAATGACCAGTGGCCGCGAACGTCTCCCAATCGGAGGGGACGTCGCCTTCCCATGTGCCGGGGCGGCCGAGGATCAGACCCGTTTCTTCCCACAGCTCACGAATGGCAGCGACAGGAATTGCGTGTGTCAAAGCAGCATCCGCGTCTTCCCCTATGCGTGCCGCGCATTGCGGGGTGAGGGGGGTGGCCAGTGGAATATTCGCATCACCCGCATCAACAGCACCGCCCGGAAAGACGAATTTATTGGGCATGAATGCCGCTTTTGCGCCGCGCTGACCCATTAGAATGGATGGTGTTGTCATGCGGTCGCGGATAACGATGACTGTAGATGCATGGCGGATCGCCGTTTTGTCGATGCTCATAAGTCCCTCAAGAGTTCAGGGCACTTTCAGGAACTGCGCGCAAATCCACCCATTTCCTTGGCCCATTGGAAGCCGATCAAGGCTCCTTTCAATCTGGGAAGAAGGTAAAGGGACAATGCAACCGTGCCAACCGCAAAGATGGTGAAGAGGACAATAGGTTCTGGACGGAACTGCACGAATACAATGTGCAAAAGCGGCGCCATGAGATGACCAACAATCAGAATGGTGAGGTAGGCGGGGCCATCGTCGGCTTTATGATGGTGGAATTCTTGCTCGCATACTGTGCAATGGTCGTGGACCTTGAGATACCCATAAAGCAAGGGTCCCGCGCCACAGTTAGGACAGTGCCGACGCCAACCGCGCAGCACGGCCGGCATGCGAAGGCGTTCGGTGGGTTCTTCGATTTGTGTATCGTCCAATTGGGCGGCGGAATCGGTCATGGTGCATCCTAAAGCTGTGTCACCTCATTAGATGGGCCAGTTACGTCTGAAATAAAAGGTGGCGATTTGTCCCAATACAGGTTGTGAAAAGTTTTTTCAAAAATTTGCGACGGAACGCCGTTGGAGATGCGTACTAATCCCAACTGCACGGCAAAAAGGGGTCGAAACCCGCCGCGTAGCAACATAATAACTGGAGAACACCATGTTTAAAGAAACAATGACAGTTTTGGCTATCGCAGCCGGTCTTTTCGCAACAACGGCACAGGCACGTGACGGTGGTGAACAGCGTGAGGCACGTTTTGCCCAAATCGACACAAACAATGACGGTCAGGTCACGGCAGAAGAGTTGACAGCACAGGCTACGGCACGCTTTGCCACGGCAGATGCCAACAATGACGGCGCGCTGACCATGGACGAGATGAAGGCAGCCGCGCAAGAGATGCACAAGGATCGCCTGCTTAAGCGCTTTGACGCCAACGAAGACGGTACGCTGAGCGATGAAGAGATGTCCAAAGCGTCCGAAGGCCGCATGGGTAAGCGGATGGCCAAGCGTTTTGAGAAAATGGATGCCGACAAGAGCGGCGACATTACCCTCGAAGAGATGACCGCCCGCAAAGATCCAGCCAAGATGATCGCGAAGCTGGACACAGACAAGAGCGGCGGCCTGAGCGCTGAAGAGTTTGCAAAAGCCCGCGGCCACGGCAAAGGTGGTCATGAAAAAGGCGAGCACGGCAAAAAAGACGGCAAGAAGCACAAGCAAGGTCAAGACGACAGCTAAACCGCGCTTTTCTGACGTGATATGACGATGATCCGGCCCCTGCGTGCAGTGGGGGCCAGACACCCCCAAAAAAACAGAGCAGAGCGAACTGTTGAAAGACATCAGCGATCACACTGAGGCCCGCGATGCGGATGCTGAGCTGTTGGCCCGTTATGCGGCGGGGGACGGTGCTGCTGCGCGGCTATTGTCAGCGCGGTTGTCTCCGCGTGCATTTGCCCATGCGTTTCGGGTGCTTGGCGACCGTGCCGAGGCCGAGGATGTGACCCAAGAGGCGATGTTACGGCTTTGGAAGCAAGCGCCTGACTGGGATGCCGGGCGCGCACAGGCGGCGACGTGGCTTTACCGTGTGGTGGCGAACTTGTGCTTTGACCGCCTGCGCGGCCAACGGGCAGATACATTAGACGAGATTGACGCGCCTGTTGATCCCGCACCGGGAATGGAGACGCGCCTACAGGACCGCGCGCGCCATGATGCGCTTCAGTCCGCATTATTGAGGTTGCCAGAACGGCAGCGGCAGGCCGTGGTGCTGCGGCACATCGAAGGGTTGGCGAACCCAGATATCGCCGAGATTTTAGACGTGGGCGTTGAGGCGGTGGAAAGCCTCACAGCGCGCGGGAAACGGGCGCTGACGGCTGATCTGGCCGCACAACGCGATGCATTGGGGTACGACGATGACACAACGTGAAAACTTTGATCTTGAGGCACTTTTTGACGGTGCGCGGGCGCAGCCGCCACAAATGCCTGACGGGCTATCGAACCGCATTGTTGCGGATGCAATGAGACATCTGCCATCCGTGCCACTGTGGCGACGGGTGATTGCGGCGGTGGGCGGTCCTGCGGGGTTAGGCGGGCTTGTGACGGCCACGGTCGCGGGGTTCTGGTTTGGTGTCGCTCCTCCGGCCGATACGGTGGACCCTCTGGTGCTGTTTGGTGCTGTCGAGGTTAGTGCGGATTATGACTACACGGACCTCACGGGGTTCGGTTGGGATATTGAAGAGGGATAATGTGATGGCTGATGCGGTTAAGAAAAGACGGTGGATGCCAGTTATTCTGGGGCTGTCTTTGGCGTTGAATTTCGCGGTTCTGGCCGCTGTCGGAGGCGCTGCATGGCGTCATAACGGCGAAGAGCGGGGCGAGCCGCGTACATCAAAAGGGGGCGCGCTTTATATGAAGGCGCTGCCACGCGAGTCCCGTCTTGCGATCCATGAGAAGACGCGGGGCGTGGGGCGCTTGGAGCGGGGCTCTGGCGACATGTTGGCTGCGCTGCGCGATGAGCCTTTTGATCCTGCCGCCGCTGCCCGCGTTCTGGATGCACAGCGCGATGCTGGATTGCTGCGCAGAGATGCGGCGACTGCGGCGTGGCTATCAGAAGTTACTGCGATGACTGTGCAGGAGCGGGCTGACTACGCTGATCGTCTTGAGGCAATGTCAAAGCGAGGCAAGGGTATGAGCAAAGAGCGGAAGGCGCGGGAAGATTAATGTCGCGCCTTTGAATGGTTGGGGGATCAAGCGGCAGGGTTGGCCTGTTGGAGGCTAAAATTTACGCGGTTTCGCCCTTGTAGCTTCGCCGCGTAGAGCGCCTTATCCGCATGGTCGAGCAGAGTTTCCACTCGGTCTGGAGCGTGGCACCCTTGTTTTGCGCCTGTTCTGCTCATTGCTAGGCCAAGGCTTATTGTGATGTGCACCGGATTTGCCGCGCCGGGGAGAATAAAGGGGGCATTTCCTATGGCTTGGCACACGCGGTGGGCCACTGTCCGTGCGGTGCCAACATCAGCAGCTGGCATGGCGATCATGAATTCCTCACCGCCCATCCGCGCAACCATGTCAGAGGCGCGCACAGCACTGCCCAAACGTCGCGCAGTCTCTACCAGAACGGCATCTCCAGAGGCGTGGCCGTAGCGGTCATTGATGCGCTTGAAGTGGTCCATATCTCCGACAATAATCGCAAAGCTGGTTTGACTTGCAGTGCTCCGCTCAATCAAGCGGCTCACAAAGGGCATGGCGTACCGCCGGTTATAAAGCCCTGTTAGCGGGTCGTTCACAGCATCGCGCAATCCAGTGCGCACACGTTGCAGCAACTGTGCAACCTGCCTTTTGCGTTTAAGGAGAGCCTTGAGGCGCAACGCTAATTCGGGCGCATGAAAGCCGCCCGTCATCACATCATCTGCGCCCATATCTAGGGTAGAGGTCGCCAGAAGCGGGTCCTCCACCTTTTGTAGAACCAGCAGCGCAATGTCTTGAGCCTGCGCACTAGCCCGAATAGCGGATATGAGACGCAGGCAAGTGTCACCTTGGTCATGCGCGTCAGGGAGGGCTAGGACAACCGCCTCGGGTGGCGTGTCCGCGTGGAGCGAGGCCATTGCGTCGCGCAGTAATGTGACGGTGTAGCGGGCGGACATATGTGGAAACATCCGTGACGCCCAGCCGCGTAACGACCCTAATTCATCTCCGATGAAGGCAACGTTCACGGGGCGCTCGAATTCTGCTGGTGCTTCGGAGAGACCAAGCGCGCAATTTGTGTCATCGCGTAATTGCCATTGCGCAAGAGTGCGATGCGCGCTGATCATATTGCGAACACGGCCCAGCAACAGCGTCTCGTTCACTGGTTTATTCATTACATCAAATGCCCCAGCATGTAGCGTATCCAGACGCTTTTGTGGATCTGCAGAAGAGGCAATAGCCAGAACGGGTAGGGTCGCTGTCTTATAGGATTCGCGCAGTTTCGCGCAAAGCTCGGCGGCGGAACCGTCTGGCAGGTTCATCGCAGAGACAACGAGGTCGGGCGCATCGGATGCGACACACTCTAATGCTTCGGCAAGTGATCCCGCCTGAATGACCTGATAAAAGGCCGCTGTCAGTTTGACCTTGAGCACGATACGATTGGTCGAAATACCGTCTACGATGAGGACTTTACCCTGCACTCTCGATCCTTTCTTTGTACGTGTTCATATTGGGTTTAGTTTTCTGACCAAATGATTAACAAAGCGTTGAGATTTTATGCTAAACGGAGCGCCAGAATGAGCCTTACGCGGAATGCCGCCGAGACGATTGCAATCGACTGTTTTACTTGGCTGGTGGGGAACGAGGATCTACTTCCTGTGTTTCTGGGCTCCACTGGAGCGTCGCAGGAAGATATGCGGAGCGCGGTGACGGACCCTGATTTTCTGGGGTCGGTTTTGGACTTTATCCTCACGGACGATGCATGGGTTATTGCGTGCTGTGATGCGCAGAGCATCCGTTACGAGCGATTGGCCGAGGCGCGCATGTCCCTGCCAGGTGGTGATCAGAGGCATTGGACATGAATATGCACCCAACACCGATCAAAGGGCTATGCTTTGATAAGGACGGCACGTTATTTGACTTTGCAGCCACATGGGAGGCATGGGCCCAACGATTTCTACGTCGTGCGGCACAAGGTGACGAGGCGCGTGCGTCGCGCATGGGCGACGCAATCGGGTTTGACCTCGGGGTAGGCAAGTTCGCCAGCGACAGCCTTGTGATTGCGGGCACAGCCGGAGAGATAGCAGATGTGCTTGCGCTGCATTTTACTGATCTGGCGCGGGATGCGGTTCTGAGGATGATTGACGAGGAAGCGGGTGCTGCGCCGCAACAGCCTGCCGTCCCTCTAGTGCCGCTCTTGGAAGGGTTTCGCGCCCGCGGACTTGCATTGGGTGTTGCGACAAATGACAGCGAGGCGCCGGCCCTTGCGCACCTCACGTCCGCAGGCGTGACCGGGCTTTTTGACTTCATCGCAGGATATGACAGCGGCCATGGCGCAAAGCCCGGACCGGGACCATTGCTGGCCTTTGCCAAGGCCGTAAACCTGCCGCCAGAGCAGATTGTGATGGTGGGTGACAGCACCCATGATTTGCATGCAGGCCGCGCGGCGGGAATGCGCACAGTTGCGGTGTTGACGGGGGCTGCGGGTGCGAGCGCGCTGGCTCCGCTTGCCGACGTTGTGTTGCGTGATATCGGTGAAATTCCCGCATGGCTCACTGCGCAGGGCGTCGCCTGATCCTCTGAATGCGACAGAAACCGTCGCAGATGGATAGGCCGCGCCTGCGTGGTTGGGGCCTTCTGGTGAGTGAATCCAGAGGAGACAGCCATGACCGACGAGCCAAAACGCAGAACCCGTGGTGGTGGCCGTGCAGGCGCCAAAACACGTCGTGGTACTTCTATTATCGAGCAGATGCCGTGGAACCCGCCCGTTAACATCGACCGCCCGACAGAGCCGCTTGGGCCTGAGGGGATCGAGGCGATCCACAACGGTGCGATGCGGATACTCGAAGAAATCGGGATCGAGATATACAATGTAGAGGCACGCGAACTGTTTCGCAAAGCGGGCTGTATCGTGGAGGGCGACAACGTGCGCATGGGCCGTGACATGGTCATGGAATATGTCGCGATGGCTCCAGCGGAATTTACGATTACCCCGCGCAACCCTGATCGCAAGATCACCATTGGCGGCAAAAATCTGGTGTTTGGGAATGTCTCCTCACCACCAAGCTATTGGGATATGTCGACGGGCGGCAAAGTCGCGGGCACGCGGGAAAAGTGCCGTGACCTGCTCAAGCTTACGCAGTATTTCAACTGCATCCACTTTGCAGGCGGATATCCGGTGGAACCTGTAGATATCCATGCCTCGGTGCGTCATCTGGATGTGCTGTATGACAAGCTGACAATCGGGGATAAGGCAGTGCATGCCTACTCGCTGGGAAAGGAGCGGGTCGAGGATGTGATGGAGATGGTGCGTATTTCTGGCGGCTGGACAGATGAGGAATTTGAAGCCAGCCCGAAGATGTACACCAACATCAACTCTACCTCACCGCTCAAGCATGACATTCCGATGCTGGACGGATGGATGCGGATTGCGCGACGCAATCAGGCGCTGGTGGTTACGCCCTTTACGCTGGCGGGGGCGATGGCGCCTGTGACTATGGCGGGGGCGGTGGCGCAGTCGATTGCCGAAGCGCTGATTGCTGTGGTGCTGGCGCAAATAGTGCGACCTGGCGCGAGTGTTGCCATCGGAACATTCACTTCCAATGTGGATATGAAAACTGGCGCACCTGCGTTTGGGACACCCGAATACATGCGCGCCACGCAAATGACGGGGCAGATGTGTCGCTTCTACGGGTTACCCATGCGTTCTTCTGGTGTGTGTGCGGCGAACGTGCCTGACGGACAGGCGATGTGGGAGACCTCCAACAGCCTGTGGGCAGCAGTGCAGTCGGGCACGCACATGGTCTATCACGCGGCAGGATGGCTTGAAGGTGGGCTGATTGCATCGCCTGAGAAATTCATCATGGACTGCGAGATTCTGCAGCAAATCCAGCGTTATATGGCGCCCGAGATTTGCGCGACGGGTCCAGATGAGATCGCGTTTGATGCGATCAAGGAAGTCGGCCACGGGAGCCATTTTTTTGGCATTCAGCATACTCAGGACCGCTATACCACCGCCTTCTACCAACCGTTTTTAAGCGATTGGACGAATTATGAGGGCTGGGACGTTGCGGGGGGCATGTGGACCCAAGAGCGCGCACATCACATGTATAAAGAGATCGTAGGCTCATTCGAGGAGCCGTACATGGATGTGGCGATCCGCGACGAGCTGGCCGATTTTGTGGCGCGGCGTAAATCTGAAGGCGGCGCGCCAACGGATTTTTAACCAATATTGTGAATTAGGTGACTTCTTTAGCTGCTTGTTAATGGCTTCGCGCCATCAATGTTGGATGCAGCAACAAGAGGCGACCATGCACGGGCTTATCAACCGTAGTTTCCAGAATTACATGACCGATGGCTACGGTCGCACGGCGTGGCTCAAGGTGGCGGGGCGCGCGAATGTCTCTCCGCCAGAGTTTGAGGCGATGCTGACCTATGATGACGCGGTAACGCCTGCTGTACTTGATGCTATGGGGGATGTTCTAGGCCGCGCGCGCGGCGAGATTATGGAAGATGTCGGGACCTATCTGGTCACGCATCCAAATACCGAGGCGGTTCGGCGCTTGCTCCGATTTGGCGGGATGAACTTTGAGGACTTCCTACATTCATTGGATGATTTGCCGGATCGCGCTCAGATGGCGGTATCTGATTTGTATCTGCCTGCGATTGAGTTGCACGGTCATGAAGAAGGTCACTTTAGCCTGATCTGCGATAGTCCGCTTGCGGGGTTCGGCCATCTGATGATGGGGGTGCTGCGGGTTATGGCCGATGACTATGGCGTGCTTGCTCTGCTGGACCTTGAAGAAAGCGAAACAGGTAAGGAAACTGTACATATCCAGATGGTTGCGGCGGATTTCGCCGATGGCCGCGCCTTTGATCTAGGGGCGAGAGCTTCGTGAGTACAATTATTGACCCCGAAGTGCTGGATGTTTTGTGTCCCATGCATCTGACCTTGGATGCCAACGGGATCATTTGCCACGTTGGTCCGACCACGCAAAAACTGCGGCCCGACACGCAATTTGCGGGGATACGGTTTATGGATGCGTTTAGGGTCATGCGCCCACGCGGAATAGAAACGATGGCGCAGTTGTGGGAAGCGCGGCACCTCAAGCTACATCTGGAGTTGGTGGGAACACCGCCTGCGCGCCTGAAAGGGGTGCTGGTGCCTGACGGGCAGG
>JBALTK010000089.1:0-15335 GCA_036964385.1 Sulfitobacter sp. | reverse complement strand
CTATTGCCTGATTGGCAGCCGTCGCAGGATCACCACTGTCGATACGGATACCCGTCCATCCCGCCAGCCAGTCGGGCGCATTATCAAGGAAGGTTTGGGAGCCATAGGTGTCGGGCAGAATAATGCGCAAATTACCTTCATGTTCGTCATGCCAATCCTCAAGCACTTTGTAAGGTGCCTGGAACAGGTCATCATCATTTTCGGCAAGGGCAGCATAAACCATGGGCAGCTCATGCGCATTGGTCCCGATCGCTTCCATCTCCCGCTTCATCGCGATTTTGCAGTTTGAGGTGCCCGTAAATTTCGCGCCCAGCCCTTCGCTCATCGCTTGGACACACCAGTCCTGCCAGAGAAAGCTATGGCGTCTGCGTGTCCCAAAATCCGCAATCGAGAGGTCAGGCACGTCGCGCAACGCCTCAACCTTTTCCCAAACGCGGGTCATCGCGCGGGCATAGAGGACCTGAAGCTCGAACTTCTCCATTTTGTCCAGCACAGCACGCCCGCGCAGCTCCATCAAGACTGCCAAAGCCGGAATTTCCCACAGCATGACTTCGTGCCATTTGCCCTCAAAAGTCAGTTCGTACTGATCACCCTTACGCTCAAGGTGATATGGTGGCAGGCGCAGGTTCTCGAACCACTCCATAAAATCAGGACGGAACATCTGGCGTTTGCCATAGAACGTGTTGCCGCGCAGCCATGTAGACTCACCGCGGCTGAGGCTCAGCGTACGTATATGATCCAACTGCTCGCGCAGCTCACCCTCGTCGATCAATTCGGCCAGCGGCACATCCTTGGAACGGTTGATCAGGCTGAAAGTGACCTGCGTGTCAGGCTTGTTCCGAAAGATGGATTGGCACATCAACAGCTTGTAAAAGTCGGTGTCGATGAGCGACCGCACGATAGGGTCGATCTTCCATTTGTGGTTCCAGACGCGAGTGGCGATATCAACCATGTGCTTGCTCCATTAGACCCCGTGTTTGTGACCCATCACCATCACGGGAGCAAGTGGTTAGGCCATGACTTGGGTCTGTGCATATGATACTAGTGCCACGTACAAATGCAGGTAGGATATCGTGCTCGACTGGACCCATCTTTTTCGTGAGCTTATTACATTATTCGTAGTTATCGACCCTATCGGAAGCTTACCTGTTTTTCTGTATGCGACTGCGAATGTCCCACAAAACATGCACCGTCAATTTGCACTTCGCGCTGTTCTGGTCGCGGGTCTGGTCCTATTGGCATTCCTTGTCGCAGGTCAGTATTTGCTGGAATCACTTGGCCTTCGGCTTGGCTCCTTCCAAGTGGCAGGAGGTATCATCCTGTTCCTGTTTGCGCTCAGCATGATTTTTGGTGACACGAAGCCCGAAAAGGAGATCGAAGCTGCGGAGCGTGATCACCTTGCTGGCGCGGTATTCCCTCTTGCAATGCCTTCTATTGCATCACCCGGTGCGATGCTGGCCATCGTCATTCTGACCGACAATCATACAAATCCTGTCATTGATCAGGTGGTCACTGCTGGGCTCTTGGTCCTAATCTTGCTGATTACGCTGGTGCTTTTGCTTCTCGCGGGGCGGATTGGGCGAATGATGGGAACAACAGGCGCAAGCGTCATCAGCCGAGTGATGGGAATCATCCTTGCTACTGTTGCTGTGGATGCGACCCTCGGAGGGTTGGATGTGCTTGGTATTCTACAGCTCGCCCCCATCGAGGATTCACCATTTAGCGGAGGGTAACGCCCGCTCCCGTCATCGCATTCTTTGCCTCGCCCAAAGATCCGTTAAGATCAATTGCGCGGCATAACTCAGATTGCACCTCAACCTTCAGTCCTAGTTGTGCTGCATCGACTGCTGAGTAATTCACGCAAAAATCAAGCGCGAGACCTACTAGTGTAACCTCTTTGATCCCTCGGGTACGCAGATATCCCTCTAGCCCTGTCGGGGTTTCATGGTCATTCTCGAAGAAGGCGGAATAGCTATCTATTGCGGGGTTATTCCCTTTGCGGATAATCAGATCCGCTCGATTAGTCTCTAATAAGGGGTGAAAAGCGGCGCCATCAGTCCCTTGAATACAGTGGTCAGGCCATAGGACTTGAGGTCCGTATGCCATGTCCATCATATCGTAGGGCGCACGCCCTGCATGCGTAGACGCAAAGGAAGAGTGGCCCGCAGGGTGCCAGTCTTGGGTCAAGACAACTGCATCGAAATGGCCCATCATCGCATTGATCCCTGCAACAATCTCGTTACCTCCAGCAACGGCAAGAGCACCACCTGGGCAAAAATCATTCTGAACGTCGATGACAAGAAGTGCGTGCATGAGAGTTCCTTTGTGCTTGTTAAATCGTCTATATCCTATTTTAGGTCAGCCGCCCCTTGCATAACAGCCCTTGCGCGGCCTATTTGGCATCCCATGTACACAATTGCCGCTCTATATCATTTTGCACGTTTTGAAGACCCCGACGGTATGAAGCCGTCGCTCCTCAAGGTCTGCATGGATCACAAGATCACCGGAACGCTGCTGCTGGCACGTGAAGGGGTAAACGGAACTATTGCGGGGCCGTCACAAGCGGCGATTGATACCGTGCTGGCCTATCTGCGCGCCCTGCCAGGTTGCGCAGAGCTGGAGCATAAAATTTCCCATGCTGACACGCCCCCCTTCGGCAAGATGAAGGTCAAGATCAAGCGTGAGATCGTGACCATGGGTCAACCCGATGTGGACCCGACCACCAGTGTTGGCAACTATGTCGATGCCGCTGATTGGAACGATCTGATTAATCGTGATGATGTCGCAGTAATTGATACGCGCAATGATTATGAAGTGGCGATTGGCACTTTCGAGGGTGCTATTGATCCGCAAACCGCCAGCTTTGGAGAGTTTCCCGCATGGTGGGAGGCAAACAAGGCACGCTTTCATAATAAGAAAATCGCGATGTTCTGTACGGGCGGTATCCGTTGTGAAAAGTCGACGAACTACTTGCTCGGTCAAGGGGTCGAGGACGTGTTTCACCTCAAAGGTGGTATTCTGAAGTACCTCGAAGAAGTGCCTGCCGCGCAGAGTACTTGGAGTGGGTCATGCTTTGTCTTTGATAACCGTGTGAGTGTGGAGCATGGGCTCAAACCTGGTCCGCACTTACTTTGCCATGGGTGTCGTCGTCCGATCCTGCCCGCCGATACCGAGCGTGAGGGATATGAGGCGGGGGTGAGTTGCCATCACTGCGTGGACGAGACCACCGAGGACGATAAAAACCGCTTTCGTGAGCGGCAAAAGCAGATGGTTCTGGCCAAACGGCGCAAGTGGTAGATTAGGCTACCGCCGCCCTCGGCATGCGTGGTCGGCTGCGCGAAATGAGCCAGAGAATGATACCAATATTCAAGCCATTCCAGATGATGCCGTTGACGAAGGCCAATGTATACGAGCCGCTTACGTCATAAATGACCCCAGATATCCAACCGCCCAGCGCCATGCCCATGATCGTCGCCATCATGACAAAACCAACGCGCGCGCCCGCTTCTTTCGCTGGCATATATTCTCGGACGATCAGCGCGTAACTGGGTACGATCCCCCCTTGGCTGAGGCCGAAGATCATACTGACCAGATAAAGCGAGACCATGCCGCCAGCAGGTAAGTACAAAAACAGTGCCAAACATTGCAGGATTGAACCGATAAGGAGGGTACGCACACCTCCCAAACGGTCGGCAAGCAACCCCGACACGATGCGGGATGCGACACCGCCTAACAACATCAACGACAGCATTTGCGCCCCTACAGCGGGGCCATACCCAAGCCCGACACACAAAGCCACGATATGCACCTGCGGCATCGACATCGCGACACAGCAGCCAATGCCAGCCAGCCCCAAGAGATACTGTAACGCACGGGGCGATATTCCCGCAGACTTTGCGTTGAGGATTGAGGCTTGCTCGGCCGCTGTATGCGCCTCTTCGGGCAGGGAAGGCCGCAGAGCAAAGGCAAGGGGGATAACAGCCACCAATGTCACAACTGCCATGACCAGATAGACAGCACGCCATCCGCTGTCTTGTAGGACATTAGCGAGCAGAATTGGCCAGATTGCGCCTGACAGATAATTCCCTGAGGCAGCGACCGCCACGGCAATGCCGCGCCTGCGCACAAACCAATGGGAAATGTCAGCAATCAACGGACCGAACCCGATCGACGATGCAAACCCGACAAGCAACTGAGCAAGCGATAACATCAACAGAGAGCTTGAGAGTGTGGCCAATCCATACCCCAGCGCCGTGAGGCCGCTCGCGATTAAAAGTGAGTGCGTGATTCCAAAGCGGTCAACTGCGCGGCCCAGCACATAGTTTCCTGTACCGAATCCGATCATTGTGAGTGTGTAGGGCAGCGAGGCCATCGCACGGCTGCCGCCATACTCGGTTTCTACTGCGGGCATTATTACAATGATTGCCCACATACCCGCGTTGATCACCGTTGCTATCAACAAGGTCAGCCCGAGGCGGGTCCAAGAATAGCGGCTGTCGGTGATCTGATTTTCCATCATGTGATCTGGCAGCGAAAGCGGGGCGATTGCAAGATTAACCTCCTGCTAACCACTGTGACTTGCATTAGCCGTTTGCTAACACCTCCTCCGCTATTGCTGGGGGTGGGTGAAAAAGAGGGGGTCGGTATGAGTGCGCAAGCAAATGTCAGACCAATCATTATTAAGAAGAAAAAAGTCATCAAAGGTGGCGGGCATCATGGTGGTGCTTGGAAAGTTGCATATGCAGACTTCGTGACCGCGATGATGGCCTTCTTCATGTTAATGTGGCTGTTAAATGCGACCACTGAAAAGCAGAAATCCGGCTTGGCGGATTACTTTACACCGACGATTCCAATCGTGCAGGCCTCTGGCGGCGGGAACGGTGCATTCGGCGGGGACAGTATTTTTTCAGAACAAACTTTGACGCAAAATGGAACCGGCGCGTCCCTGAATCGTGTGGCCGCTGAAGATAAGGCTCGCGGTGCTAGTGCTGGGGAAACTGAGGCGCAAAATGAAGCTTTTGAAAGCCTGAATGAACTGCTGTTGGGTCATGGTGGTGAATCACAGGTTATGGAAAATCTGCTGGAACATATTGTAACACGTATCACGGATGAAGGACTGGTGATTGAAGTATATTCCCGTGATCGATTGCAAATATTTGAAGGGGACAGCGCCACCCCAACTTCGCTCCTTCGTGACCTTGCGACGTTAATTTCTGAGGTCAGTAAAACAGTGAATAACAGTGTCGCCATTGGAGCACATGTGCGTGCAAGGCCTCTTGTCCTGAAGGAAAATCCCGTCTGGGATATATCACAAGAGCGCGCCACACAGATGAGGCTTCTACTGGAAAGCAATAGCATTGCGTCAGAACGTATTCAGAGGGTCACAGGGCATGCTGACCGTGAGCCTGTTGTGCGTAACCCTATGGCGCTCCGTAACGATAGAATTGAAATCGTGCTGCTACGAGACGTTTCGTAATCTGTAAAAGTACACGGCATTTTATCTGTTAGCCCAACATTAAAGTGTGCCGGGCTATGCATTGTCTCACAACAATTCGGCAGAGCAGAAAGGCGTGTCTATGACCATATCATCTTCGCTAAACGCGGGAGTTGCAGGACTTCAATCCAACGCAACGCGGTTATCCAGTATTTCAGATAACATCGCCAACTCGTCAACTCCTGGCTATCGGAGAGTGCAAACAAACTTCGAATCGATGGTGATCTCGGGCAACGGTGGCAATTATTCTGCTGGGGGTGTCCGGGCTAATACGACGCGGCTGATCGATCAAGGTGGCTCACTGGTCTCGACATCAAACGCCACGGATCTTGCGGTGCGCGGCCGCGGCATGCTGCCAGTCGGACGCGTCTCAGATCTGAATGTAGGTAACGGCGAAACAAACATGCTGCTCACTACAACAGGATCTTTCACGACAGATGCTGACGGCTATCTTACTACATCATCGGGGCTTGTGCTCTTAGGGTGGCCCGCACAGCCTGACGGTTCTATCCCAACTTTCTCCCGAGATACGGATGAAGGTCTTGAGGCAGTGCAAATTAACGTAAACCAACTCACTGGCGAACCTACAACGCGGATGACGCTTGGGGTGAACCTGCCTGCGACCAGCACTGTGGCAGGAAGCACCGGAGACACCCAGCAACTCGCTGTTGAATATTATGGAAACCTCGGCACTTCAGAAAACGTCAATGTTACTTTCACACCTACAGTACCTGCAACAGGCGCATCGAACGAATGGACCATGACGCTTACTGATTCTGTCGATCCTGGGGTTGTCATTGGTGAGTATATTCTGACGTTCGAAGATAATCGTACCGCAGGCGGGACTTTGGCGGCAGTGACGACAGTTTCGGGAGGTGCATACGATTCAGCAACAGGCAATCTGATTGTTGATGTCGCTGGCGGCCCGATTGAAATCGATATTGGTGTGATTGGTCAAAGCGATGCACTCACACAGCTGTCAGATACATTTGCGCCAGTTTCCATCACTAAAGATGGCTCACCAGTAGGCAACATGACCAGCGTAAACGTCGACAGTAATGGATTTGTACATGCTACATTCGATACTGGCGTTACCCGCACAATCTATCAAGTGCCCCTAGTCGACTTACCAAACCCGAACGGGATGATCGCACTGGACGGTCAAACCTATCAGCCGTCTGTCGACAGTGGTTCGTTCTTTTTGTGGGATGCAAGTCAGGGGCCAACAGGTGACATTGTTGGTTTCGCACGCGAGGAATCCACCACGGATGTTGCGAACGAACTGACCGCGATGATCCAGACTCAGAGAGCCTACTCATCGAACGCGAAGGTGATCCAGACCGTTGACGAGATGTTGCAGGAAACAACCAACATTAAGCGTTGATCTAACAGGATCGGTGGGGCGTTAACTGCGCCTCACCAACTGAACCAAGGGGAACACAATGTCGATTACCGGAGCTATGAACGCAGCCGTATCAGGCTTACGCGCCGCCGCGCGGGGGTCAGAGATCGTTTCAAACAACATCTCGAACGCCCTCACGCCCAATTATGGCAGGCGCGGGCTCGAACTTTCCGCACTAAGTTATGGCGCGACTGGGGGTGTCGGGATCGACAGTATCAGCCGCCATATGGATGAGGGAGTAGTTGCGGATCGGCGGACTGCAAATGCAGCTCAACAGGAAAAACAGACTGCCGTCGACTTCTTTCGTCGATTGGAAGATGTGACCGGTATTGCTGGTGACCCCGAGGGCTTGAGCGGGCGACTCGCCTCTTTTGAGGAAGGTCTCATTGCTGCGGCGAGCAGACCGGATTCTATTGAACGCCTCGCAAACAGCGTGAAAGACGCACAACGCTTAGCAGACGGAATTAGCCTTGCATCGAAGGAAGTGCAAGATATGAGAACAAATGCAGACTCTCAAATATCGCGCGAGGTTTCGACGCTCAATAGGGCGCTGGAGCAAGTAGAAAAACTCAACGCGCAAATTGTTGCGACGTCCTCGCGGAGTGTGAGCAGTCCCGGCCTGCTCGATCAACGGCAGGCTGTTCTTGATACGATTGGATCGATTGTTTCGATAAATGTCATACCCCGCGAAAATGGCGCCATTGCAATTTACTCCGAGGGCGGCGCGGGCTTGCTCGATTTGACCGCTGCAGAGATTGGATTTGAGCAAAAGAATCTTGTTACCGAATTCCAATCACTCGAGGCAGGCACCTTATCCGGCCTTACACTTAATGGTCAGGAATTGCGGATAAGTGCGCTAAGTGGGGGTAGCTTGAACGGACACTTTGCGGTGCGTGACACTTACGGGGTCGAGGCCCAAGCCCAACTTGACGTGATGGCGCGGGATTTGATCGAGCGATTTGATGACCCTGCCTTAGATTTGACCCGTGGGGCTGGTGAACCGGGATTATTCACGGATGCGGGCACAGCATTTGATCCTACGAATGAAATGGGGCTGAGTCGGCGCATAGCTCTAAATGGAGCGGTTGATCCAAACGCCGGCGGTGAAATCTGGCGCTTGCGTGACGGCATGGGCGCCGTAGTGCCCGGTCCGGCAGGTGATTCTACACTTCTGAGTGACCTACGGTCCTCGCTAGATACTGGACGCGTGGCCTCTTCAGGTGATTTCGGTCCGGGTACGCGGAATATGGCGGATCTATTCTCTACGTTCTCTGGGTTGCTCGCTTCAACCCGAGATGGCGCTGAACAGGATATGACTTTTACCGCAGCACGCTTGACGGAACTAACGCAACTTCAGCTGTCTGATGGCGTCGACACCGACCAAGAACTTCAAAATCTACTTATCCTTGAACAGGCGTATGCCGCGAATGCCCGCGTCATTCAGGCTGCGGATGAGATGCTCCAAACATTAACGAGGTTGTAAAATGCAAATTGGCTCCCTAGGCGACTTGGCTCAATCCTACTCCATGCAGTCACGCAACACGGCTCTCAAGACTGATATACAGCGCCTCACTCAGGAATTAGCTTCCGGAAAAATCAGCGATGTGCGCGATGCCATGGGCGGCAACACAGCGTATGCGAATGATATTGAACGCCATTTGAAGAAACTTGACGGCTTTGACCTCGCCACCCGCGAGGCAAGTCAGCTAGCCGCTGGCATGCAGGGCGCACTTTCTCGAATAAATGACGTAAGTACCAGTTTCCGAAATACGCTCCTTACATCGTCAAACTCTGCATTAGGAGAGACTCACAGCACAGTGATATCGCAAGCGAGAGGATCGCTCGAAGATGTCATCAGCGCACTAAACACAAACGTCGGGGGTCGGTCTATTTTTGCTGGTATGGCTACTGACACCTCCCCAATTGCAACACCTCAAACACTAATTACAAATCTCACTACAGCTATGGCAGGTGCTGGTAATGTTGATGACATGTTAACTGCTGCAACTGCATGGTTTGACAATCCAGCAGGTTTTGGCGCAACTAGCTACCTTGGATCTTCTACATCGCTTGCGCCAATTCCCATCTCGGATGGTGATACTGCGCAACTTGACGTACGCGGGGACAGCCCGGAAATCCGTGCCGTGCTCAAAAACCTTGCTTTAGTCTCAGTAGCGAATGATCCCGCCCTCGGCTTAACAGCCGCACAGAAGACCGAACTTCTTGTAAAAGTAACCCCTGATGCCTTGGGTGCGAACGAGGGGATCATTGATCTCCAAACAACCATTGGTTTCTCCGAAGGTCGAATAGAATCCAATCTAGTCCGACAAAGCACCGAACGTTCAACACTGGAGATAGCCCGCAATGAATTACTGGCTATTAACCCATATGAGACAGCAACAGAACTGGAGCAAGTTCAATTTCAATTGCAGAGCCTATACGCAATCACTTCCCGCATGTCGCAACTCTCTCTCGTGAACTTCCTATGAGGATTATCGCCCGACTTTGTGTCAGCCTGAGCCTACTTTTGACATTCGTTAGCATCGCGTATGCAACCCCAGTCCGGATAAAGGACTTAGTAGATTTCGACGGCGTGCGCGGGAATGATCTGGTTGGTTATGGCCTTGTGGTTGGCCTCGACGGTTCAGGTGATGGGCTTCGCAATGCTCCATTTACCGAAGATATTATGACAAATATTTTAGAACGACTTGGTGTGAATGTCACGGGCGAGCAATTTCGACCTAAAAATGTTGCCGCTGTTTTAGTAACAGCCACTCTACCTCCCTTTGCACGAGCGGGCGGACAGATTGACGTAACTGTTTCGGCTATTGGCGATGCGAAAAGCTTGCTTGGCGGCACTCTTATTATGACCCCGATGAATGCTGCTGATGGTGAAATTTATGCTGTTTCTCAGGGTACTATTATCGCTGGCGGTGCTACTGCGGGAGGCGATGGCGGTCAAGTCACGCAGGGTGTCCCAACATCAGGCACAATTCCTTCTGGGGCGCGAGTTGAACGTGAAATCGAATTTCAACTCAGTTCCCTGAGCGACCTACGCCTCGCCCTGCGAGAGGCCGACTTCACAACAGCAGGCAGAATCGAGCAGGCTATCAATCGTGACTTTGGGCGTGGAGTCGCGGTCATGCTCGACAGCGGGACGGTGATGCTTGATGTGCCCGCGACACGAATGCGATCTGTCGCCCATGCTTTGGGCCGGATCGAAAACATCGAAGTTGAACCTGAACGTAAAGCGCGAGTCGTGGTCGATCAGCGTTCAGGCACAATCGTAATGGGTGAAGATGTCAGAATTTCGCGGGTGGCGGTGAGTCAGGGGAATTTGACCCTCCGCATTCAAGAAGAGCCACTTGTAGTGCAACCGAATCCTTTTGCAGCTGGTGAGACCGTGATTGTCCCACGGACACGCGCTGCAATTGAGGAAGAGCCCGGCATTGGCTTGGCAGAAATTCCCTCAGGCGCTTCACTTTCAGAAGTTATTGCCGGCCTTAATGCTTTAGGTGTCTCACCGCGCGATATGATCGATATCCTAAAAAGTATTAAGGCAGCGGGTGCCCTACACGCCGAGTTTGTCGTTCGCTAACTTCCTTTGTCAGAAAAGCTTGATCTCCTTATGAAACAAGGCGGTCAAGCCGGGCCAGACCCCTAAGTGCGTTAGTAGAATAGCACATATGGCTGCATGGGTTAGCTGTGCAACTGCCAGAGTCTGAGCTATAATTACCGCTGTTCCAGCGCTTTGAACAAGAATACTTACAATAAAGAATGTTGCCGTAAGCGCATATAGTATTTCGTTAACCGTGCCGCGATCTACCGCCTGCATCAAAACGCCAGTAGCCCCGAAAAATATCGGTGCAGCCTGTCCGACGACTAGCCAGATAAGAATATCGGAGCCGTCAGGATGCGAGAGTTCCAGCATCTCGGCTATGTATGGCATACTGACTAGAACGATTAAAGCCATCGCTCCGCAAACCATGAGGTACCCCAAATTCACACGCGCTGCAGCAGCCTGCAATGGGATCTGATCCTCCGCTTGCGACAGCAATCTAAGGTGGGGCGATACTCCGGCGCCCAAAAATTGCAATGCAAAGGGAATCGTTAATGAGCTAATACGCGCTAAGAGATAAGCAGACAGTGCAAGACCTTCTAGCAGCCAAAAAACCAATAGTAAGTCTGGATATCGCGTTCCGATGCTTGCTACAAATCGGGCGCAAATGGCTTGAACATGAGCCATTCCACTCACTACCAGCTGTCGCAGATGAAACATTCTTCCTACTCCCAGGCCATGCCATCCTAGGCACTGGAAGTGAGCATCACACGGTTGGGGTCTCGAATTCTTTAATTCAGCACTTCATAATGCTGCTAACTAGGCTCATATTGATGTCCAAATTTCTAAAAGTAGCTTCGAACTAGGCTCCCGGCGATAAGAGCCCAACCGTCTGCTACAACAAAGAATGCCAATTTGAATGGCAAAGATACGACAGCCGGTGGCACCATCATCATCCCCATTGACATCAATATTGCGGCTACTACCAAGTCGATGATCAGAAATGGTAGATAGATCAAAAATCCGATCTGAAAAGCTCTGGAAATTTCGGAAAGCATGAAGCTCGGAACGAGTACGGATAGCGGCGCATCAGGCGTAGGTTTCGCCCCAACCGTATCAGGGCGAAGCTCTGCCATTGCAAAAAAGGTTTCAGGATCAATTCGGCCTGCCATAAAGCTACGAAAAGGCTCTACTGTTAGTGTGAACGCTGTTTCCAGATCAATTTCTTCGCGACTAAGTGGCCCGATCCCATTGGTCCATGCTGCGGTAAACACAGGCTCCATAATGAAATAAGTGAGAAAGAGAGCGAGGCTCACAATCAGCATATTTGGTGGTGACTGCTGCAAGCCGATTGCCTGTCTCAGAATAGACAAAACGGTCACCAGAAAGGGAAAGCAGGTGAACATTATCGCTAACCCAGGCGCAAGACTGAGCACGGTGATCAGAACAAAAAGCTGGATGGTGCGAGCCGATATCGAGCCATCGTCCCCCAGAGAAACAGACAAACCTTGCGCCATAGCCGCATGGGGTAAAAGTACCGCAATTCCGAGGACAAAAGAAAGCGTCAGAAACCGGTGCATTAAATTCCCTGTCGCATATCTACAACCTCGGTCAAACGTACCATCAGCTGACCGCTTGCATCGCCATCAGCTTCCTCCAAGGTGCCGCGTGCGATGAGTTTATCACCCACATAGAGTTCAACAGGATCATCGACACGGCGGTCCAACGTCAGGACTGCATTTTCGCCCAACATAACAAGATCACGCACCAGAGGGCGCGCTTTTCCTACGCAAACGGTGACTTCGATCGGGACCGAGGTAAACGGGTTTGAGGCGTCAGTGGCGAGAGTTGTTTGATCAGTCATCCGATTGCTCCAAGTGAGAGTGAAAGTTAAATGCTTGCATTGCCGAGATTATTTCCTGACACACAGCATCGAGGTTGATCTCACGCTCATCCATATCGAGGGAAACAAACAGCTGATGTGGCCGTAGTGTCGTATCGGCCGTCAAGTTGACTGGCAGGTTAAGTTCGACCCCGCCCAACAAGTCTTCAAGCATTGGCTGGTCAATCTCTGAAACGCGCAGGTTGATTTGCCCAGTTGTCTGCTCGGTGGAGATTTCGATCAACTGCTCGATCACATGCGCACGCAATAATGCGCTTGTCGAACGTGGTAATAACGATGTCATCAACTGCTCGAACATCGGATGGAGCCCCCGATTTAATCGGTCCAGTGCTTCTTGGTGAGTGTAAGAAAAATCACGCAAGGTATGTAAAATTTCGTCAGTGGCATTCTTTTGCTCTGTTACGTAATTCTTCTCAGCGTCAGTCCAACCGGCTTGGTAGCCCTCTTCGAACGACTGTAATTTTTGATCCTCAACTCGGTCTAATGGAACTGGATCAGGCTCTGTACCATCAGGATCTAAGAAGCTGAAGTCTGTATAACGATGCGCAATAGAAGTCATACCTTCTCCTCCTTATCCTCAAGCCAGCCACGCAAAATTTCCACTGTCTCTTCTTGTCGCTCTCCGATCATGCCACGCAATCGCTCGACAGGATCTTGAGCTTGGCTGCTCGCCAAAATTTCACCAATCTGGGGATTAAATTTTTCCACGCGGCTCTTGGAATCGGAGCGACCCATGTCTTCAGCATCAAAAACTGCAGGTAGGTTTGTAGCAGAAGTGTCTTCATTTTCGGTTGCTGAAATTGCTGCAGGAGGTGCAATCGCCATCGCTTCGGGTGTTGGACGGCTCAAAACTGGCCGAATAACAAATAGCCCCAAAATTAACGTGACCACCGCAAGAACGATCATCTGAACCGCTGAAAGAAGATCCAAATCAAATTGATCCACCAGCGACGTGCTGGCTGCAGTTCCAGATGGTGCGACGCTCTGAAGAGCCATTGATTTCAGTGTGATGATATCGCCACGATCTGCGTTAAACCCAACGGCCGACGAGACAAGTTCACGCAGTGCTTCCATTTCTTGCGGACTACGGGGCTGTGAAACGGACTCGCCCAAATCATTGACGACCTTTGTCTCGTTGACCAATACGGCCACCGACAATCGCTTTATCGCGCCTGGTGCACGGATGACTTCTCTTTCTGTCTCGGAAACTTCGTAATTTATCCGTTCACGTGTTTCGCTGTTTTGTGACGTGGATTTGTCGCCCCCTCCCGCACCTTCTTGATCAGGAAGATTGCTCGCAACGGTTACATCGCCCCCACCAGTACCCTCAGCAGTATTCGTACGCTCTTCTGTGTCGCTACTAATGGCAACACGCCCATCAGGATCAAAACTGCGTTCACGGATCGATTCGCTTTCGGTAACTGTATCAACGCTGACTTCAACAACAGCGTTGCCAAAGCCAACGCGCGCCTCCAGCAACCGTTGAACGCGATCTCGCAATACCTGTGCTTTGTCATCACCTCCGACTGTGGGAGCTGTTTCTTCAGTCGAACCAATCAGCATGCCATTTGCATCAATGACAGCCACATCATCAGGCGACAAACCCGCAACAGCGGATGCGACTAAGAAGCGTACTGCTTTTCCCTGTGCTTGCGAAATGCCACCTCCATTAGGCGTCAACGAAACCGACGCCTTCGGCGTGACTCCTCGTTGAAAGGGATTCGATCCAGTGCTGGCGATGTGGACACGCGCCATTGCTATTGCGGGATTCGCTACGATTGTTCGGGCCAACTCCCCTTCCTTTGCGCGCCAGTAGGCCGCGTCAAACATCTGGCTGGTCGTTCCGAAACCAGTCAACTGATCCAAGAGCTCGTATCCACGGTTCCCATTTGCTGGCAACCCTTCGCTCGCTAGAGTGAGTCTCAACTGATCCCGTTGCTTATTATCAACAAATATGGACCCTCCGCGCACTTCAAAGACTACACCGCGTTGCTCTAGGGAGCGAACGACATCGCCCGCAGCGCTACTTTCAAGCCCTGCATACAACAAGGTCATACTTGGGGCTGTGGTCATGCGTGCCATTGCAAGAATCGCAAAAAACATCGCTCCAGTCGCTGCGATTACTATGAGTTGGCGCTTGATCCCAAGCTTCATCCAGACATTCAGGTATTGCTGCACAATGGCCTCCGTCACACCGAACGTTCTGTCCGGCTTCGAAACCACAAATGACTCATCGGGCTTAACAACCCGTTAGTGCAATGACGTCTATATCAGTCGGAACAACAAAGGACGTGATTAGTATGTCAACTGAACAAACGAACCTTGAAGAAGGTCCACCGAAGAAGTCAAAAATGCCTTTAATTATTGGCCTAGTGCTTGCATTGACAGGAGGGGGTGGCGGATTCTATGCAACTTGGTCGGGGATGATTCTCGGTGGTAATCACGGGGGCCATCAGACGACCGAGGTAGAAGAGATCAAAGATCCCTTCGGAGATATTGCCTTTGTTGAAATTGATCCGATGACTATTTCAGTTAATGCGCAACCTGAGCGCCGCATGTTAAGATTTCGGGCGCAGTTAGAAGTCCCCAAAAGCTATCAAGAAGATGTAACAAAGCTTCTTCCTCGAGTCGTTGACGTCCTCAACAGCTACCTCCGCGCACTTGAGGTCAGTGATCTTGAAGATCAAGCCGCTTTGACACGCTTGCGGGCGCAAATGCTGCGCCGGGTGCAGGTTGTGACTGGTCCGGACAGGATCAACGACCTTTTAATCATGGAATTTGTACTGACTTAAGGGAGTAGATGATGGAAATTATCGCAGATATTCTGATGGCCTCAGGAGCGATCGGCGCTGGCGTTTACTGCTTTGTTTTAGGCAGAAGATTGTACCGCTTTAATGACCTCGAAAAAGGAGTAGGCGGTGCGGTCGCCGTCCTGTCAGCACAGGTTGATGACCTGAGTAAAACATTGGAAGCGGCC
>JBALTK010000088.1:0-15362 GCA_036964385.1 Sulfitobacter sp. | reverse complement strand
CACCCAGTTCGGTGATCTTACCCTCGTGGAAGAAGATCATCATATCACGGCTCTTAATTGGGGGCGGGCGCTGTCCGAGGACAGTACAGACGTGCTGGACGAAGCGCGGCGGCAACTGCTGGCGTATGATGCGGGCACGCTGGAGCGGTTTGCTCTGCCCATGTGGGTTCATGGCTCTGACTTTCAGCGCGATGTATGTGCGGCCATGTCTGCGATCCCGTTTGGCGATACCTGCACCTACGGGGATATAGCCAAGCAACTCGGCGTGCCCGCACAAGCGGTTGGGCAAGCCTGTGGTGGCAACCCGATCCCGATCATCATCCCTTGCCACCGTGTGATGGGCGCGAAGGGTTTGACAGGTTTTTCAGGGGCTGGTGGGGTCGAAACCAAGGTAGCGCTGCTGCGCCATGAGAAGGCGGGTGGCTTCCTGATTTAGGCCGTCCTAGATATCGCGGCCATCGTACATGATCTGCTGTGCGATGCCTGCAAAGAGCAGATAGATTGACGTCACAACAAGACCCGATGCGGCCCAGCTTTCGGGATGGAAGTTCACCAAAGCGGCCCATCCGGCAAAGAAAGTCCATGCCAGCGCCATCGGCAATGTAACCGTACGCCAGCGGTCGGTGCGCACGGGATGTACAAACTTCAGTGGCAAAAACATGGTGATCGCAAGGAAGGTCACCAGCACAAGGCTGATGTGCCACGGGATATTGAGCGCAAAAATCACCAGCACAACCATATTCCAACAGCCTGGAAATCCGGAAAAGGAATTATCTTTTGTTTTCATGCGAGTGTCGGCGAAATACATCGCACTGGCAAAGGTCACGATGATGAGCATGAGCCATCCGCTCCACCCGTCCATCCGGCCGGATTGGAACAGCGCAAAGGCGGGAATGAAGACATAGGTCAGATAGTCGATAATCAGATCCAGCAGCACACCGTCAAATTCGGGTGCGTTGGTTTTCACATCATATTTGCGCGCTAACGGCCCGTCGATCCCATCCACAAAGAACGCGACCACCAGCCAGAGAAACATCATGTCATAATGCGCCTGTACCGCTGCGAGCATGGCAAGCATGGCAAAGACGGCACCGGTTCCGGTGAGCAAATGAACAGCGAGGGCTTTTTGGCGAAGGGTCATACTCTTGTCTCGCAAATCATAGATGTAGGTGCAAACGTAAAACGATCAGGCACGCGGATGCGCGCGGTTGTAAACTTCCATCAGGCGCAGGGTATCGACGGCTGTATAGGCCTGTGTCGTCGATAGCGAGGCATGCCCCAGAAGTTCCTGAATTGCGCGTAAATCACCACCAGCATCCAGCAGATGTGTTGCAAAGCTGTGGCGCATGGCGTGGGGTGTGGCACTGGCTGGCAGGCCAAGCTGCATACGCGCGCTGGCCATAACTTTTTGGATAGCGCCCGCGGGAAGCGGTCCACCGCGCACCCCGCGAAATAAGGGGCCTTTGGCCTCGGATGCATGGGGGCAAACGCGCAAATAAGCCTCGACGGCGTCGCGGGCAGCGGGCAGCACCGGCACCACGCGCTCCTTGCCCCCTTTACCGACGATCCGCAGCACATCGGGCAGGGGGGCATCGGCCCCCGTCAGCCCCAAAGCCTCCGATATCCGCAGGCCGCAACCCCAAAGCAGGGTCAACACAGCGACATCGCGGGCGGCAACCCAAGGCTCGCGTGCTTGGGTCTCGACGCAAGTGATGAGTTCTTTTGCCGCGTCAATCGCGAGAGGGCGGGGCAGCTTTTTTGTAAACTTGGGCGAGCGCGTAGAAAGCACGGCAGTCGGCTCAAACCCCTCCCGTTCTGACAGCCAGCGATAGAATGCTTTAACCGCCGAGAGTTTGCGCGCGAGGCTGCGGGGGCCGACATCCTCAGAGCGGGTACGCGCCATCCATGCGCGCATGTCGCTCACCGTGATCTTTGCCAGTGCGCCAAGGCCCTCGGTCCCGCCGTGATGCACACTCATAAATGCCAGAAAATCTGTCACATCGCCGCGATAGGCGGTCAATGTGTTGTCGGCGGCCCCTTTGAGGGCGCGCTGTTGTTCAAGCCATGTTTGCAAGGTGTCCCGAGCGGCGGGAGAGATGGCAAGCGTATCTAGAGGGGTGCTCAAGACAGCCAGCGGCGCATGGAACGCTCGAATACACCCGTGAAGAACCCAAGCAGATCAGTACCCTGCTGGGGTCCAAACATATGCGGGTCCTCGGCACCCATCACCAGCATACCTGGCAAGCGACCTGCGCCAAAGTCGAGCTTGAGACACGCCTCAGAGCGGATCCATTCGGCATTGGGGCCGTATACCTGCTCTGACGCATCCTGAACCGAACGCAGCGTGACCTGTCGTACTGTGCCGCCGCGCCCTTGGGTCAGGTAGCGGTCGATGAAACCGGGTTCTGCCACGCTCAGAACATCGCCAAGGCGCTGTACGGCGGGATCATTGTCGTTCTGGACGGATTCGAGCACCAGCTTGACGGTGTCGACGCGCAAAATTTCGGCTACTTCACCGCCGAGGTTGCGCAAAAACTCTTCGAACTCATGCGGGTCCAGCATGCGCAGGATGGCGCGGTGGATTTGATTGGTCCCTGCGAGGTTCTCATAGGCGGCTGCAATCACGCTGCGGTGCGTGTCTTCGAGACGGTCAAGCCGCGTCTCCAACCGCTCCATCGCGATGCCGCGTAGATCGACGATATTCCCGCCCATCGCTTTTTCGTTGGCTGCGATAAGCGCCTGCATGACATCGCTGTCATCCAGAATCACATCGGGCTGCGAAATGATGGCTTCGCGCAGTGAATCTTCTATTTTTGGGCTGCTGCTCATGCTGCTCTCATCTTGTTTTGCCTGTTTCTTAGCACGGCAGTTACTGAATTTCTGCTCTTTTTTGCTACTAAATCAGGCAATCGTGCCAAATTTGCCGTATGGGGGAGGCGGAATGGTCCATTCCCCTTCTTGGGAGGTAGGGCGGGGGCATAAGCTCATCTGCATGAAACAGATTGAAACCCATACCCCTCCACCACTGTTCCCGCTTAGCCCTGAGCGTTTGCGCGCCTTGCTCGGCATGCAGAACTAGGCATTCTTTTTACAGGATGTTCTGGCCAGTTTTGGCCCAATCCTTCATGAACTGCTCCAGACCTTTGTCCGTGAGCGGGTGCGACGCCAGCTTGCGGATCACTTCTGGAGGAGCAGTCATCACGTCGGCACCAACAAGCGCACATTCACGCACATGACCTACGTGGCGAATTGAGGCGGCGAGGATCTGTGTCTCGTAGCCATAGTTGTCATAGATGGTGCGGATGTCTTCGATCAGGTCCATGCCATCGAGGTCGATGTCGTCCAGACGGCCGATGAACGGAGAGATGAATGTCGCGCCCGCTTTTGCGGCCAGCAGCGCTTGGTTCGCGGAGAAGCACAGGGTCACGTTGACCATTTTGCCTTCGCTCGACAGCACTTTACACGCTTTGAGGCCGTCCCATGTCAGGGGCAGTTTGACGGTGATGTTCTCGGCAATCTCGGCCAGCTTGCGGCCTTCGGCGATCATCGCGTCCGCTTCCATTGCAACTACTTCGGCAGAGACGGGGCCAGAGACGATGCTACAAATCTCTTTTGTGACTTCCATAATGTCACGGCCTGATTTTAGAATCAGCGACGGGTTTGTTGTAACCCCGTCTACCATGCCCAGATCGTTCAGCTCTGCGATGTCTTTGATTTCAGCGGTATCTACAAAAAATTTCATATCGGGTCCTATCTGGTTGGAACGGTCGTGCTAACGGTTATGTTGGGTGTTGCTTTAGCCTATGATCTGCGATGGTGATAGCCCTCAACCCAACATGCCCCAAGGATACCCCCGCTTGTCCCCCAAACTATTCTTTGACGAAGGTGAGTTGGTTGCGGTGTTGACCACGCAACCGCTGGACCGAGCGCTTGATTACAAAGCGCCCGAAGGTGGCTGTCATCTTGGTGCCTATGTCGAAGTGCCGTTGGGGCCGCGCAAGGTAATCGGCGTGGTCTGGGGCGCGGGGCAGGGCGACTATGACTACAATAAGATCCGTTCGGTCATTCGGGTGTTGGATGCGGCCCCTATGCGAGCTGAAATGGTCAGCTTTCTGGAGAAGTCCGCCGCGTACACGTTGACCCCTCTAAGCGCGATGTTGCGCCTTACCACGCGCGCACCGGGATTGGGTGATCCGCCTTCAATGCGGAAGATTTACCGCCGTGGCACGGGGGAGCCAGACCGTGTGACCGCTGCGCGCACGAAGGTGCTGGAGACGTTGGCCGAGTACGGCGATTTGTCGTTTACCCTAAAGGAATTGGCCGAGATGTCGGGGGTTACGTCCTCGGTCATCAAGGGACTGGTAAAGCAGGATGTCGTGCACGAGGAAGACAGCCCGCGTGATCTTCCGTTCCAGCGGCTTGATCCTGACCTGCCGAGTAAGGAGTTGACCGAAGATCAGGCGACGGCTTCGGCGGTCTTGGCGGCTGGCGTGAGTTCTGGAGAGTACGGCACCACTTTGCTGCGCGGTGTGACGGGATCGGGCAAGACCGAAGTCTATCTTGAAGCGGTGGCGGCCGCGCTGCGTGCCGGGCGTCAGGCGCTGGTGTTGCTGCCTGAGATTGCGCTTACTGCGGAGTTCTACACCCGCGTCGAGGCGCGCTTCGGGGCCAAGCCTGCGGAATGGCATTCGGGTGCCACCATGACAGAGCGGCGGCGCATCTGGCGTATGGTTGGCCAAGGGCAGGCGCAGTTGGTGATCGGGGCGCGGTCGGCGCTGTTCTTGCCGTTCCAGAACCTTGGTCTGATCGTGGTCGATGAGGAGCACGATACCTCATATAAACAGGAGGATGGCGTGCTTTATAATGCCCGCGATATGGCCGTTCTACGCGCCTCTATCTGCGGGGCGCACGTGGTGTTGGCTTCGGCGACACCATCGCTGGAATCGTGGGCAAATGCGCAGGCGGGAAAATATACCAAGCTGGAGTTGACCTCGCGGTTTGGTCCTGCGGTGATGCCGACAATGGGCACAATCGATATGCGCACCGAGGGGCTGCCGTCGGATCGCTGGGTGTCGCCGACGCTGAAAAGGGAGGTCGATGCGCGGCTGGAGCGTGGCGAGCAGTCGATGTTGTTTATCAACCGCCGTGGCTATGCGCCTGTGACGCTGTGTCGTGCCTGCGGACATCAGATCGGGTGTGACGACTGTGATGCGCGCATGGTTGAGCATCGGTTCCTCAAGCGGTTGATCTGCCACCAATGCGGCGAGAGCAAGCCGATGCCCACTGCCTGTCCCAGCTGTGAGGCAGAGGACAAGATGGCTCCGATCGGCCCTGGTGTGGAGCGTTTGGGGGAGGAGGCGCATGCGCTTTGGCCTGATGCGCGGATCGCGACACTCAGCTCGGATATGTACGGATCGGCGCGCGCGCTCAAAGAAGAGATCGCGGGGATCGCTCAGGGGTCAGCGGATATTATTATTGGAACCCAACTGGTTGCGAAGGGGCACAACTTTCCCAAGTTGACATTGGTGGGTGTCATTGACGCGGATCTTGGGCTGACGGGATCGGACCTGAGGGCGGCTGAGCGGACGTTCCAGTTGATGCGGCAGGTGGCGGGGCGAGCGGGGCGGGCGGAGGCACCGGGGACGGCGCTTTTGCAGACGTATCAGCCTGATCACCCTGTCATCCGCTCTATTCTTGCAGGTGATGAGGAGGGGTTCTGGAAGGCTGAGGCCAAGGAGCGGCAGCAGGCGGGGATGCCTCCCTATGGCCGTCTGGCAGGGATCATTCTAAGCGGGCCAGATGTGGCGGCGGTGTTTGATGCGGGTAACCAATTAGCGCGCAATGACAGAGCTTTACGTGATGTTGGGGCGCAGGTTTTCGGACCCGCACCAGCACCGATTGCGCGGGTCCGCGGGCGTCACCGCGTGCGTTTGTTGGTGAAGGCGGATAAGAACGTCGCGCTTCAACGCGCACTTAGCATTTGGGTAAGCCAGATCAAATTGAAGGGCGATTTGAGGCTGGCTGTGGATATTGATCCGCAGAGTTTTTACTAGGACTTCTGGGCCTGTGAAAAAGAAGGGTGTTTTATGTGCACCCCTCGTACACCACCTGTACACCCTGCTGCTGCATTGCATTTATCGTAGCGTTCGGCGCGGGGCGGGCGTAAGGCAGAGGCATGATAGATTTCCTGACCCTCGATGATGCCAAGGATCAACCCTTTTGGCGTCGGCCCATAGCACTGCTTTTCGTCATGGCGCTGGCCATGCCGATTGCATTTTTCACATGGTATGCGCTGCTCAATAACTTCGTGAAGGACGTCGCGGATTTTGACGGGGCCGATATCGGGCTGTTGCATACGGTGCGTGAAATTCCGGGCTTCCTGTCGTTTCTGGTTATCTTCCTGATCATCATTGTACGCGAGCAGGTGCTTGGGCTTGTCTCCCTTATTCTGCTGGGGGCGGCGACGGCGGTAACAGCGTGGTATCCGCAACTGACGGGGATCATGATCCTCACCTTCATCAGCTCGGTCGGGTTTCATTATTATGAGACAGTGAACCAGTCGTTGCAGTTGCAGTGGTTGCCCAAGGACAAAGCGCCGCAAATTCTGGGCTGGTTGATGGCCACAGGCTCGGCTGCGACGTTTGTTGTGTATTTCGTGATCATGATCTTGTGGGAGCCTTTGGGGCTGACCTATAATATAGTGTTCATGGCAGGGGGCGGGATCACCATGGCTGCGGCATTGTTCGCGCTGCTGGCCTATCCGCAATATGAAAGCCCACATCCGCAGATCAAGAAGTTGGTCCTGCGCAAGCGCTACTGGCTCTATTATGCGTTGCAGTTCATGTCGGGCGCGCGGCGGCAGATATTCATGGTTTTCGCCGGCTTTATGATGGTCGAGAAGTTCGGATTTCAGGTGCACGAAGTTGCAGGGCTGTACCTGATCAATCTGGTGCTGAACATGATAATCGCCCCTATGCTGGGGAAGATTGTGGCGCGGTTTGGCGAGCGTAACGCGCTGTTGTTTGAATATACGGGGCTGGTCATCGTGTTTTTGTCCTATGGCGGCGTGTATTTTTTCGACTGGGGATTTCAGGTGGCTGCGGTGCTGTATGTGCTGGATCACATGTTCTTTGGTCTGGCGCTGGCACTTAAAACCTACTTCCAAAAGATTGGCGCGCCGGGGGATATGGCGCCGACGGCGGCTGTGGCCTTTACCATCAATCACATCGCGGCGGTGGTTTTGCCTGTGCTGCTGGGGCTGTTGTGGCTTCATTCGCCAATGGCGGTGTTCCTGCTGGCGGCGGGAATGGCGTCGGTGTCGTTTGTGTTGGCGACAATGATTCCGCGCCATCCCGATGCAGGCAATGAGACGGTGTTTGTTCAACGCCGCGTCGCTGCCGAGTGATGGCGCGCTCGTGTTGTGCCACTTGACCCCGTGGTCCGTCCGCCATACGCGAACTCTGACAGATACAGGAGCCGATAGATGCCTACTTTCACTGCACTGACGACACTCACAGGGCGCGAGCCTGCTTATAAGCTGGGTGAAGCGATGGAGGACATGATGCCAGAGCCTACGGGCGTGGGCGTGTTCGAGATGGAAGACGGATCAGGCCTGTGGGAAGTGGGCGGTTATTTCGAAGAAGCGCCAGATGAGGCATCGCTGGCGATTTTGGCTGCTGCGATGGGGGCGAAGGATTTTGTCGTCTCCGAATTGCCCGAGACGGATTGGGTCGCCCATGTGCGCCGTGAGCTTGCGCCTGTCGAGGCGGGTCGGTTCTTTGTCTATGGCTCTCATGATGCGGATAAGGTGCCTGAAGGGTGCGAGCCGCTTTTGATCGAGGCCGCGATGGCGTTCGGGACGGGGCACCACGGCACGACTTTGGGCTGTCTCAAGGCGCTGGACCGTTTGGCGGTTGATGGATTTGTGGGCAAGCGCGTTGTCGACATCGGTTGTGGCACTGCGGTGCTGGCAATGGGTGCGGCGCGGATCTGGGAAGATACAGTACTGGCGTCTGATATTGACGAGGTAGCAGTCGATGTGGCGCGGGCCAATGTGGTGGCGAACGGGCTGGAAGGCCAAGTTGAATGTGTCGAGGCCGCAGGCTTTGATCATCCGGCACTGGCGGGGGCTGCGCCCTTTGATCTGGTGTTCGCGAATATTCTCAAAGGGCCACTTATTGCGCTGGCACCCGATATGGCAGGGGTAATGGACACGGGTGCTTATGCGATTCTATCTGGCATTTTAAATGAACAGGCCGATGAAGTTATCGAGGTTTATGCACGATCTGGCATCAATCTACATCACCGCGAGAGCATTGGTGACTGGACGACGATAACGCTTCGGAAAATGAACTAAGTAATACCCCATTTGGGGCGGTTGCGCCTCATTTGCCTAATTTTCGCCACATTCTATGACTAAAAATTTATTCAACAACGGTGGGGGCTGTTGCTGAGAAAGACCAATGTCATGGTTTATACAAAAGAAGATTTTAATAGCCGCGTCGGTAGTGTGACCAAGAAGTCTGCACGCCGTGGCAGGAACGCTTTTGTCACCCGCATCGACAAAAATGGTGTGGTTGTTGTCAAAGCAAAGCGCCGTGGTTTCCAGTTCCCGATCAGGGGCACTGTTCTGATGATCCTCGCCTTCTTCTGCTTCAAGGCTTTCATGTTGGTGTCCAATGGACCCGAAGCATATTCGGACCGTCTGGCCACTCTTGAAAACGGCACGATGATCGAAGCCATGGGCGCCCGCATTCTGTCGGTTGATCCTGTGACGCAAATCATCGCTGATCAAGCGGTCGCATTGTTCCGCTAATTACGAATTACCATTGTGGCCAAGCCCTCCGGGGGGAGGGGCGGCCATGACGGGAATTTGCGCAATTCTCATTGAGCGCAAAAAGGAAGGCCGCGTCGGGGAAACCCGCGCGGCCTTTTCTTATCGATGTCTTGATCTGTTGGTACGCAAAAGCGCCGCCGATTAGCGGATCAGGTTGCTGCGTGCAACGCCGTCAATCTCGCCGCGCGAGAGGCCGATGTCGGCCAGCTCACGGTCGGTGAGGTCGGTCAGAGCGTTGCGTGTTACGCGTGCGTCGTTCCATGCCTGAACATTCAGGGCCAGATCGGAAACAAATGCAACTGCGCGCGATGCGAATGATGCTGTGCCATAGGTTGTGCGTGTGGTGTCAAAAGCAGCCATTTGAGCCGTCCTTCTTGTATAGGGTTGTGCTGATTTCCTCAGCGATCTGATTGGTAATTAGGCAGAGTGTAAACTCGGCGCAACCCTTGTGGTCGCACTGCTGCTATGCGTTTTCTGCATGGCAGAAAAAGGCACGAAAACACCAATGGAACATGGCGGAAATGTGGCGGCGTTCGTTTGAGTTTCTTCCTAAATCGGCGGACAATGCTGCGGCGCGGCAATTGCGACATCTTGCGTGCCGAACGCGACCTCGTGCTGATAAGTGGTAGGCAATGTTCGCGTTTCGTGCTACTGCATCCAAAAAGCAACAAATGTGAGGGATGTGGGTAGATGATACGGGTAATTGGCATCGATCCGGGCTTGCGGAACATGGGATGGGGCGTGATTGACGTCGATGGCAGCAGGTTGAGCCATGTGGCGAACGGCATTTGCCATTCTGCTACTGGTGTTCCTCTGGCCGAACGGTTGTTGAGTTTGCACGCGCAACTCACCCGCGTCTTTGCCACGTACCGCCCGCAGACGGCGGCGGTGGAGCATACATTTGTGAACAAAGACGGCGTTGCGACCCTGAAGCTGGGCCAAGCGCGGGGGATCGCCCTGTTAGTGCCTGCGCAGATGGGGCTGGACGTCGGGGAGTACGCGCCGAACAATGTAAAGAAGACAGTCGTGGGCGTGGGCCATGCTGACAAGGGGCAGGTGGCACATATGGTTCGGATGCAACTGCCCGGTGTGGACTTTGAAGGCCCTGATGCAGCGGATGCGTTGGCGATCGCAATTACGCATGCGCACCATGGTGGCGCGTCGAGCTATGCCGCAGCGGTGGCGAGGGCGAGCGCATGATTGGGAAACTAACGGGTCGTATTGAATATCGCGCGGTGGATCACATCCTTATTGACGTGCGTGGCGTCGGGTATCTGGTGTTCTGCTCTGAGCGGACCTTGGCGGGTTTGCCGCCTGTGGGCGAAGTCGCAGCCGTTTATACCGATATGCTTGTGCAGGAGACCAACTTGCAGTTGTTCGGCTTTTCCACCTTGGCGGAGAAGGAATGGCACAGGCTACTCATTTCTGTTCAGGGGATCGGGGCGAAGGCGTCGCTGGCGATCCTTGGGGCGTTGGGGCCTGATGGTGTGGGCCGTGCGATTGCGTTGGGCGATTGGAATGCGGTGAAGGCGGCCAAGGGCGTCGGCCCGAAGATCGCGCAACGTGTGGTACTCGATTTGAAGGACAAAGCGCCCGCGATGATGGCGATGGGCGGTACAGTGGCCGAAGCGCTGGGCGATGCGGACGCTGAAGTGATCGAGAGCCCTGCGCCACGTAAGAAGGCGGCACCTGCGCCAAATGCCTCTGCGCAATCAGAAGCGTTGTCGGCCCTGTCGAACCTTGGCTACGCGCCCGGTGATGCGGCAGGTGCGGTGGCGCAAGCGGCAGGAGAAGCCCCTGATGCACAAACCACCGATTTGATCCGTGCGGCGTTGAAACTTCTTGCGCCTAAAGAGTAGTGTGCGCGCAACAGGCCTGCTTTGGCTTACAGCGCTTAGGGACGTGACATGATAGACAGTGATCCGATTGTACGGCCTGAGGGGATGCCCGAAGATTTTGACCGCGCGTTGCGCCCGCAAATGCTCGATGAATTTGTGGGGCAGGCGGCAGCACGCTCTAACCTCAAGGTGTTTATCCAGTCGGCCAAGCAGCGCGAAGAGGCGATGGATCACACGCTGTTCCATGGCCCACCTGGATTGGGGAAAACCACGCTGGCACAGATTATGGCGCGGGAGTTGGGGGTCGGTTTTCGCATGACCTCTGGTCCGGTGCTAGCGAAAGCGGGTGATCTGGCGGCGATCCTGACCAACCTTGAAGCGCGCGATGTTTTGTTCATTGACGAGATCCACCGTCTTAATCCTGCGGTTGAGGAGGTGCTGTACCCTGCGTTGGAAGATTTCGAACTTGATCTGGTGATCGGTGAGGGACCCGCGGCGCGGACGGTACGAATTGAATTGCAGCCTTTCACGCTGGTCGGGGCGACTACGCGGATGGGATTGCTGACCACGCCGCTGCGCGACCGTTTTGGTATCCCCACGCGGTTGGAATTTTATACCGAAGACGAGTTGTTCATCATTGTGGACCGCAATGCCCGCAAGCTGGGTGCGCCTGCCGATGAGGGCGGTGCGCGCGAGATTGCAAAACGTGCGCGTGGCACGCCGCGTATTGCGGGCCGGTTGTTGCGGCGGGTTGTTGATTTTGCGGTGGTCGAGGGCGATGGTCGTGTGACGCGGGAACTGGCTGATATGGCGCTGACGCGGTTGGGGGTGGATCACCTTGGGCTGGACGGGGCGGATCGTCGGTATTTGCGTTTGATCGCTGAGAATTATCAGGGCGGTCCTGTCGGGATCGAGACTTTGTCGGCGGCGCTGTCTGAGAGCCGTGATGCGCTGGAAGAAGTAATCGAGCCGTTCTTGTTGCAGCAAGGTTTGATCCAGCGCACACCGCGTGGCCGTATGCTGGCGCAGAAGGCGTGGGCGCATATGGGAATGGAGCCGCCGAAACGGGATAGTGATCTGTTTGGTAGCTGAAGATTTGAGTTTAAGGGCAAGATGAAGATGGAACCTCAAGATATCGAAGCGCTGTTTACGCGGGACGACGGGCATTTTGTTTTTGCGCGCTGGGGGCGGCCTATTGCGCCTGTGGTGTTCGGCGTTGATGAGGCTACTTTGCAGGTGGTCAAGGGCGCGCTAGAGGCTGTTGCTGCCTTGGCGGGTCATAAGATGGCCGAGACGGATATGGAGCTTGGCTCTAACCTTATGGTATTCTTCTTCTCCGAATGGGCGGAGCTGCTGGATGTGCCGGGGATGGACAGATTGGTGCCTGATCTGGGACCTTTGGTCGAAAAGTTGGGCGCAGTGGATGCGAACCAGTACCGTTTCTTCCGCTTTGACGAGAGCGGCGCGATTAAGGCGTGTTTTGTATTCCTGCGCATGGATGAACATCTGAGTGCGGTGCCTGCGGAGACGCTGGCGCTGAGCCAAGTTGTGCAATCCTATCTGCTGTGGTCCGACAATGCGTTCAAGGACCGCTCGCCCTTGGCGATTGCGGGCGAGAAGACGATTTTGCGGCCTGACGTGGCGGGGTTGATCCGTGCGGCCTATGATCCGATTTTGCCAAGCGCTGCGACGGATAGCAGTCATGCGCTGCGGCTGTATGCGCGGATGCAGGCGGGGGACGTTCAGTGATTCATCGCAAAGAGATACGTGTCTACTATGAGGACACGGACATGGCGGGGATTGTGTATTACGCCAATTACCTGCGGTTTATCGAGCGGGCGCGCAGCGATTGGGTTCGGGATGTTGGCATTGACCAACTCGCGATGAAAGAAGCGGGTGTGGTGTTTGCCGTGCGGCGGGTCGAGGCGGATTACGTCGCGCCTGCGCGGTTTGACGATATTCTGGAAGTGCGCACCACGCTGGACAGTCTGAGTGCTGCCAAGATGGTGATGGCGCAGGAAGTCTGGCGCGGTGAGGACCTGATTTTCACCTCCAAAGTGCTGATTGTGTGCATCGGATCGAGCGGGAAACCCGTCAGATTGCCAGCGGAATGTCGCCTGCTGGAAACGTGATCGGGCGGCCGTACGCTTGCCCCTCGCTTTTTACCTTGTGCTGCGCTAGATTCAGTCCAAATGGAGCCTGAGAACAGGCCCACTTGAGGCAGTAGAGTAGAGCAATACACATGCAGACAGCGTTTATACTCGCCGGAATCGGCGAGAACATTACCGTATGGGGCATGTTTGCCCAAGCGACGATCACCGTGAAGCTGGTGATGATTTCACTTGTCCTGGCGAGTTTTTGGACATGGTCCATCATCGTGCAAAAGACGATCCAGTACCGCAAAGCCAAGGCCGAAGCGGAAGAGTTTGATCAGGCCTTTTGGTCGGGTGAGCCGCTGGACGGTCTTTATGAGCAGATCGGGCCAGAACCTACGGGTGCTGCGGAGAAGATTTTTGCCGCTGGCATGACCGAATGGCGGCGTTCGCACCGCGAGGATGGTGGATTGATCCCCGGTGCGACGGCACGGATTGACCGCTCAATGGATGTGGCGATTGCGAAGGAAGCCGAGATCTTGCAAAAAGGTCTGCCTGTTCTGGCGACTACAGGATCGACGGCGCCGTTTGTCGGGCTGTTCGGGACGGTTTTCGGGATTATGAACGCGTTTATCGAAATTGCAGAGCAGCAGAATACCAACCTAGCCGTGGTTGCCCCCGGTATTGCGGAGGCGTTGCTGGCAACGGGTCTGGGTCTGATGGCGGCGATCCCTGCGGTTGTCTATTACAACAAGTTCAACGCAGACAGCGACCGCATCTTGGGCGGGTACGAAGCATTTGCCGATGAGTTTGCCACCATTCTCAGCCGCCAAGTGGACGGCTAAGCCATGGCGGGTGGCGTAATGAAAAAGAGCGGCGGCAATGGTCGGCGCAGGCGGCGCGGTGGTGCGGCGCAGATGTCGGAGATCAACATCACGCCCTTTGTGGATGTGATGCTGGTGCTGCTGATTATCTTTATGGTGGCCGCGCCGTTGTTGACGGTGGGTGTCCCTGTGGAGTTGCCCAAGACAGCAGCCTCTGCACTGCCTGCGGAGCAAGAAGAGCCGCTGACAGTGACGATTACCGCTGAAGGTAGCGTGCAGATCATGACGACCGAGACCGCGCGCGAAGAATTGATCCCCAAACTCCGCGCTGTCGCGGCAGAGCGCGAAGGGGACCGTGTGTTCCTGCGTGCGGATGGTGCTGTGCCTTATAGCGCAGTAATGGAAATCATGGGTGCGCTGAATGCGGGTGGGTTCTCCAATATCGGTCTGGTGACGGATATCGGCGGGCCGACGCTGGATGGCACTGGAAACTAGTCGATGTCGCGTACACGCAAAATCGGGAATATTGTATCGGGGGTGGGGCATGTAGCCTTCATCGCCTATGTGCTGTTTGGCGGGTTGTTCACGTCCCGGCCCGATCCCGTCGAGGTGCGCGAAGCCGCGATGATCTCTGGTGAAGAGTATGCGGCCTTGGTTGAGGCCTCGCGCCAGCCTGTTGTTGAGGCTGAAGAGCCTGTTCCAGCAACGCCTGAAGTCACCGAGAATGCCCCAGAGGTCGATGTGGGTGTGCAGGAACCTGTAAGCGCGCCCATCGAAGATGTAGCCGAGCCTGCGGAGGAACCTGTCGAGGAATTGGCCCCGGCAATATCAGAAGCAGCACCCGAGCGGCCCGAAGCCCCTGCGGAAGTTGCCGTGGAAGATGCGCCTGTGGACGAGACACCCGTAGAGCGTCCTGCCGAAGTTGTAGCACCCGAGCCTGCGCCGCGCCCTGAGCCCGAGGCCGTGCAAGAGCCCGCGCCGCAAGAAGCGGTAATTCCTGAAGAGACGGGCGAGACCGTTGAGGAGCCGCAAGAGGCGACAGCCGCACCCGAATCCACGGACCGTATTGTGACCGAAGCGGCGGAAGCGCCTGCGTCTTCGCCCAACGCTTCATTGCGCCCCCCTGCGCGCAGGCCGTCTGCGCCGCGTCCAACGCAGACTGTTGAGACACCTGTAACACCTGCACCGTCAGAGAACGTTGTCGATGATGCGGCAGTGCAGGCCGCGTTGGAAGCTGCGCTAAGCTCATCCGCGACGAACACGGTTCCCACGGGGCCGCCGATGTCATCGGGTGAGAAGGACGCGCTGCGCCTCGCGGTTCAAGGCTGTTGGAACGTGGACCCTGGTGCGCGCTGGGCGCAGACAACGGTGACTGTGGCGATGGATATGACGCAGGACGGTAAGGTTGTGACCTCCTCCTTGCGTATGATTGCCAGTGAGGGCGGCGATGCCTCTACGGCGAATGCAGCCTTTGGTGCCGCACGGCGGGCAATTTTGCTGTGCCAAAAGGATGGATATCCTCTGCCGCCCGAAAAATACGGGCAGTGGCAGGAGATCGAGATGACGTTCAACCCAGAGCGGATGCGGATCAGATGAGCGATTGCGCAGGCTTTTCACTGGACCGCCTCGGCAGGTTTGGGGCAGAGTCAGCACAACAGGTGATATCTGTTGGCGTACGGGCGGTTTTGCGCTGTGGACGGGGCGTAAGTGCCGTTTGGGTTGAGAAATACAAGCAATGGCGGAATATTGAACTAACGTTCGCCCCTGAAAG
>JBALTK010000087.1:0-15366 GCA_036964385.1 Sulfitobacter sp. | reverse complement strand
GCAGCGCGTCTGACAACCTTCTGGCAAAGAACCTTGAAAACGCTGCACGCCTAGCGATTCGCGATCTGGACGGCGTTCAAATTGACCTGCGCGTTTACGGCACTGCAGGCAAAGCAAGCACAGCCGCAAATGCGGCAGCTCAGGCTGTGGCGGATGGTGCCAAGATCATCTTGGGCCCCGTATACGGTGAAGCTGCAAACGCTGCAGGTCATGCTGCGGCACCAGCTGGCGTTAACGTCTTGTCGTTCTCGAACAACACAACCATCGCAGGCGGCAACGTCTTTGTGCTTGGGCCAACATTCGACACAGCGGCCAACCGTTTGGTCCGTTACGCAAAACGCACAGGCAAGGACAAGATCGTCGTTCTGCATGCCAACAACATCGGTGGCCAGCTGGGACGCAACGCCATTCAGCGCGCGATTGCTGCAAATGGCGCAACACTCTCGGGTGACGTGGAATACGCGCTAAGCCAAGAGGCAGTGCGCGCCGCTGTTCCACGTGTAAAAGCTGCTATTGCAAGCTCGGGTGCGAATGCGCTGTTCATGACTGCGAACTCTTCAACTGCTCTACCGCTGCTGGGTGATCTTTTGCCTGCCTCTGGCGTGAAGAACGATACGACACAGTTCGTGGGCCTCTCCCGTTGGGACATTCCAACCCAGACCCTCGCAATTCCCGGAATTCAGGGCGGCTGGTTCGCACTGCCTGATCCGGGTGCCAGCGCCGCCTTCGCCGCAAGGTACACTGCCGCTTATGGCGAGCGTCCTTTGGACATCGCGGGACTTTCCTTTGACGGTATTGCCGCGATTGGATCGCTTGTGAAAAGCAAAAAAGGGAGTGCCCTGACGGGCGCAGCCCTGACCCAAGGTGCGGGTTTCCGCGGGGCAAACGGCATATTCCGCCTGTTAAAGGATGGCACAAACGAGCGTGGCCTTGCCGTTGCTACGATCCGTAACAATCAGGTTGTCCTGCTTGAGGCTGCGCCAAAAGCATTTGGCGGCGCAGGGTTCTGAGCGCGCAAGTGAGCAAAGACGCACCACAACAGTCAGACGCGGCAATCGCACCGCGTCTGAGTGCCCACCCGAATGAAATCTATGACAACCTCGCAGTTGACGCCCGCATTGCGCAGGCCGCGAAAGAGGCTACATCCCCGACAGACCTGCGCGCCGAAACCGTAAAAATACTGCAGGCCGCGCAGGTAGATGGCCGAGCGGCGATTGCTGCCGCTTTTGCCGCAGCCCCGTTCGACGCCGCAGCTATGACGGCCTCCTACACCTACCTTACCGATGGGATGGTCAAATCCGCTCTCGCTGTCAGCACTGAATATTTGCATCCTGCCCCAAAGAATGCGCCCCCTCTGAGCGTAATCGGTGTTGGTGGCTATGGGCGTGGTGAAATGGCACCGTTTTCAGACGTGGATCTGCTTTTCCTCGTCCCGGGTAAAATCACCCCATGGGCCAGCAGTATCATCGAGGCGATGCTCTATATCCTGTGGGATCTCAAACTTAAGGTCGGCCATGCCACACGCACCATTTCCGACTGCGTGCACCTTGCTACCGAAGATTACACGATCCAGACTGCCCTGCTAGAACACCGCTATGTCTGCGGCGACACCGAGTTGGCGGAAAAGCTGGACGCTACTCTCAAGCGGGACCTCTTTTCCGGATCTGGCCATGACTTCATCGAGGCCAAACTCGAAGAGCGCGACAACCGTCACCTGAGACAAGGCCAACGCTATGTGGTTGAGCCAAACGTAAAAGAGGGGAAAGGCGGGCTGCGCGACCTTCAGTCCCTGTTCTGGATTGCCAAATATATTCACGGCGCTGAGCATTCCGCCGATCTGGTGGCCGCTGGAGTGTTTCGCAGCGACGAATACGAGACGTTTAAAGAAGCCGAAAACTTCCTCTGGGCCGTGCGCGGGCATCTGCATTTGCTGACCAAACGCGCCACCGAACAGCTAACCTTTGACATGCAAGTCAGCGTAGCCGAAGCGATGGGGTATGAAGACCGTGATGGCCGCCGCGCTGTCGAGGTGTTTATGCAGGCCTACTTCCGCCATGCCACCGTCGTGGGCGATCTCACCCGCATCTTCCTGACCAAGCTTGAGGACATGCACGTCAAGTCAGAACCCCTGTTGGAGCGTCTGTTTCGCCGCAAGCCTAAGATCAAAGCGGGCTATCGGGTTGTTCACAACCGTATCGCGCTTGAGGATGAGGCAGCTTTCCTTGGCGACCCCCTAAACCTACTGCGTTTGTTTGAAGAAGCTCTGCGCACGGGCATGTTGATCCACCCCGACGCGATGCGCACGGTGAAAGCGAACTTGCACCTGATCACCGATGCCGTTCGGACCACACCCGAAGCCCAGCGCATCTTCCTTGATCTGCTCCTCAAACACGGGAACCCCGAGCGCGCACTGCGCCGCATGAACGAGTTGGGCATGCTGGCTGCGTTCATACCCGAGTTCGAGCCTATCGTGGCGATGATGCAGTTCAATATGTACCACAGCTATACCGTGGACGAACACACCATCCAGACCATCGCTAACCTCGCCCGCATCGAGAAGAACGAGCTGGAAGAAGAGCTTCCCGTTGCCTCCTCCATCCTTGCCCGCGGTGTGAACCGAAAGGTCCTTTATGTGGCTCTGTTGCTGCATGATATTGGCAAGGGGCGCAAAGAGGACCACTCAATCCTAGGCGCACAAATCGCGCGCAAAGTTGCCCCGCGCTTGGGTCTCAAACAGGACGAAGTCGATACCGTAGAATGGCTGGTGCGCTATCACCTGCTGATGTCGGATATGGCGCAAAAACGCGATATTGCTGATCCGCGCACAGTTCGGGACTTTGCCAAAGCGGTGGAAACCGTCAAGCGTCTTGATCTGCTTTGCGTCCTTACAGTTTGCGATATTCGCGGCGTGGGGCCAGATACATGGAATAACTGGAAGGCCGTACTGATCCGCGGCCTCTATCGCCAGACAGAGCGGGCGCTCGAGACGGGTCTCGAAGATCTCAACCGGACTAATCGTGGTGCGGAGGCGAAAAAGACATTGCGCGCCGCCCTCCCCGACTGGCCGAAGAAGGCGCTCAAGGCAGAGACTGCGCGCCATTACGATCCCTATTGGCAGGGCATGCATGTGACTGCTCACGTCGCATTCGCCAACCTCCTGCGGGATATCGAACCTGACGAGTTGCGCATTGATCTCCACCCGGATGAGGACCGCGATGCCACGCGTGCGTGTTTCGTTATGTCCGACCACCACGGCATCTTCTCCCGCCTCGCTGGTGCGTTGGCGCTGGTCGGGGCAAACGTGGTTGATGCGCGCAGCTACACCAGCAAGGACGGTTACATCACCGATGCCTTCTGGATTCAGGACAGCGAGGGTAACGCCTATGAGGCGTCCAAACTGCCCCGCCTGCGCCAGATGATCGAGAAGACCTTGCGCGGCGAAGTGATCGCCCGCGACGCCCTCAAATCCCGCGACAAGGTTAAGAAACGCGAAAAAGCATTCCGTGTGCCGACCTCCATCACCTTCGACAATGACGGCTCCGAGATTTACACAATCATTGAAGTGGACACCCGCGACCGGCCGGGCCTCCTCTATGATCTGGCCCGCGCACTTGCTTCGGCGAACGTCTATATCGCCAACGCAGTCATCGCGACCTACGGCGAGCAGGTCGTCGATACCTTCTATGTGAAGGATATGTTCGGACTTAAGTATTACTCCGAGAGCAAGCAGCGAACCCTAGAGAAACGACTGCGTGAGGCGATCCTCGAAGGGGTAGCCCGCGCCGATACCTGATGACCAACGCCAACCGTACCATCGCACTGCTTCCTTGGTATCACTTTCTCAACGGTTTGCTGTTCTGGCAAGCGGTCTGGTTCCTGTACTTCCAGAGCAACCTGTCAGGTGCCGAAGCGATCATCCTGTACTCCGTCTATGATATCTCCGTCACTGTGCTGGAGGTGCCATCGGGCTATTTCTCGGACCGCATCGGCCGTCGCTTCACGCTTTTGCTGTCCACAATTTGCTCCCTGTTGGGCTGCCTTGCGCTGGCATTCGGTGGCAGTTTTGCCATTTTCGCACTGGGTCAGGCGCTACTTGGCGCGGGGTCAGCGTTCAAATCAGGAACGGATTCATCACTCCTTTATGAGTCGCTCGAAGCCTCAGGACGCGCGGATGAGGTAGAGGCACAGGAACTACGGGTCTGGCGCTTTGTGCTGGCGGGTTTGGCCGTCTCCGCCCTTTTGGGCGGTGCTATGACCCTTTGGTCCCCTCCGATGCCTTTCTACGCGACTGCGCTGGCCTACGCCTTCGCAACGCTTTTGGTGTGGTTCATGGCAGAACCTCCGCGCAAGATGAGTGAGGGTCTCCATGTCCAGTTGGCTGCGCTCAAGGCCGCACTCTTGCACCCCGTGCTTGCATGGCTCTTTGCCCTCTCCGTACTGATGTACGGGTTCAGTCACCTACCCTTTGTTTTCGGACAGCCATTCATTCTGACCGCGCTCGACAAGACAGGTCTCGCGACGGAGACTCCTTTGGTAAGTGGTGCGGTAACATCTGTTATGATGCTGGTGTCTGTGCTGGCCTCTCTGGTTGCACTGCGGTTACGACGCGCTGTCGGGCTACCGCTGCTCCTGCTGTTTGCTTTTGGATTACAAATCGCGTTGGTCGGTGCCCTCGCTGCCAGCACCTCAACGCTTGTGATCGCCGTCTTACTGCTGCGCATTGTGCCTGATTCCCTTTCCTCACCATTCATATTGGCACGGGTTCAGCCACTTTTGCAGGCGGGGACGCGCGCTACCTACCTGTCCCTTAAAAGCCTCGGAGGTAAGGTGCTGTTTGCTGGTACCCTTCTGGTCGCAGCAACCACAGCACAAGATGCAGGTCTGCTCCCGGCAGATGATCTCCAACGCATACTTGGATGGTACGCAATTGGCGGTATAGCCTGCCTTGTTGCCCTCGCGCTTACCGCGAGCGGCATCCGGATCGAACCGCCCTCGCATACCCTTCTATAAAAGACATTTGCAACGGACGCGTCCAATCGCTACGCCATGCAATACGCGTAGCAAAGGCATACCCTCATGAAACCCATCCGCCTGATGTCCGGCTTTTTCACCGTTGGGGTCTGGACTCTCCTAAGCCGCATTTTGGGCTTCGTGCGCGAAGTCATGATCCTGTCGCTTGTTGGCCCCGGCCCTGTGATGGATGCATTTGTCGCCGCCTTCCGCCTGCCCAATATGTTCCGCCGCTTTTTTGCCGAAGGGGCGTTTAACGCGGCCTTTGTGCCGATGTTTTCCAAGCGCCTCGAAGCAGACACTGATGCTGCGGCCTTTGCGCAGAACGCGTTTTCCGGGTTGTTCTTTGTCGTCACACTTCTGACCGCCCTTGGCATGATCTTTATGCCGGCGCTCGTCTGGGCCACGGCCGAAGGGTTTTCCGGCGACAGCCGTTTTGACATGACCATAGGCTTTGGCCGCATTGCCTTCCCCTATATCTTCTTCATGTCACTCTCGGCTCTCTTTTCGGGTATCTTGAATGCCACAGGCCGCTTCGCCGTTGCTGCTGCTGCACCTGTTTTACTCAACATCTTTGTCATCAGCGCTCTGACTTTCGCTGCCCTAACGGGCGGGGAAGCGATCACATTCCTCATCTGGGCGATCCCTGTTGCAGGGGTGGCGCAACTTGCCCTCACATGGCGCGCAGCAGCTCAGGCAGGGTTTTCCCTGCGCCCCAAACGCCCGCGGTGGAACAAAGACATGCGTGATCTGGTGATGATTGCTCTGCCAGCCGCTCTTGCCTCTGGGGTAATGCAGATCAACCTCGTTGTTGGGCAACTGGTCGCCTCACAATACGAGAACGCAGTGAGTTGGCTTTTCGCGGCTGACCGCCTCTATCAGCTTCCCTTGGGGGTCGTCGGAATTGCTGTGGGCATCGTCCTGTTACCAGAACTCTCCCGCCGTTTACAGGCAGGCGATGATGCCGGCGCGAAATCGGCGCTGAGCCGTGCTGCCGAGATATCGCTCGCTCTCACTATCCCCTCTGCCATCGCGCTCATGGTGATTCCGCTGACCCTCATTTCGGTCCTGTTCGAACGCGGCGCGTCCGGCCCCGATGACAGTGCTGCCATTGCTACAGCAGTGATGATCTACGGCCTCGGTCTACCTGCCTTTGTGCTCCAGAAGATCGTGCAGCCTCTGTATTTTGCACGCGGCGATACAAAACGGCCCTTCTACTACGCAGTGGTTGCCATGATCGTGAATGCCGGCCTTGCCATTGGGCTGGCCCCTTGGGCGGGTTGGCTTGCTCCTGCAATTGCAGCCACGGTTGCAGGCTGGGTGATGTACGCACAGCTGGCAATTGGCGCACGCGGATTTGGCGATGCAGCGCGGGTCGATGCCCGCTTTCGCAAGCGCATCTGGCGGATCATCGCGGCCTCGGTCGTTATGGGAGCCGTTCTGTGGTTCGTAAATCTGCAAATCGGGTCACTGCTTGTCCTGCCATGGTGGCGCGGTCTAGGACTATTGATCCTTCTCAGCATCGGGGCCGTCGCCTACTTTGGCGCGGGCCAGTTGTTCGGCGCATTCAGGATGTCAGAGTTCAAAGCAGCTATGCGGCGCGGTGGTTAACGGCGACGAAGCCGCTGCAACATCTGCGCCCATTCCCCTGGTGCGCAGATAAAGCAGAGTAGGAAACCGCACACGAAACCCGCAAGTTCAGCGACCCAACCGTTGCCAACCGAGCCGATAAAGCTCCAGACAAGTTGTAGCCCCATCAACATGATAATGAGGGTAAAGGCACGCATCTGCTTTCCACCCGTGGCACCCAACTTGCGCCACATCAAAAAGCTGTAGCCACCGATCAGGCCATAGACCGCAGGGTATGCTCCCACCAACCAGACCGGATCATCCAGAAAAAGCGCATATGCAAGCGCGCCACCGATACCCGACAGTACAAACAGCGCCAGCATCGCAAACTGGCCCATGACTTCAGCTGCCATCTTGCCCAGCGCCAGCATCAGCACAATTGCTATCAGCGCGTGGGTAAAGCTGAGATGGATAAACGGATAGGTAATGAGCCGTGCCACATGCTGCGGCGTCCAATAGTTCTGCGCAATCATCGCATCGAACAAATCACCTGAAAACCCCCAGTCGCGGACAAGCGCCAGACGCCAACCAATCGCGCTTGGACCACCCACAAGCCCTGCCTCGCCGAGCGATAAAACCGCCTCCACTCCAGCCATGAGCAGGAACAGGACCACCACCACCACAGGCAGTTTGTTGAACGGTGGTTCGAAATCAGGATCGTTCTGGGGCGTATAATCGTTTGGCATGGGTATCTTTCGGTCTGTTGACGGGAACCTGCGCCATGGGTAAGCCCATCGCAACAGCATATCCAGCCCCAACCGGAGCATCCCCATGACCGAGACCACATTCACCCCCCGCGTATTCTCCGGCATCCAGCCATCGGGCGATCTACATCTGGGAAACTATCTGGGCGCGCTCAAGCGATTTGCCGATGCTCAGGGCAAAGGCGTACAATCGATCTACTGCATGGTGGATCTTCATGCGATCACGGTTCCGCAGAACCCCGCCGATCTCAAGCGTAGTACCCGCGAGCTGTGCGCCGGCTTCATCGCAAGTGGTGTCGATCCCGAAAAATCCATTCTCATCAATCAAAGCCAAGTCCCCGAGCATGCGCAGCTTGCGTGGATCTTCAACTGTGTCGCGCGCATGGGCTGGATGGGCCGCATGACACAGTGGAAAGACAAGGCCGGTAAGAACGCCGAAGCCGCATCATTGGGGCTGTTCGCCTACCCTGCGCTGATGGCTGCTGACATCCTGATCTATCACGCCACGCACGTGCCTGTGGGCGAAGACCAGAAGCAGCACCTTGAGCTGACGCGCGACATCGCAGCCAAGTTCAACCACGACTACGGCGTAGATTTCTTCCCGCTGACAGAGCCTGTGATTGAGGGAGCAGCTACCCGAGTGATGTCCCTGCGTGACGGCTCCAAGAAGATGTCAAAATCCGATCCCTCGGACGCCAGCCGCATCAACATGACAGACGATGCAGACACCATCGCCAAGAAAATTCGCAAGGCCAAAACGGACCCTGATGCGCTGCCTTCCGAGATTGAAGGCCTGAAAGACCGCCCCGAAGCACGCAATCTAGTGAACATCTTCGCCGCGCTGAATGAGCAGACGGTAGAGCAAGTCTTGGCTGATTTTGGTGGCCAACAGTTCGGTACGTTCAAACCTGCCTTGGCGGAGTTGGCAGTCACCAAACTCGCTCCCATCTCAACCGAGATGGCGCGCTTGATGAACGACGTGACCGAGATTGATAAGCTACTGGCACGAGGTGCAGAGCAAGCACGCGAGATCACAGCGCCCATTTTGAAGAAGACATATGAGATTGTCGGTATGGTGGGCAGTTAAAAGGCCCATTCAGGCTACTGCTTATTTCAATCACGTCCCACACCCCTGACAATGGACAATCCCCGCGCGCTTTGCCACCCTCCGTTCCAAACAAAGGAGGCCACCATGGCAACAGGATTTTTCTGGGACGAGCGAACATTCTGGCACGCAGGCGGCAACTACGCGATGACGTTGCCGTTGGGCGGGCTGGTACAACCTCTGGCCGCCGGAGGTCTGCCCGAAAGCGCCGAAACGAAGCGCCGGTTCAAGAACCTAATGGACGTCACAGGCCTCACCCGTGACCTAGACCTGCGCAGCGCCGATCCTGCCACCCGCGAAGAACTGCTGCGCGTACACCCCGCCTCTTATCTCGACGCCTTCAAAGCGGCCTCTGATGCGGGCGGCGGTGAGTTGGGGCATCATGCTCCCTTCGCCAAGGACGGTTTTGAGATTGCGACCCTCTCCGCAGGTCTCGCTACTGCCGCAGTGCGTGCGGTGGCAAGCGGTGAACTCACCAACGCCTACTCTCTCTCCCGCCCTCCCGGTCACCATTGCGAGCCTGACAAGCCGATGGGCTTTTGTCTGCTCGCCAACATCTCCATCGCAATTGATGCGGCCCGCGCTGAGGGCCGCATCACCCGCGCAGTTGTCCTCGATTGGGACGTGCACCACGGCAATGGTACTGAAAAAGTCTTTTACGACCGCAACGATGTTCTGACGATCTCACTGCATCAAGAGGGCAATTACCCCCTTCAAAGCGGCGCATTGCATGATCGTGGCAACGACGCTGGTGAAGGGTTCAATCTCAATCTCCCCCTGCCCCCAGGTTTAGGTCATGAGGGATACCTGCACGCATTAGACACCATCGTGATCCCGCAAATCAAAGCGTTCAATCCCGACATCATCATCGTCGCCTGCGGGTACGACTGCGCCATGCCTGATCCGCTCGGCTCCATGCTCGCCTCTGCACAGACCTTCCGCGACATGACTGCACGTATCAAGCAAACAGCCGCTGAAGTGTGTGACGGCAAGCTGGTGGTTGTGCACGAAGGCGGCTATTCCGAGGTTTACGTTCCCTTCTGTGGTCACGCCGTTATGGAGGAGCTGAGCGGGAGCACGATTACCGCTCCTGACCCGATGGCAAAAGCCATGATCCTGCGCCAACCAAATGCCCGTGTCGTCGCGTTCCAGAAGGAGCTGATTGACGACATGGCAACCGAACTAGGACTGTAACGATGCCTGTACCAAACCCTGCTGCTCTTGAGTTTTTGCTCACCCGGCGCTCACGCCCTGCAAAGACACTTACTGCGCCCGCGCCTGACCGCGCCACGCTGATGGAGCTACTTACCGCCGCATCGCGCACCCCGGATCACGGGAAGCTTGAGCCTTGGCGCTTTATCGTGGTGGACCATGCCGCAATGGCACCATTGGCAGAGCTTGCTCAAGCCCGTGGTGAAGCGCTCGGCCTCGACCCCGACCAGATCACCAAAGGCCGCACACAGTTTGACCAAGGGCATCTGGCTGTAGCCGTGATCGAAGTGCAACGCGACTCCCCAAAAATTCCCGCGTTAGAGCAGACTTATACCGCTGGTGCCGTCTGCCTTGCGCTGCTTAATGCCGCTCTTGCCGCAGGATGGGGTGCGAACTGGCTTAGCGGTTGGGTCAGTCATGACCGTGAATTCATGGCGCAGGGTTTCAATCTCGCACCACATGAGCGCATCGCAGGCCTCATCCACATTGCTACCGAAACAAGCGCCCCACCGGAGCGCCCACGCCCCGACGTAGAGACGATCACAACATGGCTCTAGACGCTGTTTTCAAGGCATTTGGCCTTGCGCTGGGTCAGTTAGACGACCCACGCTTCCGCCGTGTTCTCTTGCTTGGCGTAGGGGGAGCTTTAGCATTGCTCATCGCATTTGCTTGGGGTCTGTCCGTGCTGGTTGGATGGTTCACGGGCGACAGCATCACCCTGCCCTTCATCGGTGAGGTGAAATGGCTCGACAACGTCTTTAGCTGGGGCGCTGTCGTCTTGGGGATGATACTCTCGGTGTTCCTGATGGTCCCTGTCGCCTCCGCCATCACATCGCTGTTCCTCGACGATGTGGCTGACGCGGTGGAGGCGGTCCATTACCCCAGTATTCCACAACAGCCTCGCACACCCTTTGGCGAAGCCCTGCGCGACACATTCGCCTTCCTCGGCGTGATCATCATCGTGAACCTGCTGGCGCTGATCCTCTATGTGATCTTTGCCCCCGTCGCGATTTTCATCTTCTGGACGGTAAATGGCTTTTTGCTGGGCCGGGAATACTTCATGTTGGTGGCCATGCGCCGCGTGGGCCGCAAGCGCGCCAAGGAACTGCGCCGCAAGCATTTTCTCACGGTTTGGATCGCGGGCATCCTTATGGCGATGCCTCTGTCCATTCCGTTGCTAAACCTCGTGATCCCAATCTTGGGTGCAGCGACGTTTACTCATCTGTTCCAGTTGCTGCCGCAGGGGCGCCGCGACCCATCCAGTCCTCCAGATCATCCACGCTGATCACACCTGACAGAATAATCGCTACAAACGCGCCCCAGATGAGGAAGGACAGCCCCGTACACCACAGGGCCTTTTTTCCAAGGTGATGGTGCTCTGGCGCGCCTGCGTGGGTGCCAGGCACGATGTCCTTCAGGTCACCCTGCGTCTGCACGCGAATTGGCAAAATGATCAGAAATAGCATGAACCAGACGATCGCATAGAGAACGATGGCAGAGACAGGGCCCATTAGACCTGCTCCAGCTCAACAAGCGCGCCGTTGAAGTCTTTGGGGTGCAGGAAGATCACGGGCTTGCCGTGTGCGCCGATCTTTGGCTCGCCAGTGCCCAACACCCGTGCGCCAGTTGTCAAAAGGTGGTCACGCGCGGCGATGATGTCATCGACTTCATAGCAGATATGGTGAATGCCGCCCGCAGGGTTCTTGTCCAGAAATCCTTGGATCGGAGAATTCTCTCCCAACGGATAGAGCAATTCGATCTTGGTATTCGGCAGCTCGATGAAAATGACAGTCACGCCATGATCCGGCTCATCCTGAGGCGCGCCTACATTGGCACCCAATGCATTGCGGTATTGGTCTGCTGCCGCTTCAAGGTCGGGCACGGCAATGGCCACATGGTTAAGACGTCCGATCATGGTGTTCTCCTCACAGCTTTGGCTTTTGGCGTTTATGGGCCGCAAAAGATCGACGTGCAATGCGGCGTGTTAACTCTCTCTTAGGCATGCCTGCGTAACGATAGGGAAACTTGTATGGAATCGGAGAGCACGATGGATACCAATGACCCGTTTGCAGCGAACTATCCCGCGCCAACCGCTGCGCGTCCCTTGCTGGGCCTGACGGTCTTGGTGGTTGAGGACAGCCGTTACGCCTGCGAGGCGATGCGACTCCTCTGCCTGCGCTCTGGCGCGCGGATCAGACGGGCCGATTGCATCCGCTCTGCGCGGCGACATCTACAGGTATACCGCCCATCTGTGGTGGTCGTGGACATGGGGCTGCCCGATGGCAATGGCGCTGATCTGATTACAGAGTTGGCACAGGCCGAGACCGAAAAGAGTGTGGTCCTCGCCACCTCTGGCGATGACATGCTCGAAGGCGAAGCGATGGCCGCCGGCGCGCAAGGATTCTTGGGTAAACCCATTACGTCCCTCGCCGTTTTCCAACAAATGGTCCTGAACGCCCTTCCTGCAGACCGTCAACCTCCAGGCCTCCGTATCGTAGTTGATGAGCAGGTGTCCCCGGATGAGATCGCCTACCATGACGATATCAACTACGCAGCAGAATTGATCGACAACCTGCCCAACGACAAAGCGCTGGATTACATCGCGCAATTCCTTGAGGGGGTGGCACGCTCTGTAGAAGATGACCTGATGGAACAAGCTGCACAGGCACTGGCGCTAAAACGAGCATCGGGCGAGGCGACAACGTCCGAGATGGCCCAGATTGCAGGGCTCATCCAGCAGCGGCTTGCCAATAGAATTGCGATTTAGCTTCGGGAGGGCAACGACGGATCTTCTGATGCACGCACGAGGCGGGTCATATCTCCAAGACTTTCACGCTGGTGGCCATCAGCATCGAAGTTTGAAGGAGAAAGCCAAGCGGCATACGCTTCTTTGAGCGCAGGCCACTCCGCATCAATAGCTGCAAACCAAGCGGTGTCACGGTTGCGCCCCTTAGAAACAGTTGCCTGTCTGAACACGCCTTCATAACTGAATCCCAAACGCTGTGCTGCTTTGCGCGACTTCATGTTCAGTGCATTACATTTCCATTCGTAACGGCGATATCCCGCATCAAATGCCCATGACATCATCAGATACATAGCCTCAGTTGCGGCGCGCGTTTGTTGAAGCGCAGGGCTGTAGTTAATGTGCCCCACCTCAATGGATCCAGCCTCGGGGGCAATGCGCAAATAACTCGCAACCCCTTCCCAATTTCCAGTTTGCAAATTTTTTATCGCGTAAAAAATGGTGTCATCAAGCGCTGCGTGATCGCGCACCCATCGGTGATATTGGGATGCCGATGAAAATGGCCCGTAAGCCATATAGTCCCAAACCTCATCGTGGTCCGCAAAAGATCGGTATAACAACGCGGCGTGATCCTCTGCACTGAGACGTTCAAGCTGGACGTACTTACCCTCAACCACGTCCCAATCAGGAACAATGGGCGGCGTCCAGTTTTCAATGGCTGCACCCAAGGGTGCATCGGTATGGGAACGTATATTCATATCTTACTGATATGCGGCATCTACCGCTACGCCAAGGCAAGAATGAATATCGCGAATGGAACCGTGCAGATGGGAGATGGCCTTGGTTCATTTTTTCGAGACAGACTCAGGTCTCATCCAAAAGCGGTAAACAGCAGTCCGAAACGTTCAAGCCAACATTGAAAAGAAAAAGAGCGCCTCAGGTTTCTGAGGCGCTCTTTTCTTACTCCTGTGGAATGACCCGAAGGCCCAATTCCATCAACTGTTCGGGCATTGGGTCATTAGGTGCGTTCATCATCACATCTTCGGCCCGTTGGTTCATCGGGAAGAGGATCACTTCGCGAATGTTACTCTCCTCGGCGAGCAGCATTACAATCCGGTCAATACCGGCAGCGCAACCGCCGTGTGGAGGAGCTCCGTATTGGAACGCATTGACCATCCCGCCAAACCGCTTCTCGACCTCTTCCTTGCCATAGCCCGCAATTTCAAATGCCTTGAACATAATCTCGGGACGGTGGTTCCGGATCGCACCAGACACCAATTCATATCCATTGCAGGCAAGATCATATTGATAGCCTAGTACGTCCAACGGATCACCGTTCAACGCATCCATGCCCCCTTGCGGCATCGAGAACGGGTTGTGTTCAAAGTCAATCTTGCCGCTTTCCTCATCCTTTTCGTAAATCGGGAAGTCCACGATCCAAGCAAAGGCAAAGCGATTCATGTCGGTCAGACCCAACTCTTCACCAATTACATTGCGCGCACGCCCAGCAACCGCTTCAAATGCTTTCGGTTTACCACCAAGGAAAAAGGCTGCATCACCAACGCCCAAGCCAAGCTGCTCGCGAATGGCTTCGGTCCGCTCTGGTCCAATATTCTTCGCCAACGGACCCGCCGCTTCCATACCCTCACCCTGATCACGCCAGAAGATATAACCCATACCAGGCAGACCTTCTTTTTGGGCAAAGGCGTTCATACGATCACAGAATTTGCGGCTGCCACCTTTAGGCGCAGGTATAGCGCGGATTTGCGTACCTTCCTGCTCCAAAAGCTTCGCGAATATGGCAAAGCCTGACCCCGCGAAATGTTCAGATACCACTTGCATCTTAATCGGGTTGCGCAGGTCCGGCTTGTCTGAACCATACCACAATGCCGCATCCTTATAGGAAATCTGCGGCCACTCCTGATCAACAGCCTTACCGCCCCCAAACTCTTCAAAAATGCCTGTGATGACTGGCTGGATCGTATCGAAAACGTCCTGCTGTTCGACAAACGACATCTCAAGGTCAAGCTGGTAGAAGTCTGTAGGAGAGCGATCGGCACGTGGATCTTCATCGCGAAAGCACGGTGCGATTTGGAAGTATTTATCAAAACCGGAAACCATCAACAACTGCTTGAACTGCTGCGGCGCCTGCGGAAGTGCATAAAATTTTCCTGGGTGCTGACGTGATGGCACAAGAAAGTCGCGCGCACCTTCAGGTGATGACGCCGTGATAATAGGGGTCTGGAATTCCTTAAATGACTGGTCCCACATGCGCTTGCGGATTGAGGAAACAACATCAGAACGCAGTATCATGTTGCGCTGCATCTTTTCACGGCGCAGATCGAGATACCGATAGCGTAGACGCGTTTCTTCAGGATACTCCTGCTCGCCGAATACCTGCAGGGGCAGGTCCCCATGCACTTGGCCAAGCACTTCGATATCGCGGATAAATACTTCAATCTCGCCTGTTGGAATTTTTTTGTTCACAAGATCCTGCGCGCGCGCTTTCACTTCGCCGTCGATCCTGATGCACCATTCGGCGCGGACCTTTTCAACGGCCGCAAATACCGGAGAGTCCGGATCGCAAATAAGCTGAGTCATACCGTAGTGATCGCGCAAATCGATGAACAATAATCCGCCGTGGTCCCGGATGCGGTGTACCCATCCCGAAAGGCGAACGCTGTCACCGACATTGGCGGCTGTAAGTTCAGCGCAAGATTGGCTACGGTAAGCATGCATATGGAAGTGCCTTTTCAGTATTATATAGAGTTTTACGGGCGTATTTCTTGAATGGAGATACACAGCGAGAAGACGACGAAGTCAAGGGTATCGACTCTATTAGGAGTTCAGGGCGATCTGTTTCGGAGGTATTCAAGTCGCTGCCCTCGGAACGCGCGAGCTTTAAGTCTGTGTTTTTGGATTGTGTGGGTTTTTTGATTTTGTGTTTTTAGCACGCAAAACGC
>JBALTK010000086.1:0-15393 GCA_036964385.1 Sulfitobacter sp. | reverse complement strand
GCGAAATCACATTCGCCACCACCAACGCCAACGGCACCGGCCCCTATGTTCTGACCAGCCGCGAGCCAGACGTGAAAACCGTCATGACCCGCAATGACGCTTATTGGGGCATTGACCAGTTCCCAATGGAAGTGACCGAAATCGTCTATACCCCGATCCAGAACGCCGCGACCCGTGTCGCCGCCATGCTTTCGGGCGAGATTGATTTCCTGCAAGACATGCCCGTCCAAGACCTTGAGCGTGTGAACGCTGTTGACGGCTTGGTGGTCAAGCAAGCGCCGCAGAACCGCGTGATCTTCTTTGGTATGAACCAAGGTGCCGATGACATCGAAGCGGACAACATCGACGGCAAAAACCCGTTGGCCGATGTGCGCGTGCGCAAAGCGATGTCCATGGCGATCAACCGCGACGCCATCAAGCAGGTCGTCATGCGCGGCCAGTCCGAGCCTGCTGGCATGATCGCACCACCTTTCGTCAACGGCTGGACTGCCGAGATGGATGCAGAATCCTCCACGGATGTCGAGGGTGCCAAGGCGCTAATGACCGAAGCAGGATATGCTGACGGTTTCTCCCTGCGTCTTGATTGCCCGAATGACCGTTATGTCAACGACGAAGGCATCTGTCAGGCAACTGTCGGCATGTTGGGCCAGATCGGCATTACCGTGAACCTTGACGCAAAACCGAAGGCACAGCACTTCCCGCTCATCACGGAAGGCAAGACCGACTTTTACATGTTGGGTTGGGGTGTACCGACTTACGATTCCGAGTACATTTTCAACTTCCTTGTTCACGGGCGCGAAGCGGAAGTCGGCACATGGAATGGTACAGGTTTTGACAACGACGCGCTGGACGCCAAGATCGAGTCACTGGCCTCCAACACCGATCTGGACGCGCGCAACGCGGACATCGCCGACATCTGGCGTGTGGTGCAGGACGAAGCACTTTATATTCCGGTCCACCATCAGGTTCTGAACTGGGGCATGGCGGAAAAAGTAGGCCTCGACGTTGATCCAGAGGACCAGCCCAAGGTCAAATACTTCACCATGAAGTAAATCTATCGCGGCGCGCCGGAGGAACTGGCGCGCCGTCCCTTTCATCTGACCAGCGCAGCATCCGCACTGGCCTCAACTATGGACATACGCATGCTACGCACCCTCAGCACTGTTGCCCTCCTCGCCGTTTTGGCCCCTGCCGCCTATGCAGCAGAATTCAAATGGGCAGAAACCACCGACCCACAAACGATGGACCCCCATGCGGTCAACTCATCACCTGTTTTGGGCTTTCTGAACAATGTTTACGAGGGGCTCGTACGCCGCGGTCAGGACATGGCGATCGAGCCTGCCTTGGCCACAAGCTGGGACCCCATCGGGGCTGGCGAAGGCTGGCGCTTTAACCTACGCGAAGGTGTTACTTTTCAGGACGGTGCCGCCTTTACCGCGCAGGATGTTCTGTTCTCATACGAGCGCGCCTCAAGCGAGCAAGCCGACACCAGCAGCTGGTTCTCCCCCGTCTCTGACGTGATCGTCGTAGATGATTTTACCGTGGATATCATGACCACCTCCCCCAACCCGATCTTCCCCGACAGCATCGCTAACTGGATGATCATGGATAGCGATTGGGCCGAAGCGAATAACGCCACCCGCCCTGACAAAGAAGCAGGCAACTTTGCCACGCTCAACACCAACGGCACTGGTGCCTTCGCGATCACAAGCCGTGAGCCGGGGCTGCGAACCGTGCTTGAGCCAAACGCGCACTGGTGGGGCGAAGCGACCCATAACATCACCCGTGCCGAGCTGACCCCGATCCAGAACTCGGCCACCGCGCTGGCCGCCCTCCTGTCTGGAGACGTTGATTTCATCAACCCGGTACCCGTACAGGATGTGGCCCGCCTGAAAGCCAATGCAGATGTCAAAGTTATCCAAGGAATCGAAGCGCGTGTTATCATGCTTGGCTTCCCGCACGAAGCTGATGCGTTGAAATATTCAGCCGAGACAACAGCGGCGAACCCCTTTGCCGACCCACGTGTACGCCGTGCTGTGGCCCACGCGGTGAACGTCCCTGCGATTGTGCAGACGACCATGCGCGGCAATGCCGAAGCGGTGAACCAGTTGGTCAGCCCCGCCATGCGCGGATATACAGATACCTTGAGCAATGACGCGGCTTATGATCCTGAGGTCGCGCGTTCGCTGTTGACCGAAGCAGGCTACCCCGACGGATTTTCGTTCGGCTTCAAATGCTCAAATGACCGCTATCTGAACGATGAGGCAGTGTGCCAGGCGATCACGGCGATGCTGGCCCAAGTGGGCATGCGTGCCACGCTGGACGCGATGCCAGTGCAAAATTACTGGCCTGAATTGCGCAGCGATAATTTCGACATGTATCTGCTCGGCTGGTCTCCGGGTACATTCGACGCAGAGCATCCGATCCGCTTCCTGGCTGCTACGCCAAATGAAGAAAAACGTCTGGGCAGCTGGAACTTTGGCGGCTATTCAAACGCCCGTGTTGATGAATTACTCCCGATGATCCAATCCGAGATTGATGATATAAAGCGTCAGGCAATGCTCGATGAAGTGGCGCAAACCATGCAGGATGAGACTGCATATGTGCCGCTCTATGTGCAGCCATTGGTCTGGGGCGCACGTGCAAATATCGATCTTGTCCAACGCCCCGATAACTTCTTTATCTTGCGCTGGGTTACCGTTAACTAACACGGTTCGGGGGGCCATAGCGGCCCCCCGATCAATAGGGAATTCGCCATAATGCTTGCCTTTATCATCCGGCGTGTTCTGCAATCCGCGCTTGTCTTGCTGATTGTCGGACTGACCGCTTTCTCGATGTTCCGTTTTGTCGGTGATCCAATCGACAACATGCTGGGGCAAGAGCGCACCGCCATGGATATCGAGCGGCTGCGCGAACAACTTGGTCTCGATCAGTCCTTTCCCGTGCAATACTACAAATTTCTGCAAGAGGCCGCGCAGGGCAACTTTGGTGTAAGCTACCGTCAAGGGCGTCCTGTGGCCGAAATCCTGTTGGAGCGCGCCCCAGCAACTCTTGAGCTCGCGGCCGTCTCAGGCGTCCTTGCCATCGCGTTCGGGATCGCATTTGGCGTATTCACAGCGATCAGGCGCGACGGTTTCTTTGCCAATTTCATTATGTCTGCCTCGTTGATCGGGGTATCCCTTCCCACCTTCCTTATCGGGATACTGCTCATCTATGTCTTCTCGGTTGAGCTGGGGTGGCTGCCAAGTTTCGGGAGGGGAGAGACCGTGAAAATAGGTGGTTGGTCGACGGGCCTTCTGACGGCCTCGGGGCTAAAGGCGCTAATCCTGCCCTCCATCACTCTTGGTCTCTACCAGATGACACTGATCATGCGGCTCGTCCGCTCCGAAATGCTGGAAGTGCTGAGGCAGGACTATATCCGTTTTGCCCGTGCGCGCGGACTGCGCGAGCGTTCGATTAACTTCCGCCATGCGTTGAAAAACACCATGGTGCCTGTGATTACAGTGATCGGTCTGCAACTTGGTGCGATTATCGCGTTTGCGATCATCACCGAGACTGTGTTCCAGTGGCCCGGTGTTGGCCTGCTGTTCATCAACGCGGTGCAGTTTGTCGATATTCCCGTGATGGCCGCCTACCTCATGCTGATCTCGGTGATGTTTGTGGCGATCAATCTGATCGTCGACATCCTTTATTTCTTTATCGATCCACGGCTGCGGGTTGACCGCGCGGGAGGACACTGATGACTGACGCAACCCAAAAACCGATTGAGCAATCGCGCCTGCGCGTGTTCCTCGACAGTGACGTGTTCTATATGTTCAAGAAGTCGCCTGTCGCGATTGTCTCAACGGTGGTCTTCTTGACGCTAGTGCTATCGGCGATCTGTGCGCCGCTCATTGCGCCTACAAACCCGTTTGATCCCGCCTCTCTGAACTTGATGAACGGCTTTACCGGACCGATGACGCCGAATGCATTTACGGGGGAAAGCTTCCTGCTCGGCACTGATGACCAAGGACGCGATCTGTTCTCGACCATCCTTTATGGCATGCGCGTCTCGCTCTTTGTGGGGGTGGCTGCTGTGATGCTTGCTATGCTGATCGGCATCACTTTGGGGCTGATCTCGGGCTATGTTGGCGGCTGGACAGAGACGATAATCATGCGCACCGCTGATGTGCAACTGACCTTCCCGTCCATCCTCGTTGCCATGCTGATCTTTGGCGTGGCCAAGGGGATCACACCTGTTGAGTACCGCGATCAAATGGCAATCTGGGTGCTGATCCTCGCCATCGGTCTGAGCGATTGGGTACAGTTCGCGCGTGTTGTGCGTGGGGCGACGATGGTGGAAAAGCGCAAGGAATATGTAGAAGCTGCCCGCTTGATTGGTCGCACCCCCTTCTCGATTATGCTGCGCCATATCCTTCCGAACGTCCTCTCCCCTGTTCTTGTCATCGCAACGATCTCACTCGCGCTTGCCATCATCGCGGAGGCGACATTGAGCTTCCTTGGTGTTGGTGCGCCCGCGACCCAACCCTCGCTCGGCACGTTGATCCGCATCGGCCAAGGGTTCCTATTCTCGGGCGAATGGTGGATTTTACTCTTCCCTGCCGTCACGCTCCTGACCCTTGCCCTCAGCGTCAATCTGCTCGGCGACTGGCTGCGCGATGCCCTGAACCCGAGGTTACGCTGATGTCCGATATAGTTTTGTCGATACGAGGGCTATCGGTAGAGATCCCTACCCGTGCAGGCATCGTTAAGCCTGTGGACGGCGTGAGCTATGACATTCGCGCAGGGGAAATCCTCGGCGTTGTTGGCGAGAGTGGTGCAGGAAAATCAATGGCAGGCAATGCCGTGATCGGCTTACTGACTGCGCCTGCTCATATTGCTGCGGGTGAAATATGGCTAAACGGTAAACGTATTGATGCGCTCAAAGGCGAGGAAATGCGCCGTCTGCGCGGCAAGCAGATCGGGATGGTTTTCCAAGATCCGCTTACCTCGCTCAACCCACTGCTGAGCATTGGGGATCAACTGACCGAAACGATGCTGACCCATCTCGACATCACACGTGCAGAGGCGCGTCAGCGTTCGATTGAAGCGCTTGAAGAGGTCGGCATCCCTGGTGCGGCGGAGCGGATCGACAGCTATCCGCACGAATTTAGCGGCGGTATGCGCCAACGGGTTGTTATCGCGCTCGCTCTGTGTGCCGAGCCTTCGCTTATCATCGCGGACGAACCCACGACCGCGCTTGATGTTTCTGTACAGGCCCAAATCATTGCCCTGCTCAAACGGCTGTGCCGTGATCGCGGTACTGCGGTGATGCTGATTACCCATGATATGGGGGTGATTGCCGAAGCGGCGGACCGTGTGGCAGTGATGTATGCTGGACGGCTGGCCGAACTGGGTGACGTGCGTGATGTGCTCACTGCGCCGCGCCACCCCTATACCTTCGGACTTATGGCATCGACCCCCCTCGCCTCCGCTGGCAAAGCGCGATTACACCAGATTGAAGGTGCAATGCCGAGGTTGAACAAGGTTCCAGAGGGCTGTCCATTCCACCCGCGCTGCGCCTACGCTCAAGATAAATGCCGCGCCGACCCAAGTCCGCAAATCAAAGACGGCGCTGCCGCCTGCTGGTTTCCCATTATTGCGGAAAAGGTTTCCTGATGTCCCTGATCTCTGTCAAATCTCTCACCCGCGTTTTTGATGTCTCGAAACCTTGGCTGAACCGCGTGCTGGAACGGCGGGGCAAATCCCTGCTGACCGCCGTGTCGGAGGTGGATTTCGAAGTGGCCGAGCGCAGCACTTATGCGCTGGTGGGCGAAAGCGGCTCTGGCAAATCGACCATCGGGCGTATGCTGGTCGGATTGCTTAAGCCTACCGCTGGCACGGTTGAGATCAACGGCGTGAATCTAGCGTCCGAAAAGGATGCGGAAAAGATCGATCTAATCCGCTCTGACATCCAGATGATTTTCCAAGACCCGTTTGCCTCACTCAACCCGCGCTGGCGAGTGCGGGACATTATTGTCGAACCAGTGGTGGCGCGCGGTGGCGACGCAACTGGACTGGCCGAAAAACTGTTGGAGCAAGTGGGCCTCTCTGCATTGGACGCAGGGAAGTTCCCACACGAGTTCTCGGGTGGCCAACGCCAGCGCATTTGCATTGCCCGCGCCCTGTCGTCAGAGCCAAAGCTTATCGTATGCGACGAACCTACCTCTGCGCTCGATGTTTCGGTACAAGCACAAGTGCTCAATCTGATGAGCGATCTAAAAGACAACTTTGGGCTTACTTATGTCCTGATCAGCCATGATCTGACCGTGGTAAAACATATGGCTGACCGTATTGGCGTGCTGTACCTTGGTCGCTTGGTCGAAGAAGCCAGCCCCGAGGATCTATTCGAGAACACCAAACACCCCTACACTAAAATGCTGCTCGAAGCGGCACCGCGCATGGACGGGTTTGGCCGCGAAGCTGTGCTGCCAGAAGGCGAAATCCCCGATCCGATCAACCCTCCTACGGGATGCGCCTTCCACCCGCGCTGTCCACTTGCCACGGAAATCTGCAAGGCGGAACGCCCCGTCATGCGCCACATCAACCAAACTCGCGTTGCCTGTCATCTGGCTGAATAGAAAATATTGCCCGAAGTTTGCCCTCCAAGCCCTATTGCATGAAATTTGACCCTATGAGATTGGGCTTGTTGGCTGCCCTGCATGTGATGCTGAGGCGTAACACAGTGTTTGCGTCTCAGTTAAGAGCACACCAGGAAGGCATCTTTCTGACTTAAAACATATTATTTGAAGTAAATGGTGCGGGTGAAGGGACTCGAACCCCCACGCCATAGGCGCCAGAACCTAAATCTGGTGCGTCTACCAATTCCGCCACACCCGCACAGACTACCTTATTCGTAAAAAAGGGCGTCTGCGTTGTCCCTAACAAACCAAATTGATCATGGCGAGCCTAAAAAAACACGCGACATCAACATTTTCTTGTCATATTGTTGAGAGAACCTGAGGTAGGTTAGACAAGTAGAGAGAAAACGCCATGAAACCGAAAACGGTCGGGCGCATAGGTGGAGAGAATCCACACGCGCAAAAATACGCGCCTTACGCATCCCGCGATACTGGGTTGCTGCAAGGTACAATGATATTGACACTTGAAGGCGAGATGCCTGTAGAGTTCGTTAATATCGGTGACAAAGTAATTACACGTGACAGCGGCATTGCCCGCGTTGAGCATATTCAACGGACAACACGCTTGGTTCACACTATCGCTGTAGCTGCGGGATCACTGGGTCATACACGCCCCGAGCGTGATGCCATTCTTGCAGGAGACCAGATGTGTCTGATCCGCGACTGGCGCGCCCAAGCATTGTTCAGCGCTGATCGCGCCCTCGTCGCAGCACGCACGCTTGTTGATGGAGAGTTCATCCGTGATCTGGGTATGCAAGAACAAACATTGATCCAGATTTTCTGTGACGGGCCACATATCCTGTACGCAGAGGGCCTTGAGATCAGCACGGCGGATGGCGCACGCGCACGCGGACAGGTTCTGCACGCAGCCTAAAACCTCAGCTTCTTGTCTAACAACAAGGCCTCGGATTTATCCGGGGCTTTAGCTGCTTGTAGTAGGTGATATGCATAGTTTCTGGAATTTAGGCGACGTTATCTATCGCCACCCCAAGAATCAGAACCGCGCTTAGAGCGTCGGCAAACCTGCCCAAATACATAGTTTTCTTTTCGCCCATTTTTTAACCTCACAGCAACTAAAGTAGGCATCCCAGCTTTAAACGAGGGCCCCTACCCGCACCAGTCAGCGATGCCTGTGGATTCCTTCTTCTCGGGATGAAATGACAGGGCTGTATTCAGCTGTTGGGAGGCACTCCAATGAAAAAGATCGAAGCGATCATCAAACCATTCAAGCTCGACGAGGTGAAGGAAGCTCTTCAGGACGTCGGCGTTCAGGGCCTTTCCGTGATCGAAGTTAAAGGGTTTGGCCGTCAAAAAGGCCATACAGAGCTCTACCGTGGTGCAGAATATGTTGTCGACTTCCTGCCAAAGGTCAAAGTCGAGATTGTTCTGGATGATGATCAGGTAGACGCCGCCATTGAAGCCATCGTGAACGCAGCAAAGACCGAAAAAATCGGCGACGGAAAAATCTTTGTCTCTCCGGTTGAACAAACAATACGCATCCGTACCGGCGAGACCGGTTCAGACGCGCTTTAACACCCAAAATTCAAGATAAGACATCAGTAAAAGGACATCGCCATGAGCGCCAATGCAGACCTGATCAAACGCATCAAAGACGAGGACATCGAATACGTCGATATCCGCTTCACCGACACACGTGGCAAAGTGCAACACGTAACATTGGTGAACGACCTTGTGGACGAAGACTTCCTCGAAGAAGGCTTTATGTTTGATGGCTCCTCGATCGCAGGTTGGAAATCCATCGAAGCGTCAGACATGAAACTGATGCCAGATGTTTCCACAGCTTATGTTGATCCGTTCTATGCGGAAAAAACACTCTGCATCCATTGCTCCATTGTTGAACCTGATACAGGTGAAGCATATGAGCGCGACCCCCGCGGCACAGCACAGAAAGCCGAAGCATATCTCAAGTCTTCAGGCATCGGCGATGTCGCCTATTTCGGCCCCGAAGCAGAATTTTTCCTGTTCGACGATGTGAAGTACTCCAACACAATCAACAAAGTGTCCTACGAGGTCGATGCCTCCGACGGATCATGGAACACTGACACCGAATACGAAATGGGCAACATGGGCCACCGCCCTGGCCTCAAAGGTGGTTACTTCCCAGTCAACCCGATTGACGAAGCACAAGACTTGCGCGGCGAGATGCTCTCCACCATGAAGCGCCTCGGCATGAAAGTGGACAAGCACCACCACGAAGTCGGCTCTTGCCAGCACGAACTTGGCCTCATCTTTGGTTCCCTGACAGAGCAGGCAGATGAGCTTCAAAAGTTCAAATACATCATTCACAACGTGGCACATGCTTACGGCAAGTCTGCGACATTCATGCCAAAGCCGATTTACGGCGACAACGGCTCCGGCATGCACGTAAACATGTCCATCTGGAAAGATGGTAAGCCACTGTTTGCAGGCGACAAATACGCAGATCTGTCACAGGAAGCGCTGTATTTCATCGGTGGCATCATGCTGCACGCCAAGTCGCTCAACGCCTTCACCAACCCTGCGACAAACAGCTACAAGCGCCTTGGCCCTGGCTTCGAAGCGCCTGTACTGCGCGCCTATTCCGCACGCAACCGCTCGGGCTGTGTACGTATCCCGTGGACAGAATCCCCTAAGGCAAAGCGCGTCGAAGCCCGCTTCCCAGATCCAGCAGCAAACCCCTACCTGTGCTTTGCAGCTCTGTTGATGGCCGGTCTTGACGGCATCAAGAACAAGATCGATCCGGGCGAAGCCATGGACAAGAACCTCTATGACCTCCCTGCAGAAGAGCTGGCTGGCATCCCGACTGTTTGCGGTAGCTTGCGCGAAGCACTCGACGAGCTGGGCAAAGACATGGACTATCTGCTGGCAGGTGACGTGTTCACCCGCGACCAGATTGAAGGCTACGTTGCTTTGAAAATGGAAGAAGTGCACACCTATGAGCACACACCCCACCCTGTCGAATTTGGCATGTACTACAGCTGCTAATTCGCTGCTGAATTAAAGATTTGAAGGGCGTCCTGTTTTCAGGGCGCCCTTTTTCCGTGAAGCCCTAAATGGGAACCAAGCCGATGACTAAGCCCGTGTAGACCTTACCTTTATAGGCGCAAAGCGGCTCAGGAGACTTTGCAATGGTCACGAAGGTTGGTTATCGTGGCGCAAACCAACTTTAGAGGTATTCTTACATGCGCTCCATCAAGACACTTTCAATTTCCTTGGCCCTCTGCGCCTCTTTCGCTGCCCCCGCTATTGCTGCTCAATGCGGAAACTCGGCTGGCGGTTTCAACGCGTGGAAAGCTTCGTTTGCCGGTGAGGCGCAAAAAGCGGGCGTCGGCCAGCGGGGCCTCAACGCGTTGGCCAATGCTCAATATGCTTCCAAAACGATCCAAGCGGACCGTAACCAGAAATCTTTCAAGTATTCTCTGGATAAGTTCATGCAGGTGCGCGGCGCAAACACGATTGTAAGCCAAGGCCGCAAGCGCAAAAATAGCAACGCTGGCTTCTACAGCTCACTTGAACGTCAATATGGTGTGCCAGCGGGTGTGTTGCTGGCAATCCACGGCATGGAAACAGGCTTTGGCGGGTTCATGGGCAACAGCCGCGTTGTCTCAGCGATCACCACACTGGCCTATGATTGCCGCCGCACCGACTTCTTTGTGCCGCACGCCATCGGCGCGCTGTTGCTCGTTGATCAGGGCACCATCGACGGCAACACTAAAGGCGCAGCACACGGAGAATTGGGTCACACCCAGTTCCTCCCGGGCAATGCAAAGCGCTACGGCGTAGATGGCAACGGTGACGGACGAGTTGACCTTTACAACCAAACAGACGCGATGGCCTCAACTGCCAACTTCCTGCGCAAGAAGGGCTGGCAGCCCGGTCAAGGATATCAGGAAGGTCAACCAAACTTTAAGGTGATCAAACAGTGGAACGCGGCGACCGTGTACCAACAGGCGATTGCGATCATGGGCGCCAAGATCGACGGCTAAGCCGCCCTGCCTTACAGCACTAAAATGTCACAGCCCCCGATGCCTCACCGCGTCGGGGGCTTGTCTTTGTGCGGCGCCCTTCCTAATTGGGGTGCAAGGGTCAGGCCCCTGCCGTCCGCAAACTGGTGAAGTCCTGTTCAACAAACACACGTCCTCAACCACACCGATACGTGGAAAGATGGCAACGCGGACCCCTCTGACGCCACGCATTTGGAGTGACGGACAATGACACAAATACCTTCCCGCGATGTGCTCAAGGCACAAGCAAAACGCCTGCGCGCTGACATGGGCGAAAAGGGCACCGCGATGACCCATGCAGCAGCACTTGAGACAGTGGCGCATCAATGGGGCATGCGCGACTGGAACACGCTCGCAGCCAAGGCAGATGTGAGTGCGGTGCAGTGGTACCCGGGCCAGCGCGCCTCCGGCCGCTATCTGGGCCATTCCTTTACGGGGATGATCAAGGCGGCACGGCTCGCCTCTTCAGGCTTTTGGTCGCTTACTGTGCGATTTGATAAGCCTGTGGACGTGGTAGAGTCGGAGCATTTCACCTCCCTGCGCCAACAGATCAACGTGACGGTGAATGCACAGGGTGAGTCGCCGCAAAAAACCTCAAACGGTCAACCGCATATGGTGGTCGGATCTGAGTAAACAATACGCGTTCGGCGGGGTGACCTGTCGGGCGCGTTCTATGTGGCGACCACATACGTGTGGATCGAAAAGACGACAACGTCACTCACAGGCATCCGCACAACACACTGGCGCTCTGACCGGACGTACGGCGCGGCCTGTTGATCAGGTTTGATCCTGCGCGGTGTTGTGGCAGAGCGCGGCTGATGCAGCTCAGGATCATCATACCAAAGCCTGTTAAAACGCCAAAGCGGTCGCCCCACGCGCACCCCGTCAAAAAGGCGCTGTACACGGCGCGCAAGATTGTCGTCATATTCCGCCACAGGTTCATGAATTCCGACAAGGGGCCGACCCGCCTTCTCAGACAGGCGCCAACTCGCAGGGAAACACAGCACCGCACCCACCAGCACATGCTCGGCCCCGCGCTTTTGCAGCAGGCAAATGTCTTCTTGGACCAATTGGCCAAGTGTCACCAGAGGTGCATCACGGTCCAGCATAACACGGCGGCCATCGGGGCAGATGGCATGGTCTGCGCCCGTCTCGAACCCCAATTCGGGCAACAGGCCCAGCGCTTGCTCCAAAACCTCTTGCGCGGCAGGCAATGCGGCGGGGTCCATCCACACTACATCCGCGCGCTGCCTGCGCAGCAAGGCCAAACGCCGCTGCATCTGCGCGCCGTAAGCCTCATCCACGCGCAGCCAATCCTGTGCCGCCGCTGGGGCCATACCGGGTAGACTCATCGCGCCACCCATCTCGGCGGGCAGCGCCTTTTGCAAAATCACGCTCATCCTTAGACCCAGCCCCCAATCGCTCTGCTTACCCTATATCCTTGCCGGCTTGCTCAGCTCAGGGTCGCACAGTATTCGCTCACATATTGTTCATAAAGCGCTGTGAAACGTAAAGCCTTGTCCACGACCCCTTTGCCTTCGTGCAGAACAAAAAAGGACGCTGCGTCGCGGAAGAAGAACGGGACGTAGCCCTGCCGCGGGGAAGGACGGTGCAATTTGTTGTCGTTCACACGAAACTCGGGCACTTCGTGGCGTGCAAGCGCCTGACCGCGCATTTTGAACATGATGAGAACCAAGCTCCTTTCTGCTCCAGTGTTTTTTCGATCGTCGATGGCAATCGTGACCGAATTATCAGCACCACTTCGCCAGCGCGTCATGCGCATGTCAAAACTGAATGACGACCACAGCTTCATCCCTTGATCCTCATAGGGCTTCCAAACGTAGGTCGTCATTTCGCAACCGTTGATCTCAACTGTATGATTGGCGGTTTCAAATTCGTTCGTCGCGGCCGCAACGATTGCGGCACGCAGGGTTTCGGCCATCTGGGCCGATTGCGCCATCCCAAGATGCGGCCACAGGCCCAAAACCAGCGCCAATAACAACTTCAACCGCATAATGATAACCCTCAGACTTTATCCCTTTGGACCCTAGGCAAGGAACCATTGAGCCACAAATGGAATTGCAAGGGTATCAAAACCGACATCGCTCCGTCGATTTTGAAGGCGACCGTCCCCACAAATCAGCTGAGCCTTTCCCAAAGGGGTTTTGAAATGAAGCACCACTACCGCGAGACGCGTAAGATTGACCCGACACAGGGAGCGACCTTGCCTGATGGCTCTCCCAATGATGCAGACCGCGTCGAGATTGGTCCGACACAGTTGGCATTTCGCGAGTGGGAAGCGGCGGGGCTTGTCTTGCCCAATCTCGCGAAAATGCGTCGATACCGTTGGGAGCGGCTGACGCGCCATGTGGCGGAACGCGGCTATGGCGGCCTGCTGATGTTTGATCCGCTCAACATCCGCTATGCTACGGACAGCACCAATATGCAGTTATGGAACACCCATAACCCCTTCCGCGCTGTGCTGCTGTGCGCAGACGGATATATGGTGATGTGGGACTACAAGAACTCGCCTTTTCTGAGTGAATTCAACCCGCTGGTGCGCGAGCAGCGCTCAGGTGCGGATCTCTTCTATTTTGACAGAGGGGACAAAGTCGGCGTGGCGGCTGATGTGCTGGCAGGTGAAATCCGCGATCTCATCATGGAACATAGCGGCGGCGAGATGCGCGTTGCTGTAGACAAGATCATGCTTCACGGGCTGCGGTCGCTTGAACGCGCAGGATTTGAGGTCATGGACGGTGAGGAAGTCACCGAGAAGTCCCGCAGCATCAAAGGACCCGATGAAATCCTCGCCATGCGCTGTGCGAGCCACGCTTGTGAGACTTCGGTGCGCCTCATGGAGGACTTTGCACGGGCCAATGTGCCGTTGGGCCAAACTTCGGAGGATGACATCTGGGCGGTGATGCACGCTGAAAACATCCGTCGCGGCGGTGAGTGGATCGAGACACGCCTGTTATCGTCAGGGCCGCGCACCAATCCATGGTTTCAAGAGTGCGGCCCCCGCATAACGCAAAACAACGAGATCATCAGTTTTGACACGGATCTTGTCGGCAGTTACGGCATTTGTGTCGATATCTCCCGCAGCTGGTGGATCGGTGATCAGGCCCCTCCTCCCGACATGATCTATGCCATGCAGCATGGAGTGGAGCATATCATGCAGAATATGCAGATGCTCAAGCCAGGAGTGATGATACCCGAGTTGTCGGCCAACACCCACGTCCTAGATCCACAGTTTCAAAAGCTGAAATACGGCTGCCTCATGCACGGTGTGGGGCTGTGTGACGAATGGCCCTTGGTTGCCTATCCCGATCAGGCGGTCGCAGGAGCCTATGATTATCCGTTGGAGGCAGGAATGGTGCTCTGTGTCGAAGCACTGGTGAGCCCTGAGGGCGGTGATTTCTCGATCAAGCTGGAGGATCAGGTGTTGATCACCGAGGACGGGTTTGAGAATCTGACACAGTACCCATTTGACACCGCATTGATGGGACAACCTTCGACCTAGGTCAGGATATCTCACGTTAATCGGCCATGAACACAAACACCCCTCCGCCCTCTTTTTGGGCGCATTCTATCGGGAATTGAAAATTCTACGTTGACGTGAAAACACTTCACTGCGATATGTTTCACCACTATTTATTGCGGGCCTGCCAGCCATTTACGCGATATATGGTGACGCGATCTGGGGGGATCAGCAGACTATGCAAGAATGTGCTGTCCTATTTTCGGGATACGTCTCACCAAACGGTGGCATGTTCACACGTGCCGATCTGCGTGACCTGTCCTCACTGGACAGCGACCCGTATGACGCTGCGCAAACGCGCGCACTCCCCATTCACGACATTTCTAACGACGGATCAGATTTCGCTTCTGCGGCACGTCCGGCTATTCAAAAAGAAGGACACAACAAATGCTGAACGGATCTATGACGTCGAACACAAACCAATCCAGCGCGTCACGGATTGCTCTCATCGCGGGTCTGGGCGGTGCTGCATTTGTTTTGGGCATCGTGCTGACCCTCGGGGTTGTGCAACTCAACACGCAAAAACAGCAGATCGCGCAAATGAACCAGATGGTTGCGCAACTTGCCCAGCAACGCGACGCAGATCAGGATGTTACACGCACGGTAGCTGCCGATCTTTTGAGCGTTTCATCCCAACAGCCTGCTGAGGAACCCGCATTGGTTTGGCCTGTCACCACCCCAGCCCCCGCAGCCCAGCCTACCTCAGTCGCGGAACTGGTCCAGCTTGCTGTTGCTGCGGCTGACACCAGCGCAATACAATCCGCACCTGCACTGCCCAAAGTGGTCGCATCAGCCATTGTTCCAAGTTCCACTGCCGATAAAATCCGGTCCCTCGTAACGGCAGCGGTCGCTCCACAGGCTGACATCACAAACCTTGATGCTGAAACCCTTGCCAACGCGCGCAAGTTCGAGACACTCGCCATTATCCAAGCAGGTGTTCAGGAGTTGGTCACTGCAGTCGTGAATGGAAAATATGACATTCACACAAATTACGAAGACGACGATTTTTCCGGCCGCATCCACTTTGCATTTGTGGGGCACGAGGAGGATCAGACCGAACTGGAGCGGCTTCTGGCCAATGCAGCAGAAGCTGGCATCGTCAAGCACAGCGCAGCCGTTGTCGACGGAAATGGCCGCGTCAACGGCCACATCCTGTTGTTCGATCTGGTTG
>JBALTK010000085.1:0-15598 GCA_036964385.1 Sulfitobacter sp. | reverse complement strand
CGCCGGTTTGGATTGGTGGAGAAGTTCTTTATGATGCTCTTGAAAACGAGCGCGTTCGGGATCTGCACATGGTTTCCGTCCAGCGTAAGCAGGACGGTGGTGCGCATGTTGAGGCTCTGCACGATGCCCTGATGCTCGCCAACCTGTATCCAGTCGCCTGCCCGAAAGGGGTTTCGGATGCTGAGAAGGATGCTGGCGAGTGAGTTTTCAGCAATCTCTCGAAAGGCGAGGCCCAATACGATACCGATGAGTCCAGTGCCGCCCAAGACCGTTAAAGCGAGCCGCGTGAGGCCTGCAACCTGAAGCACAAGGTAAACGCCGATCAAGATCACGGGTATCGACAGTGAACGCGCCACGAGTTGAAGGAGCAGCGGTGACTCAATACGTCTGCGTAGCGAATGACGCGCGAGGGCAGCCACGCCGCGCGACAAGATCCACGCGAACAGAAGTATAATCAATGAAACGACTGAAAGCGGTGCAAACCATTGAACTCGATTGGCTAGCCTCTCGATCTCGCGCCAAGTTGGAGTCAGGTCCCAGCTGATCTGTGGCTGTACCTCAATTCGGTTGACGACCGCGACAACGCCCTCAGTTCTAAGGGCCAACTGGCGTGCCCAATCCTTCCGCTCTTCGGTTTCAGTCTGACCGTCTAGAAAGACGATGCCCTCGCGCACCGAGACGGTCACGGAATTAAACCATTCGCTGGCGACCAGAATGCGACTTAGACGATCTGCGATCTCAGAGTCGCGCACATCGGGCGCGACAGAGACCTCTCTATGCGGATCACTGGTGGCTGCATCCAGACTGTTCGGCGACGTCTGCGTTTGGCCAGGCCCGCCTGCAATCACGAGTGCAAGCACAGACAGGATTGCTAGATGGCTGACAACTCTCAGAAAAAAGCCGCAGCGAAGCAGAAAACGTGGCTTCATCAGTTTGCTCAGGCGTTGGTGGATGATCATGGTTTCAACACTAGCATTCATCACACGTCCAGCATACAGGCGCGAGCTATGGCCGAATTCAGGGTAAGCGTTAGTCTGACCGCCCGGCCGACGGTGTGCCTGGGAAATAGTGTCCATCGGTGGATACAGCATCCATTATCGCAGACGCCAATCATGCCGACACGACAGGGCCGGCGTCAGTCCAGGGCATCATGACCGATCGGCTTGCAGGTCGACAGGTCCGAGCCACCGACGGCCGCCACACTCTTCGCAAGATCGCGCAGGGCACGGCGCAGGCCCTCCTCCAGCACCGGATGGTAGAACGGCATGGCCAGCATGGCCGCCACGGTCATCTGCCGTTCGACCGCGAGAGCCAGCAGGTGCGCCAAGTGTTCGGCGGCTGGCACGCACATCTCGGCGGCCAGAAGCCGTCCGGTCTCGCGCTCGGCGTGAAGGCGAAGCAAGCCCGCGGCGGTCTGGGCCATGCGCGCGCGGCTGATCCGAGAAATCTGCCTCCCCCGTGACGGTGGTGTCTTCATCCAGATCCGACAGAGGTGGCCCGACCCGCGCCACCTGCGGCGATGAAAACACAATCGACAGGGCCGTACGCCGGCACAATCCGTGATCCGAAGCATCCCGTGCAGCCATGCGCCCGGCGATATGCCCATCGTCGGCGGCCTCATGCAGCAGCGGGCGATAGCCGTTCGCGTCGCCGGCAAGAAACACCTGCATATCGCCGATACGCAGCGTGGAGGGATCGATCCGAGGCATCCCCTTGTCGTCAAGCGGAACGCCCAACGTGTCCAGCCCCAGCCCGTCGATGTTGGGGCGACGCCCTATCGCGACCAGCACGGCATCAGCCTCGAAGACCCCGCCCGCGCCCCTCACGCGGATCGTGCGGCCTGCGTCCTCGAGTTCGGCGGACGCGCCCGTATGCAAGCCCATCTCAGCCTCGATCAAGGGACGGAAAGCCTCCAGCACCTGACGGTCGTCAATGCCGGCCAGCGTTTCGGCCGCGTCGAACCCGGCCACATCCAGCCCCAACCGGGCCAGGGCCTGGGCCATCTCGATCCCGATGGCACCCATGCCGACCACCGCGATGCGGCGCGGAAGGTCGTCCTGCTCGAACAGGCTGTCCGTGGTCAGGATCCGGTCTCCGAAGTTCCGCCAGGGTCCGGGCACCACCGGGCGGCTGCCCGGCGCGAGGATGATCGCGCGCGCCTCGATCTCGTCGCCATTCACCTCCAGCCGACCGGGTCCCAGAAGCCGCGCACGGCCCGACACGGCGCGGTCGCCCAGCTTGTCTGGCACGCTCTCCGGCCCTTTGACGAACCCGCCACGCATCCTGCGCACTCGGGCGAGCACGGCCGGGATGTCGGCGCGCAACCCCTCGGCGCCCTCGATGCCGAATTCCTCGAAGGTCAGGCGCCGGTGAAACGCGTGCGCCGCCTCGATCAGCGCCTTCGACGGCATGCAGCCCACAGCGGCGCAGGTGGTGCCCCAATGGCCGTCGTTCACCACAAGAAAATCGTCGGTATAGCGGCGCACCTCACGCAGAGCCGACAGCCCGGCACTACCCACGCCCACGATGACGGTATCAACCTTCATGGGCTTATTCGTCAGCATCAGCCTCGGCCTTGGTGGCGATCTTGGTTTCCAAATCACTTATCTTTGCGACACCTGTCCCCGCGACGAAGTAGAGCAGCTGGTCGTGCCCCTCACCGCCGATCTCGCCGCCCTCGGGGATAGCCATCAGCACCAGCTGTGTCTTTTCGCCGGTCCAGAGGACCTTGCGGAACTCGTTGTTTTCGCGGGCGAGGTCGACGACAGGCAGCGTCATTTCTTGCGTCTCGGGCATCTATTCGTTCTCCATCACTCAAAGCCACAGGATGGACGTCTGAGATGTGAGCCGTCACTAACCCAAGTCAGTCGGGCAAGCGGAACTGTGAGCTACGCTTCAACTTCCCAGGGTTTTCCTGTCAAAATTACAAGGAGATCAAGAATGTCCGAACGCGAACAGTATATCGAGAAGGCCAAGGCGCGCATCCACCAGTGGAACGCCGACATCGACAAGATGAAAGCCAAGGCCGACGAGGCCGAGGCCGACGCCAAGATCAACTATCAAAAGCAGCTCAAAGAAATGCGGACGCAGCGCGACGAGGCCGAAGCAAAGCTTAAGGAGCTGCGCGAAGCCAGCGACGACGCTTGGCACGACATGAAGTCAGGCTTCGACAAGGCGTGGGACAGCCTCTCCAGTTCCTTTGCCAGCGCCATGTCGCGGTTCAAGGGATAAGGTCACCGATACCTTTGTCTTCCCCGAATATCCTTCGCGGCGCGGCCTTCTTGGCGGTCGTCGCATTCACCGAATTGCCTGCCGTCGCGCAAGGCACAGACGAGCTGAACTCGGTCGAGTCGATAGCTCGACGTCGTACGATGGTCAAACAATGGATTTTCGCGCTACCCGGTCCGTGAATTCGATGACTGATCCAAGTCAGTACCGGAAGCCCGGAAGGGCCTACGCTCGCTTCCATGGCGATATGCCAATAAACTGAGGAGAGATGCCATGAGACATTCGAAAAACTTCGCGCTTTTAGCCGTTGCCACCCTCGGCCTTGCCGCCGTTGCGGTGTCGGCGGTCGCCCAGCAAACCCAGATGGAGCCAGGCCAGATGATGGGTGACCATGACGGCATGATGGGCGGCCATAGTGGGATGGGCATGATGATGGGCGGAGGCCAAAACTACGCAATGGCCACGTTTGACACCAACAAGGACGGCACGCTCAGCCCTGAAGAAATGACAGTCGGCATTCAAGCCGAAATCAAGACTTATGATGCTGACGGCAACGGCACGCTTTCGCTCGAGGAATTTGCGGTGATGCGCGCGGCTCATACTCGACCAATGACCGTGCGCGCCTTCCAGATGCACGATCCTGACGGCGACGCGCAGGTGACGGAAGCCGAAATGGCTGCAATGGCCGCGATAATGGGAAGCCACAGCGGGCGGCAGCATGGCGACATTCAGGGCAGGCATCGGGGCATGATGGGCAACGACTGATGCGCTGGTTGCGACGCCAATCGCACCAGACGCCGGATGGTGGGGGCAGTCAGATGACTAATTGCAGGAGAAACCGATGATGAATAACTACGGCATGGGGTATGGAATGGGCTTCGGCTGGATCTGGACCCTGCTACTCATCGTGATCGCCGGCGTGGCGATCATGGCGCTGATGAAGTATCTGAAAAAATGAAGTTTGATGGAGATCCGATATGGAATACACGATCGACCGATTGTTCCTCGGAGCGGGGTTTGACGAAATCGATGCCCGCGTCCGCAAGGCGCTGTCCGATGCTGGTTTCGGAATTTTGACGGAAATCGACGTCAAGGCGACGATGAAAAAGAAGCTCGATGTCGACATGCCGGCCTACCGCATTCTCGGCGCCTGCAACCCGAAGATGGCGCATCAGGCGATCGGAATCGAGCCGCGGGTCGGCGCGATGCTGCCTTGCAACGTCATCCTGCGCGAGATCGAGGGCGGCGTTGAGGTCAGCGCCATCGCCCCGGTGGCATCGATGCAGGCGATAGAAAACGCTGAATTGACGGCTGTGGCGGGCCAGGTCCGTGACCGTAGCGAAGACCGCTGAGGCGATCTGAGATGAGCCTGCGCGCCGCCAACCCCGCGGCAATTGCGATCCTCGGGATCGCCCTTCTCGGGGTGTTGAACTGGCAAAATTATTTGATCAGGAGTTTGAAGATGAACTACGGACGTTTCTTTGCAATGATCGCAACTTCGACGGTCGTGATGTTTGGATTGATGTATCTCAACACCTACGCGCTCGACCACATCTTCTTCTCACAGACGCGCATGTGGATGGCGATCTATATGGGTGCGGTGATGGCGATCATCATGCTCGCTTTCATGCTGGGCATGTATTCCAACAAGAGGGTCAATCTCGCGATCTTCGCGGGAGCTGCTGTAACCTTCGCCCTGTCGCTCTGGCTTGTCCGAAGCCAGGAGACTGTCGACGATCTCGCCTGGATGCGGGCGATGATCCCGCACCATTCTATCGCCATCCTGACCAGCGAGCGGTCCGATATATCGGACCCCAGGGTCAGGGCACTGGCAGATGCAATCATCGAAGCGCAGCTCAGCGAAATCGCTGAAATGAAGAGATATATCGCTGACATCGAGGCGAACGGCGAAGCACCTACAGGCACACCCCGCGCCGAACTTGAATGACGCCGCAGCCGGGTGGAAAGTAGATATCCCTGCTGGAATCGAAGTCATGAATCGAAAGGAACGACAATGGACTACACGACCAACCACCTGATAGCGGACGTTGAATTTGACGCGGTCAACGCCAGCACCCGCGCGGCCCTTGCCAATAACGGCTTTGGCGTCCTGACAGAGATCGACGTGCAAGCGACGATGAAAAAGAAGCAGGGTGCCGAGATGCGGCCCTACCGGATTCTCGGTGCCTGCAACCCCAAGACTGCCTATGAGGCCATTTGGATGGAGCCGCGCGTTGGTGCCATGTTGCCCTGCAATGTGATCCTGCGAGAGGTGGATGGCGGCGTTGAGATCAGTGCGATCGACCCGGCGGCGTCGATGCAGGCAATAGAAAACGCTGAACTAACGGCCGTCGCGGGCCAGGTCCGCGACCTTCTGGCAAAGGCCGTCGAAGCGATCTGAGACGCGACTGCGCATCGCCATCCTAGTAGCGATTGCAGTCTTCTGGCTCGCCGCATTCGGGGTCTGGTGGTTTGAGCTGTCGGTCCTGGCCGACACCCAGAGCCTGATGCAGCGCGAAACGCTCAAGGTGGTGATGGCGCGGGCCGCCTAATGAAACAAAACCGGACCGGAGATCGACTAATGCTTGAACTGCTCGAAATCACGGCGGACGAGACGAAACGGGTCGTCAAATTGACTGGCGGACCGGTTGGAATCGAACGCCACCGTAACGACATGCAACTCATTACCGGGTATCTGCAACCTATGGTTCCGATAGACGGCGTTACACCCGTCGGGGAACTTGAGGTCCTGGACTGCCTGGGAGATGACGACCATGTCGTGATCGACATGCGCGATTCCGATTGGCGGCTGAAGGGAACGATTCCCGGAAGCATGTCGATTCCGTTTGAGGATGTTGCCGACCGTCTGGACGCGCTTGGATGTGTCCGATCATCGTCTGGTTGGAATTGCGACGCCGCCAAGAAAGTCGTGGCGTTTTGCAATGGCCCGGCCTGCCCTCAAAGTTCGATCGCGATGCACGCAATGGTCGACAACGGCTTTCCGCCGGAAAAAATCTACTACTACCGAGGCGGCATGCAGGACTGGCTGGTGCTGGGCCTGACGACGCAGGCTTCGGCCACGTGACCGTAACCTCCGGTCCTGTGGGGATTGCCGCCGACCTGTCGGCGCGAAGGTTCCGGCAGGGCCGATCACTGAAGGCGTAAAACTACGACAGAACCAGAAAGGCTGGCACCCCATGGATCACGATCATCATCACGCCGCGCCCGACATTCCGGCGGGAGCCGAGACGGCAAAGGACCCGGTCTGCGGAATGAAGGTCGCAGTTAAGCCCGACGGACGACACGCGGAGTTTCAGGGCGAGACCTTCCATTTCTGCTCCCAGAAATGCGAGACGGAGTTCAAGACCGATCCGTCATCATATGCCTCTGGTGACCCTGAGCGGCCAGACAAGGCCGCCCCGGCCAACGCACAATACACCTGCCCGATGCACCCCGAGATCATCCGCCCCGCACCGGGCCCCTGCCCGATCTGCGGTATGGCACTTGAACAGATGGAGCCTACGGACGGGCCGAACCACGAGTTGATCGACTTCACGCGCCGTATGTGGATCTCGGTGGCGGCAGCTGTTCCATTGATCGTGCTGACGATGGGGCCGATGGTGGGTTTGCCCGTGCGCGACTGGTTTGGGTATCAAGTGGCAGGATACCTTGAGTTTGCGCTGGCGACGCCCGTCGTCCTTTGGGCCGCGTTGCCGTTCTTCAAACGGGGATGGGCTTCGGTCGTCAACCGGTCGTCAAACATGTGGACGCTTATCTCGCTTGGCGTCGCGGCAGCCTATATCTACTCGCTATTTGCAGTGTTCCTGCCAGAACTGTTCCCCGCGCAGTATCAAACCGGCGATGGCGTCGGCACCTATTTCGAAGCATCGGTGGTGATCGTGGCGCTGGTCTTTTTTGGTCAGGTGCTGGAACTGCGCGCGCGCGAACGCACGGGCGACGCCATCCGCGCGCTTCTTGACCTCGCGCCAAAGACCGCGCGGCGCATCGAAGCGGACGGCACCGAAAGCGACGTTCCCTTGGACTCCGTCGTGGAGGGCGACCGTTTGCGTGTGCGACCCGGCGATGCGCTCCCGGTCGATGGTGTCGTGATCGAGGGGCGGTCCTCCTTGGATGAAAGCATGCTGACGGGCGAGTCGATGCCCGTGGAGAAAGGTCCAGGCGATGCGGTGACCGGAGCCACGATCAACAAGAACGGCAGCCTTGTGATCGAAGCGAGCAAGGTCGGTGCCGATACCGTGCTGGCGCAGATTGTTGAAATGGTGTCGAATGCGAAGCGGTCGCGCGCCCCGATCCAAGGTCTGGCCGACAGGGTCTCGGCAATCTTCGTGCCAACCGTGGTCGGAGTGTCGATCTCTGCCTTTACCCTATGGATGATCTTCGGACCCGAACCTGCGCTGGTCTTTGCCATGGCCGCAGCCGTGTCGGTGCTGATCGTCGCCTGCCCCTGCGCGCTTGGGCTGGCGACACCGATTTCGATCACTACGGCGGCGGGACGCGGGGCCCAGGCGGGCGTGCTGATCAAGGATGCCGAGGCGCTGGAACGCATGGCGGGCGTCGACACGCTGATCGTCGACAAGACCGGCACGTTGACCATGGGCAAGCCGAAGTTGACCGATACAATAGCGCTTGCGGATATCACGGAGACCGAGCTGCTGTCGCTCGCCGCAGCACTGGAACGCGGCTCGGAACACCCGTTGGCCGAAGCGATTGTGGAGGGGGCCGAAGCGGCGGACGCCGCCCGGCAAGAGGCCAGCGATTTCGAGGCGGTCACCGGCAAAGGCGTGCAGGGAACCATAGAAGGACGCGCCGTCGCACTTGGCAACACAGCGATGATGCAGGAGATGGGGCTGGACACGGGCGCGGCCGAGGAAAAGGCCGATCCCCTTCGCGCCGAGGGAAAGACGGCGATGTTCATCGCGGCGGATGGAACCCTCGTGGGTATCGTGGCCGTGGCCGACCCGATCAAGGACAGCACCGCGCAGGCGATCAAGGAACTTCATGCTCTGGGCCTGAGGGTCATCATGGCAACCGGCGACAATGAACGCACGGCGCAGGCTGTGGCAGGCGAGCTGGGCATCGACGAGGTGCGCGCGGGTGTCCTGCCGGAAGCCAAGAAGGTGCTGATCGATGAGTTGCGCAAGGCTGGCCAAAAGATCGCGATGGCTGGTGACGGGGTGAACGACGCACCCGCTTTAGCCGCCGCCGATGTCGGGATTGCGATGGGAACCGGAGCGGATGTCGCAATGGAGAGCGCAGGCATCACCCTGCTCGGCGGCGATCTGATGGGCATCGTGCGCGCGCGAAAACTGGCCCGCGCCACCTTGCGTAACATCAAGCAAAACCTGTTCTTCGCCTTCGCCTATAATGCGCTTGGCGTGCCGATTGCTGCAGGTTTGTTGTACCCCGTCACCGGCCTGTTGCTATCACCGATGATTGCGGCGGCGGCGATGAGTCTGTCCTCCGTCTCGGTCATCACCAACGCGCTAAGGTTGCGGCGCGTCGATCTCTAACGGCTATGGGACCAGACGGCAGAATAGTCGATCAAGCTGGTTCCGCTTTCACCGCCCCCGGTTCGGGCGCGCTCAAGACCATGCGCCATAACGGTTTCAGCGCTTCCAGCGCCAGCAGAACCCCGATCCCGGCCAAGGGCGGCACGGCTAGCCAGACGCCTTCCAGTACACCAAAGCGGAACAAATCTCGCGCCGGAGCCCAAAAGAGCGTCACCGCGAGAAGTGAGGCAACGATCGGCAACACAATCGCCAGCGCCTTGTTAGGGCGCAGCAACGCCGACAGGACAGAGTTGGAGTTGGATCGATCGATCAGGATCAGCGCCACAACGCCCAGAACCAGTGTGGCAAACGCCAGTCCGCGCACCTGATCGGGGTCAAGGCCATAGCCGGGCGCAAACCACGCGGCAGAGCCCGCGATACCCAGCACCATCAGGCCCTGTAATAGGCTCCAGACCACCGTGGGCCAGGAAAACAGCGGCTCATCCGCCGGGCGCGGCGGGCGTTGCATCACACCGTCCTCTTCGCGCTCGGCCTCGAAGACCAGTGCACAGACCGGGTCGATTACCATTTCAAGAAAGGCGATATGGACCGGGCCAAACAAAAGCGGCATCCCGAACAGCAGAGGCATCAGCGCGAGGCCCGCTATCGGCACATGGACGGCCAGAATAAAGCTCATCGACTTGCGGAGATTGTCGTAGATGCGGCGGCCCAGCCGCACCGTGGTGACGATAGAGCCGAAATCATCGTCCAGCAGGACAATCGACGCCGCCTCGCGCGCTACATCCGTCCCGCGCTCCCCCATCGCCACGCCGATATCGGCAACCTTCAGGCTGGGCGCGTCGTTCACACCGTCGCCAGTCATCGCCACGACGGCCCCTTCGGCCTTGAGGGAGTTGACGATCCTCAGCTTTTGTTCGGGCAGGATGCGGGCAAAAATGGTCACTGTCGCAACCGCCTTGGCAAGGTCCTTATCTGCCATACTCGCCAGATCATCGCCTGTCAGCACGACATCGCCGGGCAACCCCGCCTCAGCGGCGATCGCGCGGGCTGTGATCGGATGGTCGCCGGTAATCATGATGACCCGAATACCCGCCGCCTGACATTCAGCCACCGCTGCAGGTACCGAGGCGCGCAACGGATCTGCAAGACCAACAAGGCCCAAAAGGCGAAAGGTAAATCCGGCCTGCGTCTCGGGCAGGTCCTGCCCCGCAGGCCAAGAGGCCTCTGCCACGGCCAGGACGCGCAAACCTTTGGCGGCCATCGCGTCCAGCTGCGCCTTGATGGTCGCGCGCTGATCTGGCTCCAGCTTGCACAAATCGGCAATCGCTTCGGGCGCTCCCTTGGCGGCGATGGAAAAGCCATCGTCGGCCTGCCAGACTTGCGACATCGCCAAAAGATCGGAGGACAGTGGATAGCTTTGCATCAGAGCCCGCCCTGCCCCCGGCAAGGTTTCACCGTCCCGCAGGTCGTTGGCCGCCAGCGCGTGAAACGCCACCTCCATCGGGTCGAACGGCTCGGGTGCCGAGGCCATGACGCCCGCCGCAGCCAGTTCGCGGAAGGCAGGTGGCAAGGCCACGTCCGCGCCAATTTGATGCGCCGTACCGTCAGCCAGTTGCAGGGCTGCGATGGTCATCCGGTTCTCGGTAAGTGTCCCGGTTTTGTCGGTGCACAGCACGCTTGCTGACCCCAGGGCTTCAATAGCCGATGCGTGGCGCGTCAGCACCCGCGCCTTGGAAATGCGCCAAGCCCCCATAGCCATGAAGACGGCCAAGACCATCGGAAACTCTTCCGGCAGCATCGCCATACCAACCGCGATCCCGGCCAAGACGGCATCGAGCCAGCCACCGCGCAATAACCCGTATAGTGCCACGACTATGGCACTGACGCCTACGCCAATACCCGCCGTGGCAATTACAAGACTGCGCATCTGTTGCTGCAAATGGGGTGTCTCAGGCTCGATCTGGCTTAGGCTTTTGCCAATCTTGCCAATCTCGCTGTCGGCACCGATGGCTGTAGCCTCCGCCAGCGCCGACCCCCGAACGATCAACGTGCCGGAAAACACCTGTGGTAGATCGTGGCCACCCGGCCGCACATCGGCCTCGCCCGCCCCCGCTTTCTTGCGCACTGCCTCGGCCTCACCCGTCAGCAAAGACTCATCCGCTGACAGGTCTGTGGACTCGATTAAAAAAGCGTCGGCAGGCACGCGGTCGCCTTCGGACAGTACGATCAGGTCACCGCGCACCACCTCGCGCCCCGCGATGCGCAGTCTGGTGCCACCGCGGATCACCAGCGCGCGCGGACTGGACAGATCGCGCAACGCCTCAAGCACCCGACCGGTGCGCGCCTCCTGCACCGCCGTGATGCCGATGGACATGCATGCAAAGGCCAGAAGGATGAGCGCTTCGGCTCTGCTTCCGAGCAGCAGATAAACCACGCCCCCCACCAAAAGCAGCACCAGCATCGGCTCTTTCAGAACGTCCAATACGATGCGAAACGGAGACCTTCGTTTTGTCGTAGCCAATTCATTGGGCCCGTCAGCGGCCAGCCGCATTTTGGCTTCTGCTGCCGTCAGACCCGTAGGTGCCAGTTTTGGCACGGATGCGTTCGTGTTCATTTCTGGAATCCAATGTGCGATGATTTTGGCATTGGCGCATCATTGACGTAAATCGTTGGCGGACGCATTGATCTCAATCAGCACCATCGGCAGATTTCCGAAGTGTAATATGCAAACAATGATCCCCGTCTGTGAACCGCTCCCTCAATGGCTCGTCCTCGCAGGTGATCGCATTGCCATCTTAAAGCGCGCGGGTAATGCACGGGCTGCGTCGCGGGTATCGGCCAGAGCGGTGCCACAGTGCCGAACGAGGATGCACGACCCAAGTTGCGTCTGGCGCGCCCGGTATCAGAGAGTCGCTTCACGTCTCAGTGGTCCCCTCGACCGAGCCTAGCCGCCATTTGACCGGGTTCACCAAAACCAAAGAAGCGGCAGTGGGTCTGACAGATGTTGCGCCATTTCCCGTCGAGGATATGCTGGCCGCGAATGGCGGTGATCATGCTAAAGGGGCCGATTGGGCATCGCATGTCATCATAGACGGCAAGCTAATTACGGGCCAGAATCCCGCATCTTCCAAAGACGCGGCTAAAGCGTTGCTGAAACTACTGAGCTAACGGGGATCTGCGCCTGAACCGCCAAAACCAATCTGTTTACAGATACTTCTGGATCGGCAGATGTCCAACCATCCACGACACTGCGCGCCTGGACCATCCTGATTCTGGCTCGACAGTCATCACACTGGGTTGTCCCGCGCGCGCGACGGACCAGTGCAAAGCACGTCCGGTCTGGGTTACTTGGTATGCTTGTTCAGGCGAGGATAGCGTGTCGAACATGGCGCGCAGTTCAGCCAATAGGGGTGGTCCCTCGAACAGCAGCCCCAATTCAGTATTGATATAGGCTGATCGTAAGTCAAAGTTCAGCGATCCCACAATGCCTTGCCGTCCATCGATCATAAACACCTTGGAATGCACGAAATCGCGTTTTCGCCCTGCCAGCGCAGGTTTGGAGAACTCGTACACGCTGGCCCCAGCTGCCAGCAGCGGACCGCGGAATTGGCGGTAGGCTCCGTAAACGATGACTAAGTCCGTTGCTGACAAAGAGTTTGTGACCAAGGAGACCTTTACCCCGCGCGTCATCAATTCAGTGAGACCTGCAAGGCCAGCGGCACCCGGTACAAAATACGGTGTAATCATATGCACGTCGGTTTCTGCGGCCTTCAGTATCGATGCGATGGCGGTTTCCATCCAAGGGGCGGTATGTAGATCATACGCCTTGTCAGGTGGATCGGCGAGCAGTTGCACCTTGTCCGTCCAATACAGGCGGTCGGTCAGAAAGTTGTCGGGTGATCTTCCATTCTGAACCCTCTCTAGGAATTCGCATGACGCTGCGGAATGAATATGCCGCGCCAGTCTATTGCGAAAAGCACGAGGGTTCGCACGGAATGCGGGCCACAGAGAGACGATCGGCAAGGATAACCCAAGATTCCAATAGCTATCGAACACATTCGAAACCTCGGCCACCTTCGAGCCCAAGAGCATCACATCCGCATCAACCGAGCTTCGGGTGCCGATGTCTGCACTGAAGTAGGTATCTCCAATATTGCGGCCTCCGATGATTGCCAGCCGACCGTCGGCGATCCACATTTTGCCGTGCATGCGCCGGTTGAAACGCGCCAGCCCCAAGAGCATCTCAGTCAAGCGGCGCACTGCCTGCCCGCGATTGCGCGTTGGATTGAAGAGCCGCACCTCGATCAGCGGGTGCTGCGTCAGGGCAAGAAATGTACGATCAAAGCCCTGCACATTGACATCATCCAGCAGCAGACGGATGCGCACACCCCGATCTGCGGCCGTCACGAGTGCGTCGACTAGCAGCCACCCGGCGATGTCAGTGCTCCAGATGTAATACATCAGATCAAGGCTGCGACCTGCCTGCGCTGCAGAGTGCGCGCGTGCCGTAAACGCATCCACATTGTCCAGAAGAAGCATCAGCCCGGATTTTCCCGGATTCCTTTGTTCCAGCGGTTCAATCAGCGCATCAAGCGGAGTGGCTGGCCCGGCACAAGGTAGAGCAATTGAATCAGGTCCACGGGATTCTTTCAAGAAACGGCGATACATACGGTGTGCCCACCAAGACGCTACTGCCACCAGTGCCCCTGCGACACTGATCAAGAAAAGCAGGATCAGGACATCAGATATCATCCTTCGCTACCACAACTGTTTGGACCAAAGCGCAGCCTTGCCTTGATCGGTAAGTGGTCAGATGCTCGGCGCGACAATGGACTGTCATGCGCCGCAACATCCAACAATGTGCCATGTGGCGACATCATCATGCGGTCGAGTGCCAGCAGCGGATAGCGCGAGGGAAAGCTTGGACGGGCTTGTGCAAAGGTAAAACGTTGTTTCAAAGTCTGGAACGCAACCCCTGCCCCACGCCATTCATTCAGATCCCCCATAAGTAGGGTTGGGCGCGCTTCCAGACCCTCGATCTTGTCGAGCAACGCCCGCACTTGCGCAATTCGAGATGCTTTCAGCAATCCGAGATGTGCGTTCACAACGCGCAAAGGTCGCCCCGCGATAACCAGATCAGTCACAAGCGCCCCGCGCGGCTCTAGCCCTGGCAAGATCAGTTGATGCACCTCTTGGACCAGAGTATTGCGCACCAGTAAAAGATTTCCATGCCAGCCGTGCGCATCCCCGACACCATCCATTGGGACCGCGACCAACCCCAGATCACGGCGGATCCTGTCTAGATCGAGCAGGCCCTTGCGGTTGCCAAACCGCGTATCCGCTTCTTGCACAGCCAAGATATCCGCACCGATTTCAGCAATCACCGCAGCAGTTCGTGCCAAATCACGGCGTCGGTCTGTCCCGACACCTTTATGGATGTTGTAAGATGCCACAGATAGGTCAAAAGGCGCGGACATGACAGAGGCCTAAAGCTTGAGCCTGCGCAGCGGCAGGGCGTTGATGATGACCGACACCGACGACAGGTTCATCGCGGCGGTTGCCATGTGAGTGATCCAAGCAACTGGCGTCCTTTCAGGTTGTTTCCACCCAGTTAATGACCCTTGCATGAGGGCGGATTGATCTGTGTAAGCGCGGGCCGAGAAATTTCAGCCAGACTGATTCCCACGCAGATCACACCATCGCGCATGGCGTTCATAGACGGAGATCAAAATGAAAAACACCACAACCCTCTTGGTCATTGACATTGACACAGCTGACGCTGTCATCGCTGACTTGGCTGAAAGCGCGTATGAGGAACAAACCGAACTGCCTGTACTCTTGGCGCATTGAGGCATGCCCTACAAGCAGTTGAGAGATTGATCCGCGCGTTGGAGAACGTTCTGGGGGCTTATTAGGAATGCTATTTTCTTGCGGCGCTAAGTCCCTCAGCTTTGATAGTTTGCAACACGAAGGCTTCAATATCCGAAGCAGGTCGTGCACCTGCCAAACTACCAACTTCTTTCCCGCCTGAATACAGGATCAAAAGCGGAATACCTCGGATACCGAGCTTTTGGGAGATTTCAGGATGTTGTTCCGTATCAATCTTAGCGAAACGGACTTTCGTCTTCAATTTGAGCGCAGCTTTTGCAAAATCGGGCGCCATCGTGGGGCAAGGTCCACACCACAGCGCCCAGTAATCTATGATGATCGGGATTTCATCCTGGCCAGTGATCTTATTGTGCAGTTGGGCATCCAGTTCCGCGACAAAACCGCTCATTAGCGGACCACCGCACTTCGCGCATTTTGGACTGGCATCAAGTCTTGCTACGGGAACACGATTGATCTGCCCGCAGCTCAGACATGTTATCTTGGCGACTATGGACATCAATCAACTCCACTTTTTGAACAGTCTCGCATGGGTGCATATTGGCGTAGATCACCGTACCTGCACCGATCAGAGTTAGCGGCCTGGTCTTTCGATCAAAGGTTTTTGATGTTTGCAGTGCAAGTGCATTCTGTGTTGCGGGACAAGCAATTCTATCTCCATCACAGCCCACGCATAGAGCAGTCCATACACTGGTCTGAATTAGTGCTTTTTCCTTTAGCCGTATTACCCAACCGGTGAGGATTTTAGTAATCGCCAAACGTAGACCGCGACGAGGGTCATGAAAAAAACATTAACCACGGGGTTTAGCCACGCCTCAACGCGATCAAATTGCGCCTTTAGAATATAGCCTGCAAGCGCGAGAGCGGTGGTCCAAATCAAACTGCCAATGGCCGTGTAGCATACGAACAGCCAAAACGGCATGCCTGTTAGCCCTGCGGGAATTGAGATGAAG
>JBALTK010000084.1:0-15688 GCA_036964385.1 Sulfitobacter sp. | reverse complement strand
ACTCCCGTCGAAAGACGTCGTTGCCATTCCCGATAAGGTCGGTCGGGTCATTCCGCCGCTGCGGATTTTGGCAAAGTTTACGCCCTCTGCGATCCGTTCTGGTGTGCTCGGGACGTTCATCGGCGCAATTCCGGGGGCAGGGGCCAATGTGGCGTCGTTCCTCGCCTACGATATCGGCAAACGGCGCGCCTCGCCCGAAGAAAAGGCCAAGTGGGGCAAGGGCAGTTATGAGGCGTTGGTTTGTGCGGAAACAGCTAACAATGCCAATATTGGTGGATCGATGTTGCCAACGCTTGCGCTTGGCATTCCTGGAAACGCGGCGGCAGCTGCATTGCTGGCGGCGTTGACGCTGAAAAACGTGTCCGTGGGGCCAACGATTGAAATCGATCATCCGGGCCTGATCTATTTCATCTACGGCGCTCTCTTTATTGCAAATGTGATGATGTACCTTGCCGCGTTTGCCCTGATAGGGCCGTGCGTAAAGCTGTTCAGCCTACCGCGCGGTATCTTGATGCCGTTGATTATACCGGTCTGCGTGATCGGCGCTTACGCGGTGAAGCTTTCGATTTTTGATGTCTGGATCATGTTCGGGGCGGGATTGTCGGGTTGGCTGTTGGCTTTGTTCAAGTTCCCTGTCGCGCCAATTGTACTGGGTGTCATTCTAGCGCCGCTGGCGGATGAGAATTTGCGCAGGTCCTTGTTCGTGTTCGAGGACAAGACGTGGGGATTCGTGGCGTCACAATGGATCGGCACCATCCTGATGTTGTTCACAGCAATCGTGGTGATCGAAGGAATTCTAAGAGCTATGCGGGCAGGTCGTGCCATCGACAATGACGCCCCGTTAACAGGAGAGTAAGATGGCTAAACAGCAGAAAAAAGAGATCGGTCTTGCGGTTATTGGGTGCGGCACGATCGGTCGGATTCGCGCGGAATTTGCACGCGCTTATCCCGGTGTGGGTTGGATCGGACTTTGTGACATCAAATCGGATCTGGGCAATAAACTAAGTGACGATATCGACGCCGATTTCTTCACCAACGACTATCGCGAGCTTCTTAACCGCCCCGAGGTCACGGCGACGATCATTGCAACGGATGAGAATTTTCACTTTGATCCCACGATGCTGGCGATTGAAAAGGGGCATGACCTTTTCATCGAAAAGCCACTGGCCACAGACGCACGTCAATCGGCGAAAATTCTGGCGGCGATAGAGGCCAATAACATCGATGCGGTCGTTGGCTATACACAGCGGTTCCGCCGTCGCTTCCTTGCGATCAAGGAAAAACTGAACACCGGACAAATCGGGGATGTGCATTCCGTTGTGACGCGCGCATTCATGAACCGTATGGTGCCCATCGCGACAGTGCGTCGTACGCAGGACCGCGCGACATTAACGCCGATGGTGGTGTCGGGAACCCATAGTCTGGACATGTCGATGTGGCTGATGGAGGGCAAAGTGCCCAAATCGGTTTTCGCCCAATCCAACGACAAAGTCCTCAGCGAATGGGGCACAAAGGATTCAACCTTTGGCGTGTTCACTATGGAAGATGGCACGATCTGGTCGATGAATATTTCATGGGCCTTGCCCGAGGTTTGGCCCGGTTCTGTTTACGGTCTTGAAATCGGGATCGTGGGGACGGAGGGGGTAATCGATATTGAAGACACCCACCGTGATGTGGTTCTGGCCAGCAACCACGAACAGGGCGGGGGATACGTGCCGGACGGGTACAATCCACCGCCGCGACACGTTGATTTTCTAACGAGCTACCCCCCCGGCGATCTCCACAACGGGCAGCTTTGGGGTCCGATGCGCGAAGAAACCAATTCGTGGTTCCAACGCATTTACACGGGGCAAGATACCCCCCACGCTACGGCTGCGGACGGCCATCGTAATCTGCTGATGACCATGGCGATGGATGTTTCGGCCAAGCGCGGTGTTCCCGTCGCTTTGCCCGCTGATCCGGATGAACTGATGCGGGAGTTGGTTGGATGACGATAGAAATCACATTTGGTGGTTATCAGGGCGACAACTCTGTTCACACCCGTGGCGCGAAGTCCTTGGCCGAAGCTGTTGAGCGGCTTTCGGGCGGCGCTGCACGGATCAAGTTTCGCCAGAACATCGTAGAAGACGGGCACAAGGCGTCCGACCTTTTGTCGATGACTGAAAGCGGAGAATTGGACGGGTGTTATTTCTCGTCCAGCTATCTGGCAGATCGCGTGCCGGAATTGGCGTTGTTTGACCAACATTTCGCGGTGCCGTCACGCGCCCATGCCTACGGTGTTCTTGATGGATCGTTGGGGCAGCGCTTGAAGCAAGAGATTGAGGCCAACACCGGATATTCCGTCATGGGGTATTGGGACAACGGGCTGCGTCATATCTCATCAAGAGGCGGGCGGCTGAACACGCCATCGGCCTGCGATGGTTTGAAATTGCGCACACTTGCAAGCGATGATCACCAACGGGTTTTTCGCGCGCTTGGGTTTGATCCTAGGGCGATTGATGTACGGGATTTGCCGGCCGCGGTCGCGGATGGAACGGTAGATGCACAAGAGAACCCGCTGACGAATATCTACAATTTCCGTCTTCATGATGTGCACCGCTCTATTACGATGACGGGTCACCTATTGGGGGTCGCATTGGTTCTGTTTAACCGCGATGCGGTTGAAAGCTGGCCCGAGAATGTTCGCGATGCCGTCCATCAGTCCGTGGCTGAAGCGACTAAGGATCAGCGCCGCTTTGCGGAAGAAGACGACGTAATTTGTGCAAAGGCTCTGCGCGCTGACGGGGTTGATCTGATCGAGCTGACTGCGGACGAACGCGCAGCGTTTGTTGATGCCACCCGCGGGGAAGTCGAAAAGACGCGCAGCCGGTTTAGCGTGGATCTAATCTCATTATTTGAACATGACATCGCACTTGCCGATGCCAAAGTGGTGTAAACAAGTTGGGGCCGCGTTTGGCGGCCCCAACTGTTTTATACCAGTTACGGGATCAAAAGGGTCGAGCCCGTGAGGGACGCATCCTCAAGCGCGTGATGCGCGTCTTGCACCTGATCCAGCGGGTACGTTTTATTGATGTTCACCTTCAAAACGCCACTCAGGACCAATCGAAAAATCTCGTTCGCGGCGTGTTCCAGATCGGCGCGATCTGCGATGTAATCGGCAAGGGTAGGGCGGGTGAAATACAACGACCCGCTGTGTTGCAACAGGCTGGGCGCGACGGCGGGGGCCTCGCCCGTGGTTGCGCCATATGATACGAACATGCCGTAGCGAGACAGGCTGGCGATAGATTCGTCAAAACTTGCGGCGCCGACGCTGTCATAGACCACAGGCACCCCTTTGCCGCCGGTGATCTCTTTCACGCGCTCTGCCACGTCTTCCGTTTTGCGGTCAATTGCATGGGCATATCCCAGCTTCAGAATCGCCGCGCAGTTCTCAGCGCCTGATGTCACGCCAATCATATTGGCGCCGATGTGGTTCCCCCATTGACCCGCCAATTGCCCAACGCCACCACTTGCGGCCCAAAACAGCACGTTTTCGCCAGCTTTGATTTTATAGGTCCGTGTCAGCAGGTATTCGACGGTCGTGCCTTTCATCAGAACGGCGGCGGCTATTTGATCATCTATCCCATCAGGGATTTTCACGACACGCGCAGCAGGCGCGTTACGATGCGTGGCATAGGCCCCGAGGACCGGCCCGTATGCCACGCGGTCCCCGATGGCAAAGCCGTCTACGTCGTCCCCGACGGCGACAACCTTACCTGCGGCCTCTAGGCCCAACGGACTTGGCAGGTTCATTTTGTAGGCACCAGACCGCTGGTAAATATCCATATAGTTCAGGCCAAGCGCCGTCTGTTCAATCTGAACCTCGCCCGCAGCGGGGGCAGGAAGGTCAAGTGTTTCGAGATCCATTACCTCAGGCCCGCCCTGAGATCGTATAACAACGCGCGTGGTTTTCATCTGCTTATCCTGTCTTGGTTATTTGGTGAATTCGCCAGCTTCGAGGACGACTGTTTCAACCTCTCCAGCGCCATGTTCGCGGCGGTGACGGGCGGCTGCATTGTATTCATCTGATTGGAAACAGCCAACACCTGCCTCAAATGTTGGAAATTCGATCACGACGAAGCGCTGAAATTTTTCAGGTCCTTCCATGACCTGAAATTTACCGCCTCGGGCAAGAACCTTGCCGCCGTGTTTTGCAATAATGCCCGGCACTTGGTCAGTGTAGCGTTTATAGGCAACGGGGTCGTTTATCAGGGATCGGGCAAGCCAGAATGCGGGCATAGGGACGTCCTTACATTAAAAGATTAGGGAGATAGTTTGGGATTGATGGAAAGAAAATCAGCAGCAGGATCGTGAACAGCATAATTCGCCAGTAAGGGGTCGACGCAAGAAAGATGCGCTGCACGCCAATGGAATCGTCCTGTATCGCGGCTTTGATGGTAAAGACCAACAGTCCGAACGGCGGCGTCAAGAGCCCTGCCTCGATCGTCAGAATACCAACAATCATAAAACTGAGTTCATCAAAACCGAACGCCATCGCGGCGCCTGCACTGGCGCCTTCTGTGGGGGTGAAAAACCCGAACCAGATCCCGCCAAGCACACCGGAGATAATCACAGTTATGCCGAGCAAGGAGGACAGCAGTTGCACCGCTGAGAGTTCCATCTTCGAGGTGGCTAGATCTGGATCAATGGCAGGCACAGGCGCACCTTTGTCGACTTCCCCTACCAGATCAGGATGCATAATGGCGATCGCAACGATGTAGACAATAACCAATGTGGCAAGGATCATTCCCGGGACCACACCAGCTAGAAACAGACGGGCGATGGATTTTTCTGTCAATATGTCCCAGACGATCATCAAGACGGACGGGGGGATCAACATGCCAAGGCAGTTGGACCCTGTAATCGCCCCGAGAGCGAACCCTTGGCTGTACCCGTGGGTTCGCTCTGGGGGCGATGCGTGAAAACGCAGCAGTGGATGCGATGGAGACACCCGTTACAAACGAAAACACGGTGTTGCCCAGCAAAGTTGCAATCGCCAGACGGGCCGGGATTTTCCGAAGCCCCTTGGTGATCGCAATAAAGATATCGGTAATGACTCCTGATCGCCCGATAAATTTCCCCATCCACATGAACAGCGAGATCACGGCAAAGGTGAAATCCCTTAAGGCTTCGACGATGAGAATCTTTCCGGTCACAGGGTAGACGCCGACGGCGCTCCTGGCCCCAAGGGCGACAGCCACGTGAAGGCCTAATAAAACCAGTGCTATCAGCAGGCCGATGATGAAGGCGGTAGAATAGTCAAACACGCGATATTCCGATCTTCAAAGGTCAATGGGATCGACGCGCCAGCCAAGGGGTCGACGCGTTTCTGTTTGTTTGACCGCATAGCGTACGGGCCAATCGTAGCCATTGGGTTCGGCGCGATCCATCGTAAGGTTCAGAACTTGCGTCGCTGGCAGACCTTGTGCGTCCAATTCGGCCGCTTGGCTTTGTGGCCAATCAGCGAGCGATTCCGTGCAAGCAGTCCGGACTGCGGGGGCGATTTCGTTGACTGTGATCAGACCGCGCAGTTCTTCGACGAGACGGTCGTATTCTGTAGCGTTGACCTGACCTGTCAGCTCTTCGAATTCCGCTGCCACTTCCAGAAGGATTACTTTTACGTCCTCAGGTAACTCGTTGTAGGTGTCGAGGTTCATTGTCAGGCCGTGCCACGTCATCGAACCGAAAACGATCAAGGTGTAGTAGGTAACTGTTTCGTAGAGTTTCAGGTTCACCCATGCAGACGGGAACATGATCCAGCCTTCGTAAACGTTGGTGCGCATTTCGGTGTAGGCCGTCGCGAGGGATGACTGCACAGGCGACACGCCAGCATATTCCAGCCAGTTCAGGTTCAGGCCTGCGCCCGCAACTTTCTGGCATTGAAGGTCGAACAGATCACTGCATTCAAACGATGTGCCAAGGTTGTACCCGCCATCCGCAATCCGTGCGAGAAGGACTTGGTTCAAGTTGTCCTCAACACGTCCGTCAGATACGGAACGTCTGCGTAAACCTCTTGCGCGGTCTTCAACGATGTCTCAGGGTCCATCGCGCCAAATGGCAGCATTACCTGAAAAGCGTGCAGCGGCAGGCTGGAGGGGGCAAAGCAAAAACAGTAGCCGCCAATATCCAGGATTCCGTCCTGATCACCCTCAAGGGTCTGGGTCACCTTAACGATAGAACCGGGATACCCTTCGACAAAACTGATTGTATGGTCGGTCCGTTCTTCGATGTGGCTTTTCAGCTCCGCCTGAAAAAAGTTGATCATAAGATCAACGTAGACGACGCCTTGCGGATGGCCTGAACCGATCCGCAGGCTGATGTCTTCGGCCGTAACAGATGTGGCCGTAGCTGACAGCAACGCTGCAGTACAAAGGCCCTTCATTGAAAGCTTCATGGTATCCTCCCGATTTGAAGTTCAGAAAACTCTGTAATGGGCCTTCATTGCGTGAGACCGTCTTCTCCCATTCAGGCTGGGGTCTTCAGTCGCATGTTGTCTGGGATGGGCCACGCCTCGTTTGGGCCGTCCAGAAATTCCACCGTGACAAAGGAAAGCTCTGTGTCGCCGATGTTTTCGACGGAATGCACCATCGAGTCGCCTGCACCGTAATTGTAATGTTTTGTCTCACCGACGTAGTGTTCGACGTCTTTAATTTCGCCTGACGAATAATACCCGCGCGCATTGCCGTTTGCCACGGCGGACCAGAAGTAGCGATTGACGTGGCAGTGAAATCCGGCGCGCCCACCTACGGGAATGACCAAATGCCAGACCCTCATATCAGGGGTTTCCAACACTAGCGTCGAGCCGACACAGCCGTTTTCAAGGCCGGCAAGCATTTCTTCGTAAAGGCCGTCTGGCCAATGGGCAAAGGCGGCTGGGTCTGTATTGCGTTCGACGTGGTTCGAGACGGCTTTCAAATCATCTGGCATAACTATCTCCTTTTTTCTTAGACGGCGGATGCGGGCATCGCGCCGATTGCTTCGAGGTCCGCACGCAAACCAGATTTCTGCTCGGCCGTCAGCGGAACCAATGGCGATGTCATCCGCGTCCATAGGTCATTTCCGCTGCGCCAAGCTTCGATCTGTTTCATTGCGGCCATCAACGGATACTTGCCGGCCACCGCGCGGGCTGTTTTTACCACCTCCATGGCTGCGTTGCGTTCTGAGCCCTCTGGCGCGGATTTGGCAGCTTGAACACCATTCGCAAACACGTTCGTTGACCCAGAGATGATACCCGCAGAGCCGATCGATAGACCGTCCCACAAGAACGCCTCGGACGACGGGTAGATATCGAAGTCTTCCGAGACACCGCCCGTTGCCTCGATAAATGCGCGCGATTGCTCAAAGTCGCCGCTGCTGTCTTTGAGCCCGGCAATGATGCCGCCGAATTCCTTGCGCAATCGCAAGACCAGATCGGTGGACAGGGGCACTGCCGACATCTGTGGGAAGTGGTAGAGGTAAATCCGCAGATCGTCTGAGCCGATCTTTTCGACCAGGTTGGCATAATAGGCGAACAGCCCATCATCCGACGGGTTCTTGTAATAGTAAGGCGGCAGAACCAGCGCGTTCATGTAGCCCGCAGCAACCGCGGATTGGGTCAGAGCCACGCAATCCTCTGCAGCGGGCGCGCCCGTGCCGAAAATAACGGCGTCCGTTGCAATACCCGCACTTGCGAATGCTTCGGGCAAGGCAAGGCGGTCACGCATGGCAACAGATGTGCCTTCGCCGGTGGTGCCGGTCGGTGCAACACCGTCACAACCACCATCCGACATCAGATGTTTGCAGTATCCGATCAAAAGGTCTTTGTTCACCGATCCGTCCTCGTTAAAGGGCGTGACGGCTGCAGCATAGATACCGCGTTTTGCTTTGGTCATTGGTCTGGCTTTCTGCGCTTAGTCTTTTGCATTTTTATTTATCGGAGTATTGCCCATCGACACCACGACCTTGATCGCGTCATCGATCCGTTCGCGTGCGTACTTAAGCGCGGTCGGCAGGTCTTCCATCGGGAAGGTGTGGGTGTGGACAAGGCTGGCATCGAACCGCTTTTCAGCCATGAACGCCATGGCGCGGTGTGTTGCTGAACGCCCTTCGCCGCGAATACCGTAGAGGTAGATGTTATTCACAGCCAAATAACCGAGGTCGAATTTCACAGGTTCTTTCGGGAATGCCGCAAGGCAGATGCGCCCGCCACGGTTGGTCATTTTGACGGCCTGGTTGGTCGTGGTTTCATTGCCCGCGCAATCAACGACGTAATCCGCGCCCTTGCCCGTCAGCTCGATGACCCGCTCGACAACATCTTCGGTGCGCGCGTTGATGACATGGTCCGCACCAAGTTTACGGCCGATTTCATTCCGGTTTTCACGTGTCCCTACAAGGATCACAGGTGATGCCCCAAGGGCCTTGGCCACAGCGACGGCCAGCAATCCAATTGGACCGGGGCCGATGACCACAACACTTTCGCCCGCAACCAGCCCGCCAAGTTCGGTGAGCCCGTACATCGACGTGCCGGCCGTCACGACCAAAGTAGCTTCTTCGTCGGACATGTCATCGGGAACACGGATCATGGTGTTGATATTGTTCACCGCATATTGGGCAAAACCGCCGTCAGTAGTGAACCCGTTGGCGCGGTGCCCCTTGTCGACGTCACCATAATTTTTACCGTAGTTGTGGCACGAGGTGTACATCCCCATGCGGCAGCGTTTGCACTGCCCGCAACCCGCGTGAATTTCGACCGTCACACGGTCGCCAATTTCGAATTCGTCAACACCCGGCCCAAGTGCCGCAATGGTGCCCATGTACTCATGGCCCGGTGTATAATTCTTGTTGAACGGCGCGCCGCCCTCGATCAACGCGGGCGTTCCGTATTTCAGGATTTCCAGATCGGTCGCACAGATTGCGACGGCATCGATCCGAACCAGCGCTTCGGCTTTTCCGGGGGCAGGGATCGCCTTTTGTGTCAGCGTCAGCTCTTCGGGATCGCCGAGCACCCAAGCCTTCATTTCATTTGGCAAAGGCATCGACGGTGACGTCTTAACAGCTTTCCAGTCGGGAGTTTCGCGGGTCATTCATGGCCTCTAATATTCAGTATGCATAGGATGGATTGGTTAACCAATTTGGGGTGATCGTGCCGAGTCGTATCGCAAGCGTAAAGCTTAAATTCAAGTCTGTATAGCAAATATGGTCAAAAATTTCACAACACGTGGGACGGATTTGGTTTATATTGGTTGACCAGTTGGTCTTTCGGTGGTGAGGTGTGCAAGCCTTGCGTGCCGAGAAAAACTCCCTAACATCAACGCAAGACCGTTATCGACAACACAAAACTCCGGATTTACGCAGGACAAACGCACATGATTGATCTTTATACTTGGACGACCCCGAATGGCCGTAAGGTTTCTATTTTGCTCGAAGAGTTGGGCATTCCTTATACGGCGCACCCGATCGACATTTCCAAGGACGAACAGTTTGATCCGGAGTTCCTGAAGATCGCACCAAACAACCGGATTCCAGCGATTGTAGATCAAGACAATGGCATGGCTTTAATGGAGACAGGGGCGATCATGCTGTACCTCGCCAACAAACATAAACAGTTCACCTGCGAGGGCGATGAATACTGGCGCATGGTAGAATGGTTGATGTGGCAGATGGGCGGCCTTGGCCCAATGCTGGGGCAGGTTCATCACTTTGTGAAATACAACAAAGGGAAATCCGAATACGGCGAACAGCGTTATTCGACCGAAGCGCAGCGCTTATACCGCGTGCTCAATACCCGTCTGGAGGGGCGCGATTATGTTGTTGGTGAGGGCAAGGGCCACTACACAATCGCGGATATATCGATGTTCCCGTGGATTGCCCGTCACGACTGGCAAGAAATCGATCTGAAGGACTACCCGAATGTGCGTGATTGGTATTTGCGCATTGTGGATCGCCCTGCTGTGCAAAAAGGTTATCACATGCCCAAGTATACAACCGATATTCCGATGCCCTAGGCTCGGAGCGGTCCTTTAGATCAACGATAACTTTTAAGAAAAGCGCCACATCGGTTGACGGTGTGGCGCCTTTCTTATTCGGCATCCAGGCGCAGGAAAGCTGCCACGGCGAGGAAGAATGCATTGGGGCGATCGAAGTTGAGGATATGGCGGGCATCGGGGACTTCGGTATATTCCGCCTGCGGACATGCTGCCGCCATTGCACGCATGGCGTCTGGCGATGCGGCGACATCTTTTTCACCGGCGACAAACAGGATCGGACATTTGATTCTTCCCAGATGGGTTAGGTAGTCCAAACCCTTGAGAGCCTCTGCGCAGCCGCGATACCCCTCTTTCGTTGTTGCAATGAACGCTTCGCGCAACTGCTGCTCGCGTTCGGGATATTTTTCGCGGATTTCGTCACTTAGCCATTTGTCGACAGTGGTTTCCCAGACTTTCTCAATGCCGCCAGCCTCCAGCAAGGCAAGTCTGTCGACCCAGTTTTGGACAAACGGTGGTGGGGCGTCCGCGCGCGCCGCACAGCAGACGATTTTCTCGACGCGTTCGGGGGCGGTGATCCCCAGCCCAAGGGCCGTCATGCCACCCAAAGACAGCCCCATCAGGGTTGCGCGGTCTACGTCGTGTTTGTCCAGAACGCCCAATGCATCTGCAACCAGATCGTCGAAAGAATAGGGGGCCGTGGGTGTCGGGCTTTGCCCGTGGCCGCGCGTGTCGTAGGTGATTGTGCGGTAATGGCTTTGCAACAACGCCAGCTGTGGATGCCACATCTCGTTGGTCGCGCCAAAGCTGCTGAGGAGCAGAATTACGGGTGCGCCCTCGGGCCCGTTAATCTCGGAGTGCAGGGATTGGGTGGTCATGGAAAATCATCTCTTTCAGTTTGGCGAAGCATGCGGGCTGGATAGCCACGCCGCGCAATGAAGCGGTGTCTTCGTCAATACTAGGGATGACTTGGGGAGTTTTAAAAGTGATAATATATTTGGTTAGGCATCAAGTAATCTGATGGCCGAACTTTTCCTTCGTTGCTTGCCATTCATCCGCCGCAGGGAGATTACCGCTCAGACACGAGAGGAATTTCCATCGTCGAATTGAGCTCTTCTTGCAGGATATCGGCGAATGCCTGTGCGGCCCGCGACAGAGGTTTCGATCGGGGTTCGATCCGCAAATAGTCCACGTAAAAGGCAGGGTCTGCCAAGGGCATGACCCGCCTTTTCCTGCCATCAAGGTCGGGAACGCATAGGATACCCGGCAAAATCGAAACCCAATCAGAGCGCGCAACCAGATCCAAGGTTCCGTACATCGTATCGATTTCAAGAATTTCTTGCGCCACGATTCCATTTTCAGTCAGGTATTGTTCAATTCTGGCCCGTCGCGTGTTTGTCCAACCGGGTACGACGATCCGCTGGGGTGGCAAATCTTTCAGGCGCACGGTCGGGCCAACCGAAGGATGGCTTCCGGCTGCACAGACGAAACATTCCTGATCCCTGCCCATTGGAGTTCCCAGAATAGCGTCGTTCTGGATAATGCTCGGAACAACGGCGAAATCCAACCTCCCGGCTGAAACAGCCTCTGCCAGATCGCCTGAGAATGCTTCGGAAATTGTCACCCGCACTTCGCTGTATTCTTCGGAAAACCGCAACAGTACGTTTGTTAAAACCGATCGTGTAAACGTTGGCATCAACCCCACGCTGATGTGTCCGACCACAGCTTTTGACAGGTATCGCAATGTGTCTTCTGCGTTACTTGCAATAGCAAGGACCTTAACCGCTTCTTTGTAGAAGGAATTTCCGGTTTCTGTGGGTGTTACTCCAGATGAGCTACGGGTGAACAGGGTTACGTCGTATCGCTTCTCCATCTGGCTTACATGCATGGAGAGGCCCGATTGGGTCGCGCTGACGCGCTCTGCCGCTGCGGAAAAAGAGCCCGATTCATAAACGGCGACGAAGTAGCGGAGCTGTTGAAGTTTCATGGTGACCTATCAGTATTTCTTTTGGATACTATGATTTATTATTAGTTGATTTGAACCCCCGATTGTCAAATAATTTTAACGTACCCATAGCGTTGCTGTGGCTGTACTTATGCAATGACTGCAATGGGATTGGACCTAAAGCATGCAACAGCTCCCTAGATTGATGGTGGCGCCCAATGGCGCCAGACGCGGCAAAAAGGACCATTCTGGCCTTCCTGTTACAGATTCGGAAATCGTTGCAGAGATTGTCGCGTGCGCAAACGCCGGTGCGGATGGTGCCCATGTCCATATCCGCGATGCGGACGGGAAGCATGAGATCGACCCAGGACACTATCGCGCGATCCTTGATCAGTTGCGCGACGCGGTGCCGGACATCTATCTTCAGGTCACATCGGAATCTGCTGATCGCTATTCGGGGGCCGAGCAGCGGGATATGATGCGCGCGCTTGAGCCACAGCACGTCTCTGTTGCGATGCGCGAAATGGTTCGCACGCCTGCGGATTGGTCAGACGCGCAGGATTTCTACGAATGGGCACGGGCATCAAACGTCGATGTGCAGCACATTCTGTATTCTCCAGAAGAAGTCCGAACCTTTTGTGGTAGCCTCGATGCCGGTCGAATTCCCGGCAATCATCATCTCATCCAGCTTGTTCAGGGCTCTTATGCCCGTGGATCAACTGGAATGCGCGAGCTAAGTGACTACCTGCGTGAAATGGTCACCGAAAACGGGCACACGTTTGATTGGATGCTGTGTTCGTTTGGAGCAGACGAAACCGATAGCCTTGTCGCAGCGGCGCGGGCTGGGGGGAAGGCGCGGGTCGGGTTTGAGAACTCCCTTTGGAACAAAGATGGTAGCCTAGCGACCGACAACGCAACGCGTGTGCGCGAAGTTGATGCCGCAATTCGGGCTGCAACTGGCGCCTAAGTCATCCGCCTGATGTGCAAACAGCCCCGCCTTGGTTGGCGGTGCTGTTTGCGTTCTACCGGAAAGGTGTTCGTCGGTCGTTTTAGATAAGGTGCCGCAGGATGGTGGAAAACGTTTCCAACTGCTCCTCGCTGAAATCGCTAAACGCCTCTTTGGCGTGCGCCTCGGCAATATCCCAACACTGATCGGCTTTTTGTGCGCCAACCTGCGTTAGAATATATCCATCACCACTTTCCGAAATCATGTCATTTTTGGCGAGGTTCAGAAGGGCCTCTTGCACTTCAACCATGGGTGCGTTGAGGTGGACAAGTAACTGGTCTGCATCCAACGGAAAGGTGTCGTTCATCACCAGAAGTGCACGGGCTTCGATCAGATTAAGGTCCAGCGTTTGTAGCTTTGGTTGATAGCGATCCTGATAGCCTTGAATGGCTCGGATCATCAGAAAGAATTTGTGATTGCCCATACGGTCTGCGTGGGGGAATTTCGCGGGATCTGCCATTGGCTTTTTTCCGGCACCCGGATGGCTGAACACCATCGAGTAAGACCCTTGGTGGAAACACAGCGGTGAGCGGCCAAAGTCATCGAACGCCACAACCTTACCGATGAAAATCCAGTGATCGCCTCCATCGATTTTATCATAGGATTCGCACTGGAACCGACCCGCGCAGTTATCAAATAACGGTGCGCCACCGACGCCCGGTTCCCAGTCTATGCCAGCGAACTTGTCTTCTTGCTGGCGCGCGAAGTGGTTCGACATATCCATCTGATCCGAGGCCAGAATGTTTACGGCAAAATGACGGGCTGTTTCAAAAATCTTGCAGCTTGGCGATGTCTTGATGCTGCTCCACAAGATCAGGGGCGGGTCCATAGACAGGGAGTTAAAGCTACTGGCGGTAACGCCAACCTTCTCTCCGTCCGCACCGACGGCTGTAATGATCGTCACCCCCGTCGCAAAGTTTCCAAGCGCACGGCGGAACGCCTTTGGGTCCATGTCTTCTTCGCTGACTGTGGATGTCATTTTGGGCTCCTGATCTGTGAAGTGGGACCGTCAAGACGCCTAATCAGCTCCATGACGGTCGCGATCTTATGGCTTACGGCGCGGTGTAGGCCTGCTCTGATTTGGTTGCCTCCGTCAGGATCGGCATGACTTTTTCAGCCATCAGGATCATCCCTTCGCGGCCAAGATCATAGTCAGCCCAGTCATGGCCTGCATAAACCAGATGTTTGAACGGTCCCGTTGTTTCACGCAGTTCCAGAACCTGATCGGCAACGGATTCTGGGTCGCCGTGGATCACAAGCTTATCCATCACGTAATCCAGCGTCACATCGTCATCGGGCATGTTCTGGTCGTCTTTGAAAAGGTTCAAACGTCCGCCTGCGCGCAGTTTGGTCAACAGTTGGCTGTAGTACAAAACATACGGGCTGCCCGGATCGCGGGCATATGCGCGCGCGGTTTCCTGATCTTTTGCAACGCAAATGTTTTTCGCAACACGCCAGTCGTCGTAAGATGCGACATAGCCGCCCTCTGCGCAACCTTCGGCGTACTTGGGCCAATGGGACGCAGCCCATTTCGGCATAAGAAAGTTGGCGCTGATTGGCTGCCAGCCGCGTGCGGCCATCGCAGTGACACCTTGGGAAAACGGAGCAACGGCCGTGCCGATAATCGGGGGGTGCGGGTCTTGATAGGGTTTCATGATATCACCCTGACCGATTTCGCGCATCATGGTGTTCTCGGTCGAGACTTCCCAGAATTCGCCCTTAAGGTTGTAGGGTGCTTCGCCGGCCCAGATATCCAGCACCATATTGATGCATTCCAGGAACATGGCGTTGCGGTCTTTTTTCAGGTTTCCAAAAATCTCGGCGTCCGACATCAGGCCACCGGGCGAGATGCCAAAGTTAAACCGACCCTCAAGCATGTGATCCAGCATCGCAATCTCTGCAGCAACGCGGGCAGGGTGGGAGTTTGGCATATTGACCGTCCCAGTCCCAAGACGGATATTTTTGGTTTCATATGCAAGACTGGCAAGAAACGCGACGGACGACGTGATGATCTCGGCCTGATCTGTGGTGTGTTCGCCGCAATATGCCTCTGAAAATCCTAGCTTATCGGCCAGAATGAACGCCTCACGGTCTTCGGCCAAGCTCTTTGTGAAGGGCTTGCCGACCGGGTGAATAGGCATCGTAAAAAATGACAGCTTCATGACAGTCTCCTTGGTTATCCTGCAGATTGACGGAGTCTGGAGCTTGTGAAAATTGATAGTTTATTATGCCATCTATCGGATAACTTGATGGTCCAAAACTGTGCCAATCATCAACAGAAGGCGCCGTGCGTTGACCGCGCACTGCAGCACTGCCCAGGGACATATTTCCGCAGACACAGACTCGACCGCTCACGCCGTCATGTGCAGACTTTAATTCGATTTGATGTGGTGAAATGTCGCGCTTAAGGCGGCGGTTTGGTCACTTCAGTTTTGACCGCTCGATTGGCAACAGAATGGCGGAGTTGTCCAAATCACCTTCACCTTCACCGTGCGCCAGTGCATCTTGCATCATGTCGAGGTAGGTTTTGGTGAAAGGCAGGCCTTGGCCCGTTTGCGCCGCCTTGTCAGCGATCAGTTCGAAATCTTTGTTGGATTGTGCGATCCGACCCTGTGGATCGAAAGTTCGGTTCACCATCAAGTCGCCCTTTGCATCCATCGCAGCTGAATAGGCCGCAGACACCTTTGCCAGCGATAAAAAATCGTCGGGTGCAATTCCAAGGGTTTGCGCAAAAAC
>JBALTK010000083.1:0-15914 GCA_036964385.1 Sulfitobacter sp. | reverse complement strand
GTTTAGGACAAAAGCGATTGCGTTAAATATGGATTAACCTTTCAAGCGAACCCAAACCTCTACGCGTCTGTTGTTTTCGCGACCGGTCTCTGTCGTGTTGCAATCTACAGGCATCTGTTCGCCAAATCCCATTTCAACCAAGTTTAGATTTTCGCGGGTTACATCGTCGACTTCGGTCTCTAACACAGCGCGGACGGCTGCAGCGCGCCTGATCGAGAGAGCCGAGTTGTTGCCTGCTGGTCCGGTGCTGTCTGCAAATCCAACCAGTAGGATTTCTTGATTGGCGAACTCATTCCCACTCAGTCGCTTTGCGAGATTCTTGATGCGCGCGACAGATAACGGATCCAGAACCGTAGATCCGGGGATAAATCGGAATGTCGTCGACAAACGATCTGCTGATCTCAACTCACGCATCATCGCCGAAAACTCGACACCGTCAAAATCAGGTTCGACAGCAGCCGTATGGATGACCGAAACACCCATATCTTCAAGCTTGATCCGTTGCGGTTGCGCGGCAAGATACCCAAAGCTTGACACGCTGGACGCTGCGGCCGTGGTTTGTGTCCAGTCAAGGAAAGACTTCGTAAAGTCCTGCATGCCAGCCTGATGGCCGTAAGAACTGACAGGATGGGCATAGGGATAATGCATCGTGCGTAGACCAAATTCTGACGGCTTGGAGGTCAGACCACATGATCTGCGAATATCAAGCATCTTCGTTTTAGCCTCTTTGGCAGATGCCCAGTGGACGATGCCCAACGCGTTGCGATCCGCGTTGACCGCCGCGATAACCTCTTCTTCACTGCCATGCGTGATGACGCCAGGCGTACTGGAGGCGCGCAAGCCGGTGAGCCAGCCGATCAGGTTCAAGCCATCTTCGACCATATGAATAGTGATCGGGAAATCTCCGCCGCCCAAGGAGCGCCAGGATGTGATCTCGCCGTTCCAGATTTCGTTGATCTCAGGGCTGCTCAGGTCACGCACAGGATTGGCAGGATGGCCGACAACCACCTGCCCATCAAACGCTATGGGGTTTTCTATCAGCCCACCTGGGAAGTCGTATCCTGTCAGCATTCCTTCGATGCGGTGCTGTTCATATATCAACAGGTTTGCAGACCCGTCGGTAAAGGCTTGAATGGCTTCGTCGGGGTTGCGCACCTCAAGAGTTAGGTCAGCCACCAGATCCTGCCCGTCACCGGAGAGTATCTGGACAGATTGTGTTGTTGCGTCGATTTTTCTGACTTGGATTGTCTGGTCAGTATCCTCGGCATAGCCGCTCAGCAAATCCGACAGCATGTCATTGAACTTAGGCTCTGCCGTAAGAATTGTAATGCCGGGATTGGGTGCATCAATCGCAGGACAGGCTTGGCCCAGACACTCGACGTTCGCAATCGCGATCCGGAAATCCCCCAATGCATTGCGGATAACATAGTGCTCTGCTTCGACATCGACGAGTTCGCCAGTAATTCTGGTTTCGTCATCAATAGAGGCAAGAACGACCTCACGTGCGGGTGCAGCTACCACCTCGGGTTCGTTGCTGGGACAGCCGCCACCAGTGCACAAAACACCATTCCGCGGGACGGTGATTACGCCCAAGGTGCCCCTGATTGTGAAAGTTTCGTCGTCAAATTCGACCAATTCACCTGTAATGGACACGCTTTTATTTTCTGATTCCAGCGTGACAGTTTGCTGCCCTTGCGCGTTGGCTTGCGGGGTCATCGCGAACATCAACGCACAGAAAGTCCACGGAACAAGCCGCGTCTTGAGGCCAAGAGGGGACGAAGGTTTTTGGGCCGTCGTACAGTTGTTATAAGTATTCATTATCAACACAGTGCGATCCTAACCTTTTGAGCCCATTTCGACATACAGATGCTCGATATGTTGAGCGGCTTCCAACAAAGCTTCTTCCTGAGATGCGATTGAGTAAAGCTCAAGCGGGCCCGGTGCGTCGCCATTCGCAACACCGCGAACGATTGGACCAAGATCACTCCACCGGCTTTTTTCTTCGAGCAGGGCCAATTTGATGTGTTCTGGTGGGGGCGGCAGCGTCAACGCCTCAACACCGCCAAGAAGAGCCTGCAATGAGGTTTCATAGAGGTCAATGGATCCGGCCAGGATCTTGCGGTTCTCCTCGGCTTTGAATCCGAGCGCGATGTTGCCAACTTCTTTGGCCATCTTTTGGGTCAGCATCTCTTGGCGCGCGGCCAGTTCAACGGAGATCAAAATGCCTAGTTTTTCCGTGCTGTCGCCGTAAACAGATACCAAACGTTTTTCGACGTTTTCTGACATAAACAGCAAGGCGGAACTGGCACGGGCGATCGCATTAAACTCGGCCTCATCAACGAATTCTTTTTCGATGATGGTATCAACAGCATTGCGCATTCCGGGCCAAACCGCATCCACAGCGGACAATGCTTCAAGCACCTCGCCGCTGCCCTCGGCCAAGATATCCAACTCGGGGTCGCCTTCGCGCAGCCCGATCAGGACTTTGTCGAACCGGTTTGCCGCATCTTTGATGTTCACCAAAAAGCGCGAAGGTTCGATGTTCAGTTTGATAAAGTTTGCGCACATCGGAATGCGCTGGGTGATGACTGCCTGCTCTTCTGCAAGCCCGACACGGTGCACAACATTCGCAAAGTCGTCCCCGCCAGCTGCGCGCGCCATGGTGCTACCCATTGACAATGCACCTGCGGCCGCAGCGAACCCCATCCCGAACTGTCTGCGACTGAAGCCGGTTTGAAACTTGGTCATATTTGTCTTCCTTAACGTTCTTTGATGGTGCCGCTTATTGGCGCGTGTGTTTGTCTGAGCCACTTAGGCCAGTTCGGCTTCTCTGATCAGCACTTCGAGAATTGCGTCGAAAGTAACAAGCAAATCGTCAGCTTCTTTGGCCAGCATAAGCGCATCAGCTTCGGTAATCTCATGGGTTTGGTCGAGTTTTTCCAAGACCGGCTTTAGCTCAGCCCAAAGGCCTGTGGCCGTATCCAAATGTCCTGCCAGCTCGCCGGACAATGCCGGCAACATTTGTTCGTTATGCATCATTTTGCCGGCAAGTTTATCGAGGCCAAATTGGAACAACGGAATGGAGCCAGTGAGCATTTCGTGATGTGCTTCAGCTTCAAAATCAAGCGCGACCAGAATGGCCTCCTTGATCATCTTTTGCGAAAGCGTCCGTTGTGCGCCGGTGACGTCGATCTGGTAGGCCAGATCAAGTGGAACTTCGTCACTATATTCGGTCAGAATGCGGTGGATCAGACTGTCCGCCAGCGTCATGACTTGCGTGTTCACTTTTTCGATTTTGGCGAAGTGCGCATCATCAACTTCGCCTTTGTCTATGACGTCCTTGAGTTGTGGCCCAAGAATGGACCAGCCGAACTCAACCGTGTTGATTGCTTCCAACACCAATTTGTTTTCCTCGGGCGACATCTGATATTCTGGATCGCCATTGCGAAGCGCATCGATATCAGCCTGAAACTCCCCATACTCATCGCGCAGAACTTCCAGAAAGTGTTCTTTCTCGACATCTAACATGACGAACGCCACGGAGAGCGCCATGCGTTGAGTGAACATCCGCAGGTCGCCAGCAATCTTGATCTTGTGACTCACGTCGATCGCGGCGGCGGCGTGCGATGGGGTTAGAGCAAGAGCGCCAACAGCCAGGATCGACGCAGTGACCGCTATAGTGGGTCGTTTAAGGCCCGCCTTTTGGGAAGAGTTATTCATGCCGTCTCACTTGAGTATATGTTGCGTTTAGACAGGGTGCTGCGTGAAAGCCGGATAGGACGTGTTGAACAATCCATGGCTCAATTGCTTGCTGTCGTGATGCGCCGGCCCGAGGCCAAAAGAGCGCGTTGTGTCATTTCGCGTGCCGCTCGGACCCCTTCAGGGGTTCCGTTAGAGACGAGCCGGCTCTGGACCAAGTTGAACAGCATTGTATCCAAATCGACTTTGCCGTTGGCGATTGTTGATCCCTCAGGGAAGGTAATCTCGCCGTTCTCCTCGGCAGCTTGCAGCAGATTTTTTTGAGCTTCGCGACTAAACTCAAAGTTCGTCAGACGTAGCACGAGATGCCGGATCCCATTGTCTTCCTGAACTTCGACTGTGTAGTCGCCCGCCAAGGCGGCTTTCTCCAACTGCGCCACGTCTAAGTCGGCGGGTACCGCAGCGATAATTGCTGGCGGTTCGACGACATCAGCAACGCCTGACTGAACGGTTTCTTCAGCTTGTTCTGGTGTCGCGGCTTTCGCCTCAATCGGTTCGATCAGGTCAGGCATTATGCGGGTTATATCATCGGGTTCTGCCACGGATTGCGGACGGTCGGCAGGCGGTCGCACTGCGGCGCGCTGGTCTGCCCAATCAGGCGATGGAGAAATCAGATCAAGCGACTGGGTTTTAGTCACGCCCAGTTGCTCAACGCTTTCTGCAACGATCTGATTGAGGATATCTAATTGCGTAAAGTCATCTGGTGTGACGATGTCTGTTTCGGCGGCTGACCTCACCAAATACAGGCCCGCGAAAATACCCAGAAGAAACGTCGTTGCAAACAGCGCGCCGTAGAGCCTGACTGGCTTGGAGGGCTGCTTCTTGAACAATGCTGCGGGAGCTTGATCGTAACCCGCGATGTCCTCGATAGCGTTCGACGAATTTCCATTTATTGTGATCATGTGACGTGCAGCTTTCTGTCTTCCAAACCAAGGGCGGGGCAAATTCTCGAATTTAACAACTAATCTTCGCGTAGGGTTGGGGAAATGTTGCGCGGTATGTCCGCGTCGAAATCAACGTCAGCCAATCGTATTACATCGTTAGACATGAGGTTCACTTGAGCCCTAATCATATGCGTTGTCGCAAATAATAGTGGGAGGTGCCGATTGCTCTTGATTTTTCGTCATTTAAGCCCCCACTTCGTCATGCAGTCGCTACATATAGAGTTTGTCGGCACTTCCAGCGCAACTTGTAGCCAGATTATGGACTACATTATCAAAAATGTGAGCGCCATTTAAAATGGCTCCAGTCCGTAATATTTCGCCTTTTCAATACCTTAGCGGGTTAATTTGGCCAAACTTCCCGTATGGGTGTATAGTCGATCCACCAAGACATCGCGAATCGTGCGGCCCCCGGTGATTGGGATGTATCCGAGCAAAAATAATTACCGCTCGTTCGCGCGCAGCTTCTCGGCAGTCAAATAGGATTGTCACGGTAGAACCTGATGAACACTGGAAGCTAAAAAACGTGTATAGAAGTCGACGTTAATGCGTTGCAAAAAAAAACGTGCGGTTTTGACGAATTCTTCTGAAATCGCTAGCTTGATCGACGGCGCAGTCGTTTTCCAATTCTCATATCGATTGGGAGATTTTGCGACAATGGGATCAAAGCAGAAAGCACAGGCTCTCCTGTCCGATGGCCTTTCTCTAGAAGATCATGTTGCGCAAGATAACTTGAATAGTTTCGTCAAATTGAGCAGTGCTCGAGTATGTCGGGAGGAGTTTCTTAGCCATACTAGTGGTCCTTCCATAGAATCCGAGTTGTTGATCAGGATGCTACTCGTGGGATATTGCTTGGGCTTCCGGTCCAATCGGCGGCTTGGCGAGGAGCTGCATCTGAACCTGACGTATAGGAAGTTCTGCGGCTATCTCAGAAACACTCTTTCACGGCTTAAAGCGGACCTGATCTGCGCCGACCATGAATGGCCGCAAAGGGCCGGTCTGTCACCGACGTGGGCAAATGCTCACGATAGCTAGAGACAACTGCGCTGGAATAGGTCTTAAGTCATCCATGACACCTCTGATACTCACCTCGCTAGCACAGTTGCAAGCGCTGGCCATCGATACCATAATCGATGTCCGAGCGCCTGCGGAATACGCTCAGGATCACCTTCCTGGCGCGATTAACATGCCTGTACTGAACGATGCGGAGCGCGCCGAGGTCGGCACCATTTACGCGCGCGTCAGCCCCTTCAAGGCGCGCAAAGTCGGCGGCGCCTTGGTGGCGCAAAATACCGCACGCCACCTACAGGGACCGCTCGTTGACAAAGACGGCGCGTGGCAGCCACTGGTCTATTGCTGGCGTGGCGGACAACGGTCAAACGCGTTTGCCACAATCCTTGATCAGGTCGGCTGGCGTGTCCAGCTTCTCGAGAACGGGTACAAAAGCTACCGAACTCAAGTTGTCAAAACGTTGTATGAGATGCCATTGCCCCACCGCCTGATGCTTATAGATGGCGGAACCGGCACCGCAAAAACCGCCCTGTTGCATCAACTTGGGGCACAGGGTGCGCAAATTCTAGATCTTGAGGGGCTCGCAGCCCATCGCGGCTCATTATTCGGGGGGGTGTCTGACCCTCAGCCCGCGCAAAAAATGTTTGAGAGCCGCATCGCCTTAACGCTGGGCACGCTCGATCCTGAAAAGATCACCTTTGTAGAGGCCGAGAGTTCCAAAATCGGGGAACGGATGCTGCCGTCCTCTTTGTGGGCGCTGATGGGTAATGCCCCTCGCATCCGCATCACAGCACCGCTAGATGCCCGCAGCCGGTTTTTGTGTAACGCCTATGCTGATCTGACACGGGATGGGTTGAATTTTAGCAATATTCTTGATCGTTTGCGCCCCTATCATTCGGCCGCCCAGATCGAACAGTGGCAAAAGCAGGTAGGAACCGAGGACTGGCAGACCCTCGCAGCGGGTTTGATCACAAAGCATTATGACCCGCGGTATGCTAAATCAGTGGCCCGCAACGATGTCGCAGTTCATGATATCACGTTGCCCGACCTGTCCAGTGACACACTTGCTCGTACCTCAGAGGTTTTGCGCACCCGTTTCATCTGACCCGCACGGCTTCACCCTTAAGTGAGGTGCCCCTAGATTTGTAGACGGTTCGCTTGGCAATTTTTGGACCAAGGAGAGCCCACAATTGCGCAATAAGATCAGGTGTAAGTGGTGGGCGACCCTGGAATCGAACCAGGCGTGCGTCTCCGCGAGGGAGTTACAGTCCCCTGCCACACCTTGCGGCCTGTCGCCCACTGGCGCTGTGATTATCTGCGGGTCTGGGGCGGGTCAACCATTAAATCCCTCCGTTTGGCACGATTTACGTCTTTACCTTTGATTGGCTCTTTTGCCTGCAGGCAGATGATATGTCGGGCGAGGCTTGGCGCGCAGTGCGCAAAGGGTTAGAGGAGGGGGCAAGCGCGCAATGTAGGTGGAAGATCATGAAAAAACCAAAGTGGGTTGTCGAAAAAGAGCAGGGTAAAAAAGCAGACGCGCGCGAGACGCTGTGGCTGTTTGGGCTGCATGCGGTGCGTGATGCACTGATGAACCCGAACCGGGTCAAAATCACGATGATGGTTACGCCCAACGCACTGGCCAAGCTGGAAGATGCTGTCGCTGCCAGCGGACTCGAGCCAGAGGTTGTAGACCCGCGCAAATTTCGCCCTCCGATTGATGACAACTCGGTGCATCAGGGTGTGGTGCTTGAGGTTAAGCCGCTGGATTGGGGCCGTATGGCTGACGTGTGCATCGGGGCCGAAGCGCCGCGTGTGATCATGCTCGACCGTGTGACCGACCCGCACAACGTGGGCGCGATTCTGCGCTCTGCCGAAGTGCTGGGTGCTTCGGCCGTAATCGGGACCAAGCACCATTCCGCGCCTGAAACGGGCGCGTTGGCTAAATCCGCCTCTGGCGCGCTGGAGCGGCAGCCCTATCTGCGTATTCGTAATCTGGCTGACGGAATCAAAGAGCTTCAAGATATGGGCTATCTGGTGCTGGGCCTTGATGGTGAAGCAGAGCACACCATTGAATCTGCTGTTGCAGGAAAGCGTGACCGTGCCGTGGCGCTCGTCATGGGGGCCGAGGCGCCGGGATTGGGTGAGAAGACGCGCGAAACCGTGGATATGTTGGTACGGATTGACGCAGGGGGCGGATTTGGCTCGCTCAACGTCTCAAATGCAGCGGCGATCGGCCTATATGCTACGAGAGAGCATTCATAAGGAGAGCGACCATCGCCCACCCGACCAAGATCGCAACTTGTTGTCATTGCGGTACCAAGGCGATGTTACGCGCAACTGCAGGTCAGCACACGTTGACCTGTGGTGCATGTGGCGCGCCCCTGAGCCAGCTCAAGATGCTGCCCGTTGCTGCACCAGCGCGGGCGCCTGCGATCAGCCATCAACCCCGCGCAGCCAAACCTGCCTATGTGAAGCCCGCAAAACAAAGCAAGAAGCGCAAAGGGTTTTTGCGGAAGTTTGCCGAAGAAGCGTTTGATCTGGTTGAAGATATTTTCGATTAGTCGGCGGGTTCTTGCCCGTTTTTGGGTGCATTCCGATTTGTCGGAATACTGGCCTTCAAATTCTGAACGAGGCCCCCATATTGAAATTAGACGATCCGGATTGGAACGCCCGGTTCGTGATTTGTCCCTGTTCCTACTTTTTAACCTCCCGACATTGTTCGGGAGGTTTTTTTCTGTGCGGTCAGGCGATAGGGTAGGGACATGACTTACACTGATGCCTTTCTCAAAGATATTTTGACCCGCACAAAGCGTGTGGCGATTGTCGGCGTGTCCAGCAACCCCGTCCGCGCCAGCTACTTCGTTGCACGGTATCTGGGCTTGCGGGGCTATGACGTAGTGCCTGTCAATCCGACACTGGTCGGGCAAAGCTTATTCGGCGCAAAGGTCGTCGGGTCGTTGTCAGAGATTGACGGGCCAATCGATATGGTTGATATCTTTCGCCGCTCCGAGGCTGTGCCAGAGATTGTGGACGAGGCGCTTGAGCAGTTTCCGAATCTGCGGACCATCTGGATGCAGATCGGAGTAGAGCATGCGGAGGCGGCTGCGAAGGCAGAGGCCCGCGGTGTCGACGTGGTGCAAAACCGCTGCCCGAAGATTGAATACCAACGTTTGTTCGGCGAACTGCGTATGGGCGGATTCGCGACAGGTGTGATTTCAAGTAAGCTGTGATGCTAGTTTCAGAATTGTGCCGGATTAGCGGGATGCTTTTTCTGCGATGCCTGATTTTGCTTGGCGCTTTGCCAGAGTGTCCATTACCGCACTGAGAGGCACATCGCGTGCAGCGAGCATAACCAGCAGGTGATACAGCACATCGGCCGCTTCACCTGCCAGCGCCACTTTGTCATCTTTTACAGCCTCGATGATCGCCTCGATCGCTTCTTCACCAAATTTTTCGGCGCATTTCTCTGGGCCTTTCGCGAGCAGTTGCGCGGTCCAGCTTGAGCTTGGATCAGCGTCTTTGCGGGCGAGGATCGTGGTGTAGAGATCATCAAGGGTCATGTCAGCCTCATCGGGATGCCAGCGGCGGCCATGTGCTGTTTGGCCTCACCAATGGTGTATTCGCCAAAGTGAAAGATCGACGCGGCCAGTACAGCAGATGCGCCGCCCTTGGTGACGCCATCAACAAGGTGGTCAAGGTTGCCAACGCCGCCCGAAGCGATAACAGGCATGGTGACCGCATCGGAAATTGCGCGCGTCAGGGGCAGGTTGAAGCCCTGTTTGGTTCCGTCGCGATCCATTGAGGTGAGCAGGATTTCCCCTGCGCCTTTTTCCATCATTGTGATCGCGAACTCGACAGCGTCAATGCCAGTGGACTTGCGGCCCCCGTGGGTGAAGATCTCCCACTTGCCGGGGGCTACAGTTTTGGCATCGATGGCGGCGACGATGCACTGGCTGCCGAATTGATCGGCGGCCTCGGCCACAACGTCGGGATTGGCGACTGCGGCGGAATTGAAGCTGACTTTGTCTGCACCAGCAAGCAGTAGCGCGCGCACGTCTGCAGCTGTGCGTACACCGCCACCAACAGTGAGCGGGATATAGCAATGCTCGGCCGTGCGGCGCACCATATCAAACATTGTGCCGCGGTTTTCATGGGTGGCGTGGATGTCGAGAAAACACAGCTCGTCCGCGCCAGCAGCATCATAGGCGATGGCGGCATCGACGGGGTCGCCCGCGTCACGCAGGCCAACAAAATTCACACCTTTGACCACACGGCCATCAGCGACATCTAAGCAGGGGATGATGCGGGTTTTGAGCATTAGTAATTACCGCCTTCGTAGGTGCCCCACAATTGGGATGTAATCTTAAGATTGGTGTTTATCGCCTGATTGAGCTCAAAGCCAGTAAGGGTTTCAAGTTCATTGTCACCCAAAGCATAGATTGCTGCATGAATGACGTTATAGATCACACGCCAACTGGGTTTCGACAGAGCAGGAAAGTTACTTGCGGACCGAGAGGAGAGAAGCTGCTTCAATTCTTCAGCTTGACTGGTTTCATCTCCGAGCACGTGTTTCATCGCAACAGCGCTTGCGCCATAGAGCAATTCGGCAAAGCAACGATTTATAAAGCCATACTCGTCTTCAGTGAGTAGTATGCTGTGGCAAGATTGCATTAGTCTTGATCCAGTGCCGCCAAAGCCGCCTTCAAGTCAATCGCTCCATCGTAAAGGGCCCGACCCGATATGGCGCCACTGATGACTTTTGTTGCTTTGAGCGCCTGAAGATCGGCCAACGATGACACACCGCCCGAAGCAATAACGGGGATGCTCACCGCACGGGCCAGATCGGCGGTGGCGTCAATGTTGGGGCCGCCCATGGCGCCATCGCGCATGATGTCGGTGTAGATAATTGCGGCCACGCCTGCGTCCTCAAACGATTTGGCGAGGTCGGTGACCATGACATCTGTTTCTTCTGCCCAGCCTTTTGTGGCGACGCGGCCATTGCGGGCGTCTATGCCGACGGCAACTTGGTTAGGGAAGGCGCGCGCAGCTTCGCGGACCAGATCGGGGTTCTCCACGGCCACTGTGCCGAGGATCACGCGGGCGAGGCCCTTGTCCAGCCATGCCTCGATGGTTGCCATATCACGGATACCACCCCCAAGCTGTGCGGGTACTTTGCAGCGCTTCAGGATCGCTTCGACAGGGGCGGCGTTCACGGGCGCGCCTGCAAATGCGCCATTGAGATCAACCAGATGCAGCCATTTGCAGCCTGCATCGACAAATGCCTGCGCTTGGGCGGCGGGATCGTCGTTGAAGACAGTGGATTGCTCCATATCACCGTGAACAAGGCGCACGGCTTGGCCGTCTTTGAGGTCGATTGCGGGGTAGAGGATCATGGGCTCTTTGTCCTTTGGCATTGGTTGAGGCGGTTTTACATGGAATGGCGCGCTGTGCAACGCGACCCCACGTTAACCTTGCCTGAAAGCGGTTACATGGGCCATGCTTCCACGCAGTTTCAGGGAGGAACGGGTATGAGAATGATTTTGACAGCAGCAGTTGTTGCATTTGGCTTTGCGGGGGCGGCGTGGGCTGATCCTGTGGAAGGTACATGGAAGACACAAGTAGACGATGGTGCCTATGCCCATGTGAAGGTTAAGCCATGCGGTGCCAAGCTGTGCGGCACCATTGCGCGAACGTTCAACGCGCAGGGTGAGTACAAGTCCAAGAACCTCGGCAAGAAGCTGGTGTGGGATATGACACCTGCGGGCGGCGGTGCCTACAAGAAGGGCAAAGTTTGGCAGCCTTCAACGGGCAAGACATTCAGCTCCAAGATGGCGCTCTCGGGCAACACGCTCAAAGTGTCAGGCTGTGTAGGTCCGATCTGCAAAAAGCAGACGTGGAGCCGCGTAAACTAAGCGTTAGAGAATTTGGCATTGCGGGTGATTAAGGTTTCCAGGTCAGGAAGTTGGTGATCATCCGCAGGCCAGTGCCTTGACTTTTTTCAGGGTGAAACTGCATGCCGATCATGTTGTCACGACCAATAACAGCGGTGACATCGCTGGCGTAATCCACGTGGGCGAGGCGCTGCGCAGGATCAGTGACGGCCATGTGATAGCTGTGCACAAAATAGGTGTGATCGCCCGTCTTGATCCCGTCAAAAACCGCGTGGGGGGCGTCGATGATCAGGTCGTTCCAGCCCATGTGCGGGACTTTCAGGGTTTTATCGGCAGGCATGATGCGGGTAACTTCACCGCTGATCCAATCAAGGCCCTTTGTGTCTTCATACTCGCGGCCCCATGTGGCCATGAGCTGCATGCCAACACAAATGCCAAGGAAGGGACGACCCTTTTCCTCAACGGCTTCGATCATCGCGGCGAAGATCCCGCTTTTCCCTTTGAGCGCGCCCATACATGCGGGGAATGCTCCGTCACCGGGCAGCACGATGCGGTCGGCGCGGGCAATTACCTCGGGATCGGCGGTTACCGTGACGTCACCAGCATCCGCCTCACGCGCCATACGCTCGAACGCTTTGTGCGCGGAGTGTAAGTTGCCGCTCTCGTAGTCAATAATCGCGGTGAGCATTTAAAGCATGCCTTTGGTTGACGGGATCGCATCCAATTTGCGCGGATCGCTTTCCAGCGCGTCCCGCAGCGCGCGGGCAACAGCCTTAAATGCAGCCTCGGCGATGTGGTGGCTGTTGAGGCCGTGCAATTGGTCAACGTGCAAGGTGATGCCGCCGTGTGTGGCGAAGGCTTGGAAGAACTCGCGCACCAACTCGGTATCGAAGGTTCCGATTTTCGAGGTTGGCAGATCCACGTTCCACACAAGGAAGGGACGCGCGGACAGATCAAGAGCGGCACGCACAAGTGCATCATCCATCGGCAGTAGGCATGAACCATAGCGCACGATGCCACGTTTGTCACCGACTGCTTGGGTCAGTGCTTGGCCTAATGCGATGCCCACATCCTCGACAGTGTGGTGATCGTCGATGTGCAAATCGCCCTCACAACGCACGGTCATGTCGATGAGCGCGTGGCGCGACAGCTGGTCAAGCATGTGGTCAAAGAAGCCCACGCCCGTCTTGTTGTCGTAAATACCTGTGCCATCGAGGTTAATCTCGACGCTGATATTCGTCTCGGCGGTGGTGCGGGTGATGCTTGCGGTGCGCATGGGGGCCTCCGTTGACGCGTTTGTGTCCTTATAGCAGCGCAACCGCGCACGCCAAGGGGCGATGAGGGATTGCGGCGGTTGGGGCTTCGTGCCAGCTTGTGACCAGATCAGAAGCAGGAGCCGCCCGCCGTGAGTACATGTGTTTTCATCCAAATCAGATGCCGTCCGGGAACGACCTATAAGGTAGCCGAAGCAATCACCCTTCGAGAGATCCATTCAGAGCTTTATTCGACTTCGGGTGATTTCGATTTGATGATGAAGCTTTATATCCCTAGCGGGGCGGATGTGGGCGTTTACATCAACAATAACTTGCTCGATATCGACGGGATTGAGCGTTCACTGACCACCATGACATTCAAAGCATTTTGATGCGGGGTTTGGCCCTTATGCTTGCGCTGATTGCTTCCAATGCTGCTGCAGGGCAACGTGTGTATGAAGGCGATGAAGCAGCCGCGATCCGTTGTGCCAATATGATGGCGATGACGGGGGTGACGCTGAATGGCGCGGGACTGATGGGCGATCCGGAAAAAGATGTGCTGATCGGAATTTCGGTCCTCATTCTTGAGCGGCATGTAAGCGGCAACTGGACCGAGAAAAAGCGCGCCATGGAGGCGATGCGGGACCGCCGTGATGTGGATGAAACACTGCGCGATTATCAGCGCAACGCGCCTCTCTGCCTCAAGCGGTTTCCGATCAACTAAACTGTGGTGCAATCGCGCCTGCGCAGATCGTCTCGATGCAGGTCAGTATGTCCGTGACGGGCAGGCCAGTCGCTGCTTTGATTGCGGCGCGGTAGGGGGGCAAGTTTGTACATTCCAACAGAATATGGCCATGCGCCTCGGTCTGGGTCTCACAAAGTAGCTTTGTAATTTCCGACGATGCCAAGGCCTCATCCAACGCGCTGAGATTTTGGTCAATAACGTGGCGTAGGTGATGTGCAGGGGGCAGGCCAATGATGCAGCCCGCGTAGGCAGTATGTTTACCCAGATGCGCGGCGGTTAAGGCGTCCTGATTGAATGTCAGGATGCGCAATGCATCGGGGCTGTGTATTCTGTGCAAGTCGTCTAGTGCTGTGAGCGCCGAGCTAATGAACGGACGGTCGGTGAGTGCTGCGAGGTGGTCCTGCCAGTAGGAGAGGAAGCCGCAGGATGTGACGATGATATCGCCTTCGGCATGGGCCAGTGCTTCCTCGAACGGTTTGATATCAATATCTTGGGGCCTATTCGTCACAATCCGCCCGACTGAGGCTCCGCCTATGCGAATGATCTGGGGCGCGCGGGCATAAGTTTGCTCGCTGCCTACATCCCCCGCGATACGGGGGAAGTAGGTGTCGAGTTGCAGGACCGTAACACGTGGAGTCATGGCGCTATTGTCGGACTTGGTTGGCGCTGATTTTGTCGGGTAGCCAAGTGGCGAGTTCGGGCCAGATCACTAGGATGATGACCATCAGCAGCATAAGGCCGACCATGGGCAGGGCAACCTTCGAGATATAGGAAATCTCGTGTTTGGTCATGCCTTGAAGCACAAAGAGGTTGAACCCGATGGGCGGTGTAACCTGTGCCATCTCGACGACCACCACGATGAAGATACCGAACCAAATCACGTCGATACCCGCCTGTCGGATCATCGGTTCAACAATCGCCATCGTCAGAACCACCGAGGAAATTCCATCGAGGAACATGCCGAGAATGATATAGAACACGGTGAGCGCGGCGATGAGGACGATTGGCGACAGTTCCATCTCGTTAATCCACGCGGCCAAGGCGCGGGGCAGGCCGGTAAATCCCATAGAAAGCGACAGGAACGCCGCGCCCATCAGGATCAGCGCGATCATGGCAGAGGTGCGGGTGGCGCCCATCAGTGATTCCAGGAACGTGTTGAGGCTCAGCGACCCTTGGAACAGGGCGAGGACAAGTGATCCGATTACTCCGACTGCTGCCGCCTCGGTCGCGGTGGCCCAACCGAAATACATTGAGCCGATGACCGCAAAGACGAGAAGCAGAACGGGGACCAGAAAGCGGCTCTCTGAGAGCATGGTGCCGAACGACATAGGCGGCTCTGGCGGTGGGCGTTCGCCGGGCCTGACAAAGTGCCAGACCGCGATATAGCTCATGAAGAGGGCCGCGAGGACCAGACCGGGGATGATACCCGCCATAAAGAGTTTGATGATGCTTTCGTTGATCGACACGCCATAGACGATGAGGGTGAGAGAGGGTGGGATCATCAGGCCGAGTGTCGCAGCACCAGCCAACGTGCCGATGATCATGTATTCAGGATAGCCACGTTTGCGCAGCTCTGGGATGCTCATTTTACCCACAGTCGTCAGGGTGGCAGCGGAAGAGCCAGAGACAGCCGCGAAGATCGTGCAGCCCGCGATATTTGTGTGCAGCAATCCCCCCGGAAGCCAGCGCATCCATGGGGCGAGGCCGCGAAACATGTCTTGGGACAGGCGGGTGCGATAGAGGATTTCGCCCATCCAGATGAAAAGAGGAAGGGCTGTGAGGGTCCAAGAGCTTGAACTGGTCCAGATTGTTGTGATCATCGCATCGCCAGCAGGACGTGTAGTGAAGAGTTCAAGCCCTACCCAAGCTACGCCCATGAGCGCCAGACCGATCCAGATGGAGGACGCAAGCAGGCCAAAAAGAACACAGATGAAAACGACAGTTGCATAGGCTTCGATCATTCCACGGCCTCCGAAACGATGGGGTTCTTGCCCGTTATAATAGTGCGGTAAAGCGTGTCCCAAAGTGCAATCGCCAGCAGGATCGCACCCGCAGACATGGCCAGTTGCGGTATCCAAACGGGAGTGAAGATCAGCTCGGACGAGGTTGTATTCATTGCACTTGCCCAATCACCAATCGGCGTGGCGGGGAGCGAGAGGATTGTCACAATCCATTCGGGGATTTTGTCCTGACCTTGCGTGCGGTCATTTAGCATTTCGGAGAAAATGGTTGTCTTAACTGCAAACCGTGCAAAGTAGGTCGCGATGATTGCGGCACCAGCAACAGCGAAAATATCCAGCCAGCGTGAGGTGAA
>JBALTK010000082.1:0-15939 GCA_036964385.1 Sulfitobacter sp. | reverse complement strand
GCCAAGCTGTTGACCCGCAATGCGCGAGAATTGGCAGTGATGGAAAGTCTCGATAGCGGCAAGACTATTTTTGATTGTGAGACCGTCGACATCCCCGAGACGATCCACTGTATCAAGTGGCACGCGGAAGCCATTGACAAGATGTATGATCAAGTAGCTCCCGCTTCAGATGATCACATCGCTATGGTCGTGCGCGAGCCAATTGGCGTGGTCGGTTTGGTGTTGCCGTGGAACTTCCCGCTGTTGATGATGGCGTGGAAAATTGGCCCTGCGCTGGCTGCAGGCTGCTCGGTGATCGTGAAGCCTGCGGAGGAGACGTCGCTGACGGCGATACGTGTGGCTGAGCTGGCGCATGAGGCGGGTGTGCCGCGAGGCGTGCTGAATGTGCTGCCCGGAAGTGGTCCTGAAGTGGGGGAGCCATTGGGCCGTCATATGGACATCGATATGGTCAGCTTTACAGGATCAACTGTTACTGGAAAACGGTTTCTCGGCTATTCTGGCGAGAGCAATGCCAAAGAGATTGTGCTCGAAATGGGCGGAAAGAATGCCTGTGTCGTGATGGACGATGCCGAAAACCTTGATCGTGTGGCGGCACATATCGCGAACGGCGCGTTGTGGAATATGGGCGAGAATTGCTCGGCCATCAGCCGATTGGTCGTACACCGCGATGTGAAATCTGTGCTGTTGGACAAGATCGAAGCACATATGCGCGAATGGCCCATGGGTGATCCGCTGGACCCTGAAACTCGACTGGGCGCTATGGTGAGTAAAGCGCATTTTGACAAGGTTGCCAGTTATTTGGCCGATGCTCCTGAAGCACGGGTTGGTGGCGGCACGGAAAAGGGCGCGTTCATTGAGGCGACTTTGGTTGAATTGCCCTCAAACCAGCACCGCATGGCACGGGAGGAGATTTTCGGACCAGTGCTAAGTGTGATTGAAGTGGGCTCCTTTGATGAAGCGATCGCAGTCGCCAATGACAGTGACTATGGCCTGTGCGCCAGCCTATTCACCGCCAATGCCAAGCGGGCCTTGCGCGGTGCGCGAATGCTGCGGGCGGGAACGGTGACCGTGAACAGTTACGGCGAGGGGGATATCTCCACGCCCTTTGGCGGATACAAGCAATCGGGTTTTGGCGGGCGCGACAACGGCGTGCACGCGCATGACCAATATACCCAGCTCAAAACCATCTGGCTGGACCTCAGCGATGATGAAGACGAGGCCGTGTCCTGATGCGGGTCGGATTTATCGGCACAGGAGAGATCGCGGCGGCGATGGTCGAAGGGCTGTCAGGGCGTGGCCACGAGTTGATCATATCGGAGCGGAATGCCGAAATAACAGCGGGGTTGGCAGGCCGTTTCTCGGATGTGCAGGTTAAGTCCAACGCGGAAGTAGTGGCTGGATCGGATGTTGTGTTTCTCTGTCTTATGGCTGGTGTTGCGCGGGACGTTTTGGGCGCGTTGCCATGGCGCAGCGATCAGGCCGTGATCTCGGTCATGGTAGATGTACCGCTTGCCGATTTGGCGGTGCTTTGTGCACCTGCCAGTGATATCGCACTGACCATTCCGCTCAGCTCTGTTGCGACGGGGGCTTCTGTTCTCCCGTGCCACCCTGACAGTGATGCACTGCGCGCACTCTTCGGGGAGAGTGATACGATCATCGCAGTCCCGACCGAAGCTGGGCTAAACGCACATTTTGCGGCATCGGCGCTGTCAGCGCCTTTGCTGAACCTGATGCAAACGGGGGCGCAGTGGTTGGGAGAGCAGACGGGCGATCCCAAGGGGGCCGAGATCTATGTGGCGGGGGTATTCTCTGGGTTCTTGCGGCAGATGTCTTTGCAGGGAGCGGATTTTGAACAACTGCTGAACGGGCTTGCGACTGAGGGGGGGCTGAACGCCACGCTCAAGCAGCAGATGGCCGATGCAGGGGCGCCTGATGCGCTGCGCGAAGGCCTTGAGGGGCTGAAGGGGCGGCTTAAACTATGAGCTACACAGCTGTGCGCACACCGCGGTTTGCGTCAAAGGCGGCGTGGGCCGAAATTTTGGGTCAGGGTGCCACATATCCCGCGTTGGAAAATGCGCAGACGGCTGATGTTGTGGTGATTGGTGCGGGGTTTGCTGGCCTATCTGCTGCGCGGCGGTTGAAGCAGTTGGACCCGCAGCTTCAAGTGACGGTGTTGGACGCGCTCGACATTGCCGAAGGATCAGCGGGGCGTAATTCGGGGTTTATGATCGATCTGCCTCATGATCTGGCCTCGGAAGATTACGCAGGTGGCGGGGATGAGGCGGCGCTTATTGCGTTGAACCGACAAGCGATTTCCTTTGCGCGCGACGCGGCGGAAGAGTTTCATATCAACCCCGCGTTTGTGGATCCCGTCGGAAAAGTGAACGGCGCGGCAACGCCAAAGGGAGACGCCCATAACCGCAGCTATGGCGCGCATCTGAAGGCGCTGGGCGAGACGTCAGAGCATCTGGATGCGCAAGCGATGGCCGAACTGACGGGAAGTCACTATTATATTTCAGGGCTTTATACGGCGGGCACGCTCATGCTTCAGCCTGCGGGATATATTCGTGGGATAGCTGCGGGGCTTGCATGCATCGGTGTCCAAATTCACGCAAGGAGCGCGGTGCTGGAGTTTTCGTCGCACGGCAGCAGTTGGCGCGTGCGCACTGCGCAGGGCCATGTGGATGCGCCAAAAATTATTCTCGCCACCAACGGACATTTGGAGAGTTTTGGCATCGCCAAGGGGCGGTTGATGCAGTTGTTTCTCTATGCCTCAATGACGCCAGAACTGGACGCGGAGGAGGTGCGGACGCTGGGCGGAGCTGCACGGTGGGGCATAACACCTGCGGACCCGATGGGGACAACGATGCGCCGGATTGATACGGCACAAGGGGGGAACCGGATCGTCACGCGCACATGCGCCACGGTGCGACCCGATATGGAGGCGAGCGCGCATGACATCGCACGCGCATCGGCAGTTCAACGGCGTAAATTTGCGGATCGGTTCCCGCAGCTTGGTGCGATGAAGATGGAATATGAATGGGCAGGGCATTTGTGTTTGAGTTTGAATGGCGTCGCTGTGACGGGCGAAATTGCGCAAGGTGTTTATGCGGCAACGGTGCAAAACGGGCTGGGTACGGCACGCGGCACGCTCACCGGGATCGCGGCGGCAGAGGCCGCGTTGGGACATCAAAGCGCGGTCACCGACTATTTCGCAGATGAAGCTGTGCCCAAAAGTTTGCCGCCTCGGCCAATCGCGACGTGGGGCGCAAATGCATACCTGCGCTGGAAAGAGTATCGCGCGCGCGCCGAGTAGTGGACCGCTGGCTAAGGCTGGCGTATGGGAGGTGTCATGACAGAACGCCCTTCAATCCTCACCCGTATCCGAAATCGCGTGTCACAAGCTGCGCGTCGCCGCCGTTTTACGGGGGCCTTGGAACATATACATGGCGCTGGACTTGAGGTGCCAAAGGGTGAGGTTCTGGCCATCGTTTTGGTGCGTGACGGCGCGTATTATCTGGACGCGTTCTTCGATTATTACCGCAAGATGGGCATCCGTTATTTCGCATTTATCGACAATGGCTCAACAGATGAAACAGTTGAGCGGATCAAGCAACAAGAAGGTTGCGTCATAGATCGCGCAGTGCTGCCATTGGCACAATACGAGGATTTGATACGTGGTTACCCTGCACAAAGATACGGTGTCGACCGTTGGTGCTTATACGTTGATATGGACGAACAATTTGATTTTGAGGGGCGTGAGACGGCAGGGCTGCCTGCGCTCATCCGCTATCTTGAGCAACGCGGTGATACGGCCCTGATGGCGCAAATGCTGGAAATGTTTCCGCGCGCGCCTCTGGCGGCGGTAAAGAACCTGACGTTTCCCCAAGCGCTTACCGCCTTTGTGCAATATGATATCAGCACGATAGAGAGCTTTGATTACCACTCGGATGAGATCGAGTTCAGTGCGCTGTTGCAGGACAACATGGTTGGCAACGATGCGCTAAAATTCAAATTCGGTGGCGTGCGGGGCAAGGTGTTCGGCGAGGCGTGCTGTCTGACGAAGCACCCACTCATCTTCAACGGTGCGGGCGTGACACCTGCGCCGCACCCGCATGTGTCGCAGCATGTAAAAGTTTCTGATTTTAGCGCGGTCATTCGCCATTATAAGTTTGCGGGCAATGTCGCTGCTCGCGACGCGGCAAGTTCGGTGAGTGGTGATATTGCCCACGGTGAGGATCAGGCGCGGCTTGAGGTGCTTGAGGCGCAGAAAAACCTGACCCTGCATTCCGAGGACGCGCGGGTTTGGGCGGGGATCGCGCCGCTCTATGAGGCAGGGTTTTTGGTGCGTTCAGGAAGCTATTCCAAGTTTTTGGCGGTGCAGGGGGCATGAGCATTGCGGGCATCGTGATAGGACGCAATGAGGGCGCGCGCTTGATCGCGTGCTTGGATGCGCTGAAGGGTGTTTCTCCTTTGATCTACGTCGACAGCGGCTCAACCGATGGGTCTGTGGCTGCGGCGCAGGCGCGGGGCGCGCAGGTTGTTGAGTTGGACATGACGCAGCCGTTCACAGCGGCGCGGGCGCGAAATGCAGGACTGGCAGCATTGCCCAATGAAACGAGACTTGTTCAGTTTCTCGATGGGGATTGCGTGGTGCAGGCAGGGTGGATCGCGCATGCGCAGGCCTTCCTTGACGCCGAGCCTGAGGTCGCCGTGGTCTGTGGACGGCGACGGGAGATGTTTCCGAACGCCAGTGTGTATAACGGACTGATTGACGCGGAATGGAATACTCCCGTCGGGGATGCGCTGGCCTGTGGTGGCGATGCCTTGATGCGCGTGGACGCTTTGCGCGCGGTTGGCGGGTATAACGCTGATCTGATCGCGGGGGAGGAGCCTGACCTGTGTGTGCGGTTGCGGCAAGCAGGTTGGCGCGTCTGGCGGCTGGATGCAGAGATGACGGCGCATGACGCGCAGGTCGCGCAATTCGGTCAATGGTGGAAGCGGACCAAAAGGGCGGGCCATGCCTTTGCCGAGGGGGCGGCCTTGCACGGTGGGCCTCCTGAGCATCATTGGGTGGCGGAGACGCGGCGGGCGCTGCTGTGGGGGCTGTTTGGGCCTGTCCTTGTAGTAGTTCTGACAGTGGCGGTTGGCCCTTTGGGGCTGCTCGCCGCGCTGGTCTATCCGTTACAAGTTTTCCGGCTGTCGCGGCGCGGTGGGCTGGCTTGGGCGTTTTTCAGCGTGTTGGGCAAGTTCGCAGAGGCACAAGGTGCGCTCAGCTTTTACTGGCGCAGGTTAAGCGGCGGACAAAAGCGATTGATCGAATATAAATGATCTACCGCTGACCCCATGCATTAGCCGCAAGGCTGGGCAGGATGGCAAAACACTTGGCATAGCGCGGGATCATACGCTTAGGGCTTTGTAACGCGCGCCATAGCCATTCAAGCGCTAAGGCCCGCATGATTTTTGGTGCGCGGGTCTGGTGACCGGAGAGGAAATCGAGACCTGCACCGATGGAGGCAAAGCCGACCCCCTCACATCGTGAACGTGCGAAAGCAGCGAAAAGCTCCTGCTTGGGCGCACCCAAAGCGATGAAGCACAGGCGCGCACCACTGGCGTTGAGCATATCACAAATCGCCGCGGCGTCGCTGCCTTCGGGGTCAAAGCCATAGGGCGGGGCGTGGCACAGCACGATATTTACGTTTGGTACACGCGCCTCCATTGCTGATTTCGCGCCCGCAAGGGCGGCATTGGAGCTGCCCACTAGCGCAACAGGCATATCCATATCAGCGGCCAACTCTGTGAGCGGTAGAACCAGATCAGATCCAGGCATCAGCTCTAGCTTTTTGCCAGCAAGCTGGGCCAGCCAGACGATTGGACGGCCATCGGCAACGACTAAATCCTGCGCGCGATAGGCTTGGGCGAATGCATTGTCGACAGGCAATTTGGTCAAGTGATCAAGGTTCAGGGTCGCGAGGGCGAATCCATGACCTTGCGCGAACTTCTCCCGAATGGCCTGAAACAATACGCTGCGGGTTGGGATATTGACTTTGATTGCGGAACGCCCCTTGCCATAATTCATGTCGCACCCGTGTAGGTTTGCCACAAGTTCGTGGGGGTGGATGCTGTCGATAAGGTCAAAATATAAGCCATTTCAATGATCTGTGCGCCAATTTTTGTGTCAGCGGCTGTCTGCAAAACAAAGTACCTTGATGACAGACGCCTGCCTAGGGTGTAATTATCGAGTTCTTCCCCCTGCGATGAACTCTAGGAAACTAATGCCAAACGGAATTGCATATCTGATGCTGCTGATGTGGCCTGCGGTCTGCCTTGTGTTGTTTCGCACCCAGTCGGTTGAGCGGGCGGTTGTCTGGTCAATTCTTGGCGGCTACCTTTTGCTGCCGCCGCTGGCCGAGTTCAACTTACCGCTGGTCCCTGCGATGGACAAAGTGTCGATCCCGAACCTGAGTGTGTTGGCGATCCTTGTTTTTGGAACTGCGCATAAGGTTCGGCTGTGGCCAGAGGGGCGGGTGGCGCAGGTTTTGGTCGTGATACTGGTGTGCAGTGCAATCCCGACGGTAATGACCAATCGTGAGCCGATTCTGTTTGAGGTTTTGCGCGATGCTGACCCGATCCTGTTTTTGATTGATGCGCTGCCTGGTCAATCGGTGCGCGACGTGGGGTCGGTGCTGATCGCCCAAGCGCTTACTATTGTGCCCTTTTTGGTGGCGCGCCAATTCTTGAGTACTGAAAACGGACTGCGGGAGATTTTGCGCGCTTTGATGATTGGCGCGCTGCTTTACTCCATCCCGTCTTTGATCGAAATCCGCTTTTCGCCGCAAATGAACGTCTGGGTTTATGGATTTTTCCAACACAGTTTCGAACAGACGATGCGGGCGGGCGGATACCGACCTATTGTGTTCCTGCCCCACGGTCTGTGGCTTGCACTGTTTGCCTGTACCGCTGCGATGGCGGCGGCGGCGCTCGCGCGCGTGACGCCACGGCTGGATCATTGGAAGGCTGTGCTGTTGACGGTTTATCTGGTGTTATTCTTGGTGGCCTGCAAAAGTGCGGCATCCATAGCGTATGGCATGATCCTTGTGCCGCTAATCTATTTCGCGCCGCGTCGCTGGCTGGTGCTGTTGGCGACATTGTTTGCGCTGATTGCAGTTACATACCCGATGCTGCGCAATATCGGCGCGATCCCTACGGATGCGATTGTTGCCAAGGTGGCAGAGGTCAATCCTGACCGTGCCCAATCTCTTGGCTACCGCTTTGACAACGAGGAACAACTGCTGGACCGCGCTGCGGAAAAGCCTGCCTTTGGGTGGAGCGGGTGGGGCAGAAGTCTTGTGCGCGATGCAGAGGATGGTGAAATTCTGACCATTCCGGATGGCCGCTGGATCATCGTATTCGGTAGCTTTGGTTGGCTGGGATATATCGCGGAGTTTGGACTGCTCGCGCTGCCATTGCTCTTGCTGGGGGGGTACGTACTGCGCAATCGTAAGGCGGAGCTGTCTCCCTATATTGGAGCTGTGGCACTAATTTTGGGGATCACGCTGATGGACATGCTGCTGAACGCGACATTGACGCCGTTTACGTGGCTTACAGCAGGGGCGGTGCTGGGATATGTGGAACGGCTCAGCCCGCGCCGCGCTCGTGACCCCCGCCATGCTTTGCGCACAACCCCAGTCATGGGAAGCGGCTCTGCCGGATTGCACCGCAACATATTGTAATCGGCTGGATTTTGCCTGTTCTAGCCTATCTTAATCAAATAGCGGCATTGTGACGTCATTTGTTTCCAATCTGGAAATAATGAGCCCTTTTTCTAGGCAGCTTTTTTGTGCTATTCTGGAAGAAATCGAAGGGTAAAAAGGGTTTAAAAGCCATGAAATCGACATTTTCGATCTGTACTGCCTCCACTGGGCGACTTTGATTGTCCGCGTAAATGGTCCGCATTTTAGTTAAATCGACGGGGATACTTCCCCGTGAAGCGCGGGTTAAAGGGTGAGAATATATGACTGAGCACAGCCGCAAGATAACTCCGGCGGGCGAGGATATCGCTATTGTTGGGATGGCCGTGAACGTACCAGGTGCTGACACTGTGGCTGCGTTTTGGGATAATCTGCGCGGCGGTGTGTCGTCAATCCGCAAGCTGACCGAGGAAGAATTGCTCGTCGCTGGTGAGACGCCCGAGAACATTGCGCGCAAAAACTATGTTCGCGCTGCCGCCGACCTCAAAGGGTTTGAGACATTTGACGCCGATTTTTTTGGCTTCTCGCCAAAAGACGCGGCCATTCTTGACCCGCAGCACCGCAAGTTCCTTGAGGTGGCATGGGAAGCGATGGAGCAGGCGGGGCATGTGCCAGAAAACGTCGCTGGACCCATCGGTGTTTATGCAGGCTGCGGGATGGGTAGCTATTTCTATTTCAACATCTGTTCCGATGCCGATCTGGTAGATGATGTCGGCATGTTCTTGCTGCGCCATACGGGCAATGACAAGGACTTCCTGTCGACCCGAGTAAGCCATGTTTTTGACCTCAAGGGGCCGTCGATCAACCTGCAAACTGCTTGCTCGACCTCACTGGTTGCAGTCCATTATGCTGCGGCTGCCTTGCGTGCGGGCGAGGTGGATATGGCGCTGGCGGGCGGTGTCACGATCGAGCTGCCGCAAGGGCGCGGCTATGTCTTCAAAGAGAACGAGATCCTGTCGCCTGACGGTGAATGCCACGCTTTTGATCACCGCGCGCAAGGGACCGTCTTTGGCTCTGGCGCTGGGTGTGTCGCGCTCAAACGGCTGTCGGATGCACAGGAGGACGGAGACCATATCTGGGCCGTGATCAAAGGGTCCGCGATCAACAACGATGGCGCGGCCAAGGCGGGATACCTTGCGCCGTCAGTGGACGGGCAGGCGGCGGCGATTGGTATGGCGCTGGATGCCTCTGGTGTGCATGCTGACCAGATCGAGCTGATCGAGTGTCACGGCACTGGCACCTATTTGGGGGACCCCATCGAGGTTGCAGCCCTCACCGAGGCCTACCGCGAGCAGACTGACAAAGTCGATTATGCGCGCATCGGTTCAGTTAAGACGAATATTGGCCATCTGGATACGGCTGCTGGCGTGGCGGGGTTGGTCAAGGCATCGCTGGCCTTGAATCACGAGGCGATGCCGCCTTCGCTCGGCTATGAAGCGCCGAACCCGGCCATTGGATTTGAGGGAAGCCCTTTTTCGGTCAATGCCGAACTCACTCCTTGGCCGCGCCGCGCAACGCCGCGCCATGCCGCGATCAATGCGTTGGGTGTCGGCGGGACGAATGCCCACGCTATTTTGGCGGAAGCGCCAGAGCGGGCCGCGTCGGAGGAAAGCGATTTCCCCTTCCACGTTCTGTGCCTCTCGGGACGTTCCAAAGCGTCTTTGGAGGCGAATACTGCTGCTCTGGCCACACATCTGCGCAGCCATCCAGAGCAAGAGTTGGCTGATGTTGCACACACGCTGAAAAACGGGCGTCGCGGGTTTGAGCGCCGCCGTATCGTCGTGGCCGAGACACACGAGGAAGCGGCCTCTTTGTTGGAGGCAAACGATACCCGCCGTGTTTTCACACATGAGCGGTTAGGCGTATCTCCGGAAGTTGTCTTCATGTTCCCTGGTGGTGGCGCGCAATATCCTGATATGGCGCGGGACTTGTATGAGACAGAGCCTGCATTTGCCGAAGCGATGGACCGAGGCCTCGATCATCTCGCACCGCAGCTTGATTACGACATTCGTGCGCTTTGGCTGCCAGAGGAAGACACCGTTGCCGCGGCAGAGACACTTAAAAAACCCTCTGCGCAACTGCCGCTGATTGCGATTGTGGAATATGCGTTGGCGCAGTTGTGGATGAGCTGGGGCGTGAAGCCTGCTGCCATGGTTGGCCACTCGATGGGCGAAAATGTAGCTGCCTGTCTGGCTGGTGTGATGACGTTTGAAAACCTCATTGATCTGGTTTTACTGCGCGGGCGCTTGTTCGATACGGTTCCTGCGGGCGGAATGCTCAGCGTGCCGTTGTCGCTGGAGGCGATGAAGCCCTACCTGAGCGATGAATTGGATATTGCCAGTGTGAACGGCCCTGAACTTACCGCTATTTCTGGTCCTGACGCAGCGCTGGTCGCGTTGGCAGATCGTTTGGCCAAGGACGAGATCGAGAGCCAGCGGATCGCTATTGATATCGCGGCGCACAGCCGCATGTTGGAGCCTATCCTCGCCGAATATCGTGCATTCCTTGCGGGTCTGGAATTGAAAGCGCCAAGCCTGTCGTTCATGTCGAACCGCACAGGAGTGGCGATCACATCTGCGCAAGCGACGGATCCCGATTACTGGGTCGAGCAGTTGCGCAACACGGTGCATTTTGCCGATTGCATCGATACGCTAAGCGCTCAGGAGGGACGTGTCTTTCTTGAGGTTGGCCCCGGTAAGGCGCTTTCTTCGCTGGCGCAAATGTGTCCAGCGGTGAAGCCCGCCCAAGTGCTCAGCTCGCTGCGTCATCCAGATCAGGAGATCGCGGATGATATGTATTTCATGGGCATCATCGGTCGGCTTTGGGCGTGCGGCGTTGAGGCGGATTGGGACCAGATTTGGGGCGAGGCGCGGCGTAACCGTGTGGTACTGCCCACCTATCAGTTCCAGCGGAGCCCCTATTTTATTGAGCCTGCGTCACAGGCGGCGTCCATTACCGCACCGGCGGTCACACGCGTGGAGGATTTGGCCGACTGGGGTGCCGTTCCCAGCTGGCGTGCGCAATATGCCGATGTGGATGCAGATATCGAAGCGGCCCTCGCGGGGGCTGCGGATGATGAATGGCTCATCTTCGCTGATAACGACGGGGTTGCGGATCGGGTAATCGCACGGCTTGAAGCTGCGGGTGCATCTGTCTCGGTTGTGCGCAGTGGCGACAGCTTTGCCGATCTGGACGCGGGCGGTTACACCCTCGCGCCAGAGCAGGGGCGTGATGGCTATGATGCGCTTATGAGCGCGTTGAGCGAAGCGGATAAATCGCCCACACGGATCGCCCACTTCTGGGGGGTGACGCAGGGCGAAGGTCACCGTCCAGGCAGTAGTTTTTATGATCGCATGCTTGAGCAGGGGTTCTATAGCTTGCTCTGGTTGGGTCAAACCTTGGCCGAGCGTGAAAACGCGGCTCCGACCCATTTGAGTATATTCACGAACGGTGCGGCGCGTGTCGCGACCGAAGCGCTGCCTTATCCAGAGAAAGCGATGATTAGCGGACCCGCAGGCGTGGTACCGCACGAGATTGCGGATGTGACGGTTTCCACGATTGATGTCGTATTGCCAAAGGCTCCAACCCCGAAAGGACTATTCGGGAAGGCCGAAGCGCCTACAGATGATATCACCGATGCGTTGCTTGAGGAGCTGTTGGCGACCCCCGCAAACGCAGTAACAGCATTGCGTGATGGCCGCCGTTTTGTGCAAAGCTATCGTGAGCAGCGCTTGGCCGCTGTCAAAAAGCCTGCAATCAAACGGGGCGGCACTTATCTGATTACGGGTGGTTTTGGCGGCATAGGTCAGACCATCGCTGCTGATCTGCTCTCTTCTTATGACGCCCATGTTGTTCTGCTGAGCCGCCTTGCGCTGCCTGCGCGTGAGGCGTGGCCGCGTATTTTGCAGACCACTCATGCGAGTGACGGTATCGCGCGGCGTATCCGTGCGGTGCAGCGCCTTGAGGCACTTGGCGGTGAGGTCGAAGTGGCCGCAGCCGATGTGATGAACGTGGCCCAAATGCGCAAAGTCATTGAGGGTCTGCGCACGCAGGGTCCCATCGACGGGGTGATCCACGCCGCAGGTGTGTTGGATGACGCGCCGATGTTGGGCAAAACGCAGGCGCAGGTCGATGCCGTGCTGGCACCCAAGGTGCAAGGTTTGCGCGTGCTGGACCAGTTGCTGCCAGATGGCAGCGTGGATTTGATGGTGCTCTTTGCCTCCACTTCTACGGCGACCCGCGCAGCAGGGCAGGTGGATTACGTCGCGGCCAATGATTATCTCAACGCCTTTGCAAAATCGCGCGCTGGTGCGCAGACACGTGTGATTGCTGTGAACTGGGGTGTATGGGCTGATGTCGGTATGGCTGCTGAGGCCGTGGGTCAAGAGCCGGCCGAGACGCTGCCACCGCGTGGAATTGACGTCCCGCTTTTGGATAGTATCGAAGTGCTGGAAGGCGAGACCCGCTTTGCCGCCAGCCTGAGCGCTTCGGAGGATTGGGTGCTCGACCAACACCGTATGAGTGACGGCAGTGCCGTGATGCCGGGAACGGGAATGGTTGAAGCGCTGGCGCAATCTGCTGTGAGTGCGGGTCTGTCTTTACCAATTACTCTGCGGGATCTCTATTTCCTGCGCGCTTTTGCTGCGCCCGAGGGCCAGACACGGCAGATGCGGGTGGCTCTTGTTCGTCAGCCCGATGGGTTTGCCGCGAGCTTGTTCAGTGATTGCACGCTAGAGGGGCGAAAAGGTTGGCAGGCGCATGTGGAGGGGCAGATTTCAGGCTCTAAACCAAAAGCAAAAAAGATCGATCTTGAAGCAATTTCCGACCGCCTTGGTGCGGTGGAGGAACAGGGCGGTGCGCATATGCCAAGCCCGCAAGAAGCGCTTTTGCGCTTTGGCCCGCAGTGGCAGGTGATCCGCGCGCGCCAAATGGGCGAGCGTGAAGGCTTGGCCCGTTTGATGTTGGACGGCCCATTAGAAACGGGACAAATACTGCACCCCGGATTGATGGATTTGGCGACTGGCTGGGCGATTGCGTTGGCTGAAGGTTATGACGGCTCAGACCTTTGGGTGCCAATGTCGTATGGTGAGATTACGGTGCATGCCGCGATACCAGCTGAGATATACAGTCATATGCAACTACGCGCTTCAGGTGCCGACGATGCACGTTTTGATGTGATGATTTGTGATGAGAATGGTGCGGTTCTGGTTGAAGTGCGCGATTTCGCCATGACGCGCCTCAAGGGCGGGTTTTCGGCCCAAGAAGCGCCATTGCGCGCCTCTGAAGTGATCTTTGACGCGGATGCGCAAAACGACACGCGTCCGCAGTCCGACGCGGAGGAGCGGCTGGCCTATCTGGTGTCCCAAGGCATCACTGCTGCCGAAGGGCCGCAGGCCTTGGCGCGGGCATTGGCACTGGATGTGCCGCAGGTTTATGTCTCGTCGTTGCCGTTGAACGCCCTTATCGCTGCTGCCGACACGCCACCGCGCGAGATGCCAAAGGGGCAGAGTTTCGAGCGAACCGATCTGGAAGGGTTTGTTGCGCCCGAGGGACCAGTGCAAGAAGCGCTGGCGCAGATGTGGTCGACGTTGCTAGGTGTGTCGCCCGTAGGTGCGGATGACAGCTTTTTCGACCTTGGTGGTCACTCGCTTATTGCGGTTCGCTTGTTCGCTACTGTCAAACGAGAATTCGGTGTGGAGTTCCCGATTTCAGTCCTGTTTGAGGCCCCGACGATCGCAGACATCGCGGAGCGTATCACTGCGCAAACGGGTGAGATTGCCGCGACGGACACACCTGAAGGCGAAGCAACCAAACCCCAGTTCATTCACCTTGTGCCGCTCAATGGAGTGAAGCCGGCAAAAGCAGCGCCCTTGTTTGTGGTCGCAGGGATGTTTGGCAATGTGCTGAACCTCCGCCACCTTGCGCTACAATTCGGGCAGGAACGAGCAGTTTATGGTCTACAGGCACGCGGTCTGATCGGTGACGATGCCCCGCATGAGACGATGGAGGCCGCGGCGAAAGATTACATTGCGGAGATACGTCAGGTGCAGCCCTCGGGACCGTATCTGCTGTCAGGATTCTCTGGTGGCGGGATCACAGCCTATGAGATGGCGCGTCAGCTTAAGGCCGCTGGTGAAGAGGTGGCTGTACTTGCGCTGCTCGACACGCCGCTGCCTGTGCGCCCAAGCCTGAGTAAGCCGGACAAGGCACTGATCAAACTCGTGGAGTTGCGCGAGAAGGGGCCCAAATACCTCGTTGAATGGGCACAAAACCGTATCGCGTGGGAAAAGAGCAAGCGGCAGGACAAGGTCGAGGAGATTGCAGCTACGCAGTTTAACAACACCAAGATCGAGGCCGCGTTCTTGCATGCTGTTGCCCGCTACCAAACACCCAAGTGGGACGGCCCAATGACGCTGCTGCGGCCTGTTCTGGACCGCCGTTTTGCCGTTTCGGCTGGCAAATGGGTCAGCGAGGCACGCGAATACGTCTTTGATGACAATGAGTGGACGCAATATGCGCCTCATGTGCAGGTGATTGAAGTGCCGGGTGATCATGACAGCATGGTGCTTTCGCCGAACGTGGTTGTAATGGCATCCGAACTGCGTGAGGTGATCGCTGAAGCCCTCACTGGTGATGCGCAACCTCGCGCGACAGCGGCGGAGTAGCGGCATGACCCAGCCAACTGTTCTTTGTATTTTACTCAACTTTCGCACGGCTGCCATGACGCTTCAGGCGGCGGAGGCTGCTTTGGCCGATTTGCATGGTGTTGGGGGTGAGTTGGTGATCGTAGACAATGCCTCTGGCGACGGCTCGTTCGAGACGATCTCGAACGAAGTTGCAGGGCGCGGTTGGAGCAAGGGCGGATTGGTCCGTGTCGTTGCCTCTCCGGTCAATGGCGGTTTTGGGGCAGGCAATAATATTGGCCTGCATATGACGCTGAGCGACGGGCATAAGCCTGACTACTATTACATCCTGAATTCCGATGCTTTCCCTGATGCGGGATGCACAAAGGCATTGATGGATCATCTGGAGGGGCACCCAGAGGCTGGTATCGCCTGTAGCCATGTGCGCGGTGAGGACAATGTAACCCATACGACGGCCTTCCGCTTTCCCAGTATTTCAGGAGAGTTCGTAGGCGCCGCGCGCCTAGCCGTGATCGAGCGGTTTTTGCCCGATGCGCCCGTGCCGATGTCACAACCGCAAGAAACATGTCAGGTGGATTGGAGCGCTGGTGCGAGTATGATGATGCGCGCCACGATGCTGGATGAAATCGGGACCTTTGATGAGACGTTCTTTTTGTACTTTGAAGAAACCGACCTGTGCTTGCGCGCGGCGCGGGCAGGGTGGACCTGTTGGTATGTGACCGACAGCCGCGTTGTGCATATTGGCTCTGTCTCGACTGGTATGAAGACCAAACGGCGGATGCCTTCTTATTGGTACGACTCTCGCCGCCATTATTTTATTAAAAACCACGGGCGCGCTTACGCTGGCTTGGCGTTGGCTGCACACTTGATTGGCGGTGTCTTGCACCGCTTGCGCGTTGGGATTGCGGGACGGCCGCCTCAGGATCCACGTTGGTTTTTGCGTGATCTGATAACCCACGCCGCCACACCATACCGTTTGTCCCCGGAGGACCGCTCATGACTGCCCCATTCAATGCTGCTGCTTTTTCTTGTGTGATCCTTGGGGATCAGTCGCTGACCATTGCCTGTGCAGACATGATTGTTGCGGGGGGGCACAATGTTGCGGCGGTGATTACCACCGATGCGGATGTGCGCGCTTGGGCTCAAGCGCACGGTGTGCGCGTTCTGGCAAAACCTGCTGATCTGGCAGATGCCGAGCTGCCACCATTTGACTGGCTTTTGAGCATCGCAAATTTGCGGATTATTCCTGACGCGGCACTGGCGCTTGCCACGAAAGGGGCGGTGAACTTCCACGACGGACCGCTGCCACGCTATGCGGGTCTGAACACACCTGCATGGGCTGTCATCAACGGTGAGGCGCAGCATGGCGTGAGCTGGCATATGATTGAAGGCGGTGTGGACGAAGGCGATCTGCTCGCTCAAGAACTAATTGATATCGCCTCGGATGACACGGCGTTCAGCCTCAATTCAAAGTGTTATGCAGCGGGCATGGAAAGCTTTGGCCGTGTGATGACGCAGTTGGAGACGGGGCATTTGAAGCGCAC
>JBALTK010000081.1:0-16065 GCA_036964385.1 Sulfitobacter sp. | reverse complement strand
CGGAGGATGGAACCGCCGCGAAAGTAAACGCTGGAATCAAAACCTTGGCATCGCGCGGCAGGCCAAGCGCCTTGAGGGAAAGAAACAAGGCGGCAGAACAGGACGACACCGCCAACGCGTACTTGCTTCCGAGAGCTTGGGCGAATTCTGCCTCAAGCAGCGCTACAGGCGATTGATCTGAACCGTATCGAAATAGATCACCTGTTTGAAGAATGCGAGTAACCTCGTCCATCGCGGCATCTGGTATGCTTTCGGCTGCGGTCAAATTTGGGAGTTTGGACATGTTTTCGCCTATACTAAAACTGGTTGCCTTGCTTGGCACGGTCAAAAGCATGGTGGATTTGATGTGTTTTTCGGGGATTATCACCAACGAATATGAGGAATGCCAACTCAACCTTGCCATTGTTACTAACCAAATCTCATATCCGTCGAGGGAGGTCAAAAGCTTTCCGGAATTAAGATATGGAAAGCTGTAATTCTGGGCTCGATCCGAACCTTTGCTGCAGATGCGACTTGCACCAGATCTGACGACTACGAGTAGACATTTTTCTACAGGCATTCTGGGGCGAACTTGGCGCATCGAAGTAGAGGGAAGCTTCATCATTCACATAGCGCTTAGAAACAATCTCCCATCAGCAAATTGAGGCAATCTGCGCGCTATTGACTGAACGATTGGGTTTCCTATGAAGAGTTTATTTTACCGTTTGACCGAAATCGCGATTTCAAAGCGCGGAAATGATGGGCGGTCTCGGTATTGTTGCTTAATTTGTGCGCGGGGGCCGCTCTCTACATTCGCGGCACGATATGGATGGCGTTGACCTACTAATGTTGATCGCTAATGACAGGGGATGAATGAAAACCTGCGCATTCTTGTTGTAGAACCGAGCCCCGAACGCGTGCGCGATATCGTAGATGCCTTGCGCGAGGCGGGCTGGTCTGACGTGAAAGCCTTGGCGGATATTTCAGAGCTGGACCGTACAGTGAGGGAGTTTGCGCCCGATATTGTACTTATCGACCTCGCCAACCCTGACCGCGACACGCTTGAACATATCTCTTATGCGACCGAGACGACAAAGCGCGCTGTGGCGCTCTTTGTTGATCAGACGGATGAAACGCTCACACAGGCCGCTCTGAACGCAGGGGTGAGCGCTTATGTCGTTGATGGCCTCAAGATGGAGCGGATCAAACCCGTTTTGCAAACTGCAATCGCGCGCTTCAAGATGATGCGGCAAATGCATTCGGAACTCAATGCGGCCAAACAGGCGCTGGAAGACCGCAAGATGATCGACCGGGCCAAAGGTATCCTGATGCGACAGCGCGGACTGGCCGAGAATGAGGCCTATATACTCATGCGCAAGGCCGCGATGAGCCAAAACCGCAAAGTGATCGATGTGGCGCAAGCGCTGGTGACGGCTGCGGATTTATTGTCATGAGCGGGATTGTCCTGAACTGTGGTTATGTTCCGTTGGTCGACTGCGCCCCGCTGGTGATTGCCAAAGAGTTGGGCTTTGCCGCTGAGCAAGGGTTGGCGCTTAATCTGGTTCGGCAGCCATCATGGTCCGCGCTGCGCGATATGCTTGCGTTGGGCCATCTGGACGCGGCGCAGATGCTGTCACCGATGCCCGTGGCTATGTCCATCGGGTTGGGCGGTTTGCCGGCGCGTGTGGATGCCCTGATGGTGTTGTCTGTAAATGGCACAGTCTTTGGCGTCTCCAACGCCTTGGCGGCGGAACTGGGGGATGTGCGGTTCGGCGATACCGCCGCCCTGCTGGCCGCGCTGAGCGCGCGGGGAGGCAAGCCGCTGCGTGTCGGCATCCCGTTCCACTATTCAATGCACCGATTGCTTTTGTCCTACTGGACGTCCCAAGCGCCCGACTTGCAGATCGAGGAAGTTACGGTTCCACCGATGCGGATGGCGGATGCCGTGTCGGACGGTTTTATCGATGCGTTCTGGGTGGGAGAGCCGTGGGGCGGTGTGGCGGTACAAAACAACGTGGCACAGTTGATGATGGCAGGTCGAGATGTCTGGCAGTTTGCCCCTGAAAAGGTACTCGCAGCGCGTCATGACTGGATTGCGCAGAACGAAGATAGTGTGCGGCGCCTGATGCGGGCGGTGTATCAGGCCTCTGCTTGGCTTGATGCACCAAAGAACAAACCGTTGGCCGTCGAGATACTGGGACGCAGCGAACACCTGAGCATGTCGCCGGATCTTATTGATCCAGCACTGACAGGGCATATCGTGCCAAAGCAGAATGCCAGTCCGGTTGTCGTGGACCGTTTTTTGCAGTTTCACAATCACGCGGCCTCCTTTCCTTGGCGCAGTCAGGCAGCATGGATCGCGCATCATCTGGGCGCGGATGCAGAAGGGATCAAAAAGGCGATGGCCTGTTTCCGTTCCGATCTATACCGCCAGAATCTGTCTGACATCGGGGCCGATATGCCCGGAGCGTCGGAGAAAGAAGAGGGCGCTCTGGCCTCTCCTACTGCGGTTGCTTCGTCGCGGGGACAGATGATTCTATCTCCCGATGCCTTCTTTGATGGCAGAACGTTTGATTTTAGGGCGGCGGGGCGATGAATCCTTAGGCAGTTTCTGCATTGCCGCATGAAATGATGCGGCAATGCAGAAAAATCGTTGCACAGAACCCCGCGTTTGATCCACGCTGATCACAAGGGGCGACGTTGCCCGACATACGACGCTGACCAATGTTGGTCGCACATCTCTCAAGAGCAATGCCGCTCGTACGGAACACGGACCTCTTTCCCCGTGAACCATACGTGCGGCATTTTTTGTTTCTGCCCTTTGCGGCCCTGAAAGGATTTATCCATGAAATATACGCTTTCAATCTTGCTCACTTCGACAAGCCTACTGGCAACAGCAGCTACCGCCGAAATGCTGGCGCTGGAGAAAGAGGAGCTGAGGTTTGGCTTTATCAAGTTGACCGATATGGCGCCTTTGGCAGTGGCCTATGAGCTGGGATATTTTGAGGACGAAGGGCTGTTTGTGACGCTTGAGGCGCAGGCCAACTGGAAAGTTTTGCTCGACGGTGTGATCGATGGCCAGTTGGACGGCGCACATATGCTGGCGGGTCAGCCGCTGGCGGCGACAATTGGCTATGGGACAAAGGCGCACATCATCACACCCTTTTCGATGGATCTCAACGGGAACGCCATTACCGTGTCCAACGAGATCTGGGAGGAGATGAAGCCGAACGTACCTATGATGGATGATGGCCGCCCGCAGCATCCGATTAGTGCCAGTGCGCTGACACCAGTGGTCGAGGGTTACAAAGACCGCGGTGAGCCCTTCAACATGGGCATGGTTTTTCCTGTTTCGACCCACAATTACGAGATCCGCTACTGGCTTGCGGCGGGCGGGTTGAAACCAGGCTATTATAGCTCACAGGATATTTCCGGTCAGATTGATGCAGATGTGTTGCTGTCCGTGACGCCGCCGCCCCAAATGCCTGCCACGATGGAAGCCGGCACAATCTCTGGCTACGCTGTGGGCGAGCCGTGGAACCAGCAGGCCGTGTTCAAGGGGATCGGTGTGCCAGTAATCACCGATTACGACATGTGGAAGAATAACCCTGAAAAGGTATTTGGCATCACGGCAGAGTTCGCCGAAGAGAATCCCAATACCACGCTGGCCCTGACCAAGGCGCTGATCCGTGCAGCCATGTGGCTTGACGAAAACGATAACGGCAACCGCGAAGAGGCAGTCGAGATGCTCTCACGCTCCGAATATGTGGGGGCGGACAAAGAGGTGATCGCCAACTCTATGACAGGCTTTTTCGAATTCGAGAAAGGCGACGTGCGCCCCGCGCCCGATTTCAACGTATTCTTCCGCTATAACGCGACCTATCCGTTTTACTCTGACGCAATCTGGTATCTGACCCAAATGCGTCGCTGGGGTCAGATCGACGAAACGAAGACAGATGAGTGGTATTTCGAGACGGCGGCAGACGTGTATCGCCCTGACATCTACCTGAAGGCAGCGCGGCTGTTGGTAGACGACGCCATGGCTGATGAAGCTGACTTCCCTTGGGACAGCGACGGGTTCAAAACGGCGACCCCGGCCAGCGATATTATCGATGGCATCGGCTATGATGGTCGCACCCCTAACGCCTACATTGACAGTCTTCCTATCGGCCTCAAGTCCGGCCAGACGGTTGTTGATAGCAAGATCGAAGGCTAAGGCCTCAGCCCCCTTGCGTAATGGCAAGGGGGCGCACGCCCCACATTTCCCTCAAAAGCAGCAGTTGGACACCCGATATGACCGCGATTGACACTGATACACTCGACACCGAAGCCCGTCGCGCACGGCGCTTTGCCCGCATCAACAAGGCAGACGCTTGGTTTAACGTCTTTGGCCTCTCGTGGATGACCCCCATTCTCAAAGCGGCAGCCGGGGACAACCCGCGCGCGCAAGCGGGGGAAATCTGGCGGCTGCTGGGGGTGCCACTGTTGTCGATTGCGATATTCCTGATGCTTTGGGCGACACTTGCACCCAAGGTTCAAACATCGCTTGGCGCTGTGCCGGGGCCAGTACAGGTCTGGGAACAAGTGGGCGAGCTGCGGCAAGATGCGATCCGCGAGGGGGAACGCGAGGCGGCCTTCTACGAACGCCAGACTGCGCGCAACGCCGAACTGGTCGCGAGCGGAAACGAGGATCGCGTGCGCGAACGCGCCTATACTGGCAAGCCAACTTACTATGACCAGATTTGGACCTCGATCAAAACCGTATTCTTCGGGTTCGTCATCGCCTCCATCGTGGCGATCCCGTTGGGCATTGCGGCGGGTCTGTCGGTGACGGCGAATGCCGCCCTCAACCCGCTCATCCAGATTTTCAAACCGGTCTCACCTCTCGCGTGGTTGCCGATTGTGACCATGATTGTCTCTGCGGTCTATACGACCAACGACGGTATGTTCTCAAAGTCGTTCTTGATCTCGGCCATCACGGTCACGCTATGCTCGCTCTGGCCTACGCTGATCAACACGGCGCTGGGCGTCAGCGCCATCGACAAAGACCTTGTGAGCGTGAGCCGTGTTCTGAAAATGAACACCTATACCAAGATCACCAAACTGGTTTTGCCCTCGGCGCTGCCGTTGATCTTTACCGGTTTGCGCCTCAGCCTTGGGGTGGGTTGGATGGTGTTGATCGCAGCAGAGATGCTGGCCCAGAACCCCGGTCTTGGTAAATTCGTCTGGGATGAGTTCCAGAACGGCTCCTCGCAAAGCCTCGCGCGGATCATGGTCGCGGTGCTGACCATTGGCATCATCGGCTTCCTGTTGGACCGTGTGATGTATGCGCTTCAATCCATGTTCACCTTCTCGAATAACCGGTGATCGATATGGGTATTTTGCAATTTAACAACGTCTCGAAAAGCTATGGCGAGATGTCGGTTCTCAAAGACATCAACCTTGATGTGGCAGAGGGCGAATTTGTGGTTCTCCTTGGATTTTCCGGCACGGGTAAGACCACGCTGATCAATCTCATGGCGGGGCTGGAGCACCCCAGCAGCGGTACAGTCACCTATCGCGGCGCGCCAATAACCGAGCCGGGCCGCGAACGTGGTGTGATCTTCCAGAACTATTCGCTGATGCCCTGGCTAACGGTGAACGGCAATGTTGCTCTGGCCGTGGATACGATGTTTCCTGACTTATCCAAGGCGGAGCGAGCGGCCAAGGTCGATCACTATGTTGGAATGGTGGGGCTCAGTCATGCGGCTACCCGCCGTCCTTTGGAGCTGTCAGGCGGGATGCGGCAGCGGGTCAATGTGGCCCGGGCGCTGGCGATGGATCCCGAAATGCTGTTGTTGGACGAGCCGTTGTCGGCGCTGGATGCGCTTACCCGCGCCAATCTGGCGGATGAGATCGAGGCGATCTGGGACAAGGACAAAAAGACCTGTGTCCTGATCACCAATGACGTGGATGAAGCGATTATCCTTGCTGACCGTATCATCGCGCTAAACCCTGACGGGACTTTAGGCGATGAATTCAAGGTTTCTATTCCGCGTCCGCGTGAACGTGTCGCAATGAATAATGACGCAACCTTCAAATCGCTGCGCGGGCAAGTGACGACGTACCTCATGGATGTGGGCATCGCGTCAAAAGTCGAAGGGACCCGTATTCTGCCCAACGTCACGCCAATCCACGCAGTGCCTGCCGCCGTTGCAAAAGCGCAGGAAGGCGGGATTGAAGAGAAATACCTGAACTTCTCGCAATTGGATAAAGTATACCCGACGCCCAAGGGGCCTCTGACGGTGGTGGAGAATTTTGATCTGAAGATCAACAAGGGCGAGTTCATCTCACTGATCGGGCATTCGGGCTGTGGTAAATCTACTGTGCTGACCATGGCTGCAGGCCTGAACCCGATTTCGAAAGGGGCGATCAAGCTTGATGGTTGGAACGTCGAAGGGGCCGATCCGGAGCGTGCCGTAGTTTTCCAGTCGCCCAACCTCTTTCCATGGCTTTCGGCCAAGGAGAACGTGGCGATTGGTGTGGATAAGGTCTATCCAAAAGCATCGCAAGCCGAGCGTCAGGACGTAGTGGAATACTACCTTGAGCGTGTAGGCCTTGCTGACAGCATGGAAAAGAACGCGGCCAGCCTGTCCAACGGGATGAAGCAGCGCGTCGGCATCGCACGGGCCTTTGCGCTCAGCCCCAAGCTGCTGTTGCTGGACGAGCCTTTCGGCATGCTCGACAGTCTCACCCGCTGGGAATTGCAGGAAGTTCTGATGGAGGTGTGGTCACGCACCAAAGTGACCGCGATCTGCGTAACTCACGATGTAGACGAGGCGATCTTGCTGGCCGACCGAGTGGTGATGATGACCAACGGTCCACAAGCCACCATCGGCAAGATCACGGATGTAAAGCTGCCCCGCCCGCGCACGCGCAAGGCGTTGTTGGAGCATCCCGACTATTATGCCTACCGGCAAGAAGTGCTCGATTTTCTTGAGGAATACGAGCACGGGGCCAAACCGAAACCCAAAAAGATAGCAGCGGAGTGAGCGATATGACCGAAAAACTGATTGTCATCGGTGCAGGCATGGCCACGGGCCGTATGCTGGAACACCTCTTCGATGCGGGGGCGGAGTATGATGTGACCCTGTTCAACGCGGAAGCGCGCGGGAATTATAACCGCATCATGCTTTCGCCAGTTCTGTCAGGCGACAAAACCTACGGCGAAATCGTGACGCACGATGATGCATGGTATGCCGAGCACAACGTCAACTGCCGGTTCGGTGAGCGGATCGCGGGGATCGACCGCGCAGCCAAGACGGTCACGGCGGAGAACGGTGACGTGCTGCCCTATGATAAGTTGGTGTTCGGCACAGGCTCCAACCCCTTCATAATCCCGATGCCGGGCCATGATTTGGAAGGCGTGATTGCCTACCGCGATCTGGAAGACACCGAGCGCATGATGGACCTTGGCCCCGACAACAAATGCGTTGTCATCGGTGGCGGGTTGCTGGGTCTTGAGGCTGCTGCAGGCATGGCTGCGCGCGGCGTCGACGTCACGGTTGTGCATATCATGGGCCACTTGATGGAGCGGCAGTTGGACGAGGCAGCAGGGTATCTGTTGCGCCGTGCACTGATTGATAAGGGCATTACGGTAAAATGCTCCGCCAATTCCAAGGAGATTTTGGGCGAGAACGGCAAGGTCAAGGCCTTGTTGCTGGACGACGGGACCGAGTTGCCTTGCGATCTGCTGGTGATGGCGGTGGGCATCCGTCCCAATGTGAAGTTGGCGCAAGATAGCGGACTGGCTGTCGGCAAAGGCATCCATGTGGATGACCAAATGCTCACCTCTGACGCCGATGTGCTGGCGGTTGGGGAATGTGTGGAGCACGATGGGGCAATCTTTGGCCTTGTTGCGCCGCTTTATGACCAAGCGAAAGTTGCGGCGCAGACATTGATGGGCGGGCAGGCGCAGTTTGTGCAAAAGGAACTGTCGACCAAGCTGAAAGTCACGGGCTGTGACCTGTTCAGCGCAGGTGATTTCGCCGATGGGGAAGGCCGCGAGGACATCGTATTCCGCGATCCTGCGCGGGGCGTCTATCGCCGTCTGGTGATCGAGAATAACGTGGTCAAAGGCGCGGTCATGTACGGCGACACGGCCGACAGCAACTGGTTCTTCGGCCTGATCCGCGACAAGACCGACATCGCCGACATGCGCGAGACGCTGATATTCGGACCAGCCTACCAAGGGGGGACCCCCCTGGACCCTTTAGCAGTTGTTGCAGCCTTACCGCGTGACGCGGAGATCTGTGGCTGCAACGGTATCTGCAAAGGACAAATCGAAGACGCCATCGCAGCAGGGGCCACTGATCTTGGCGCCGTGCGGGCAACCACCAAAGCAAGCGGCTCCTGCGGGACATGCACAGGACTGGTCGAACAGGTCTTGGCCGTCACGCTGGGCGATGACTTTGTCATTCCCGCTGCCGCATCGATCTGCGGCTGTACCGACATGACCCATGAAGACGTGCGACGCATGATCAAATCGCAGCGCCTCACATCGATGCCAGCGGTTTGGCAGGAATGTGGTTGGAAGACATCCTGCGGCTGTCACGTCTGTCGCCCTGCTCTCAATTTCTATCTGCTGGCAGACTGGCCGCTGGAATACCAAGATGACCCACAAAGCCGGTTCATCAACGAACGCAAACACGCCAACATCCAGAAGGACGGCACGTTCAGCGTTGTGCCGCGCATGTGGGGCGGGATCACCACGCCAGACGAGCTGCGTGCGATTGCGGATGCTGCGGATAAATACATGGTGCCGACCGTCAAGGTCACCGGCGGGCAGAGGATCGACCTGCTTGGCGTGAAGGGGGAGGATTTGCCAAGCATTTGGGCTGATCTGAACGCCGCGGGCATGGTCTCAGGACATGCCTATTCCAAAGGGCTGCGCACAGTCAAAACTTGCGTTGGCACGGATCATTGCCGGTTCGGGACGCAGGACAGCACAGGTCTTGGCATCAAGCTGGAGAAGGAACTGTGGGGATCGTGGACACCGCATAAGTTGAAGCTTGGCGTCTCTGGCTGCCCACGAAACTGCGCGGAGTCGACTTGCAAAGACATCGGCGTGATCTGTGTCGACAGTGGCTTTCAGGTCAGCATCGGTGGGGCGGCGGGTATGGACCTCAAGGAAACCGAACTGCTGGTCCAAGTGGCGACCGAGCAGGATGCGATTGATGTGATCAAGGCGGTCACACAGTTGTACCGCGAGAATGCCAAGTACCTCGACCGTATTTATAAATGGATGGGGAAGGTGGGGCTGGAGTGGATCAAGGAAACAGTTGAGAGCGACCGCGATGCCTTGGTCGAACGCTTTGAACTGAGCCAGACGATTTACCGAAAAGACCCATGGGCGGAGCACATCGAGACCAAGGCGGACCGTTATCGCCCCTTGGCTAACCTTGCACTGGAGGCCGCGGAATGACCGACTGGATTGATATCGCATCACTGGAAGACGTGCCGCAGCGGGGTGCCCGCATGGTGAAGACGGCGTTGGGCTGTGTCGCGGTTTTCCGGACTGGCGCGGATGAGGTTTATGCGCTCGACAATGCCTGTCCGCACAAGGCGGGACCGCTGGCTGAGGGAATTGTACATGGGACATCGGTGACTTGCCCGCTGCACAACTGGGTAATCTCTCTGGATACAGGTGAGGCGCAAGGCGCGGACGAGGGGCGTGTGGCGACATACCCCGCGCGGGTAGAGAATGGCCGCATACTGCTGGATCGTGCCGCCCTGCGCGCACGGGTCGCCGCATGAGTCTGACGCGCACCGTATGTCCCTATTGCGGCGTGGGCTGCGGTGTGTTGGCGGGGGCGGATGGTACAATCAAGGGTGACCCTGACCATCCGGCCAACTTCGGGCGGCTCTGCTCCAAAGGTGCAGCGCTGGGCGAAACGATTGATCTGGATGGTCGGCTCTTGCATCCGCAGATCAAAGGCGTGGAGGCAGATTGGGACACAGCCCTCGATTTGGTGGCCGCGAAGTTCAGCGAAGCCATTGCCGAATACGGACCCGAGAGTGTTGCGTTTTATGCTTCTGGTCAACTTTTGACCGAGGATTACTATGTCGCTAACAAGCTGATGAAGGGCTTCATCGGGGCGGCCAATATCGACACCAATTCGCGTCTGTGCATGGCCTCTTCGGTGGCTGGCCACAAACGCGCCTTTGGTACAGATACGGTTCCCGGAAGTTATGAGGACTTGGAGGAAGCCGATCTGATCGTCCTCGTTGGGTCGAACCTCGCGTGGTGTCATCCGGTGCTTCATCAACGGATTGCGGCAGCGAAAGAAGCGCGGCCATCCATGCGTATCGTCAATATCGACCCGCGCCGCACCGCCACAACCGATCTGGCGGATGTCCACCTGCAAATCGCGCCTGATGGCGATGTTGCTCTGTTCAACGGTTTGTTGGCGTATTTGGCAGACGCAGGAGCGCTCGATGCAGAATATGCGCTAAACCATCTAAACGGTCTCGACGCGGCAGTCGCTTCGGCGCGCGCCTGCGATCCTGCCGACAGCGGTCTGAGCGCGCAGGAGCTATCAGATTTCTTTGCGCTTTGGACGCAGACCACCAAGGTCGTTACCGCCTATTCCCAAGGGGTCAATCAATCCGTTTGCGGTACCGATAAGGTGAACGCTATCCTGAACTGCCATCTGGCAACAGGTCGGATCGGAAAGGCGGGGATGGGTCCTTTCTCGCTCACTGGTCAGCCCAACGCCATGGGCGGGCGCGAAGTCGGCGGGCTGGCCAATATGCTGGCCAATCACCTTGAACTTGGTAATCCCGCGCATAGGGACGCCGTGCGTGATTTTTGGGAGAGCCCGACGATTAGCAACAAGCCGGGGTTAAAGGCTGTTGATCTGTTTCAGGCCTGTGCTGATGGTCAGATAAAGGCACTTTGGGTCATCTCAACCAACCCTGCGGTGTCACTGCCAGACGCTGATGGTGTTGCCGCGGCCATTGCGAACGTCCCCTTTGTTGTCACGTCTGACATTATGGAAAAGACAGATACAAATGATCTGGCCGATGTCCTTTTGCCTGCAACGGGTTGGGGTGAAAAAGACGGCACAGTGACGAACTCCGAACGCCGAGTTTCGCGTCAGCGGGCCTTTCTACCTGCCCCCGGTACGGCACGCCCCGACTGGAAGATCATCAGCGATGTGGCTGCGCGAATGGGATTTTCAGATGCATTTGCCTATCAAGCGCCTGCTGATGTTTTCGCTGAGTACGTTGCACTTGATGCCGCAATCTCGCAGTTTCCCCGCGACCTTGACCTGAGCATCTTTGCTGACGCCGATTATGCCAAGCTGGTTCCGACCCAGTGGCCGCGCAATGGGAAGCGGTTCTTTGCGGACGGGCGGTTCTATCACCCCGATGGCAAGGCACAGATGATCCCCGTCACGGCGCCAGCGCTGCGTAAATCGCAATTTTCCCTGAACACAGGGCGCAATCGCGACCAGTGGCACACGATGATGCGAACCGGAAAGTCCGCTCGCCTTGGGACGCATTTGGCCGAGCCTTATGTCGAAATACATCCCGCTGATGCAGCTGAGCTGGGAGTTGCTCCCGGTGCTTTGATCGCAGTTCATAACGTTCATGGTCGCACATTACTGCGTGCTTTGATTACTCCGCGCGTGGCCAGAGGCCAGCTTTTTGCACCCATCCATTGGACACGCCAACGCACGACTGCAGGCACCGTCAACAGTGTCATGGCACCTGTAACCGATCCATTCTCAGGTCAGCCTGCGTTGAAATTCAGTACGATCTCTGCCGAGGTATATAAGGCAAAATGGTATGGATTTTTAGCGAGTAATACAGCACCTGCACCGCAAACCCCCTATGCCGCCGTTGCGCGCACAAGTACGGGCTGGCAAGCAGAGTTGGCGGGCAGCAAAACACCAGATGATTGGCAGGCCGAGGCGCGCCGACTGTCTGGCCATTTGGACGGCGATATCTCGATCCAGTTGGATTCGGCCACGGGCACAGTCCGTATTGCGATTGTCCAGGATGGTTTGATTGTTGCGTTGTTGTTTGCTTCACCAACGCCTGTCGTTCTTTCGCGCACTGCCACCGTTGGCTTGATCGGTACTGACACCTCATCACTGGCCGCGCTGGCTGGACGGAACGCGTCCGACCAGCCAGATCCGGGTGCCACAGTCTGCGCCTGCTTTAACGTGGGTCGAAATACTCTGCTGGCCGCGATTTCAGATGGCGCGGGAAGTGTCGCTGCCTTGGGCGAAGTCACCTGCGCCGGAACAAATTGTGGCTCCTGCAAACCCGAACTCGCAACCCTTCTGGCCGAAGCATCGCCTCGGTTGGCAGCAGAATGAGCCTCGCGCCCTTTGTCCGGATCGTTGCACGCGGCAAGGGGCGCGCTCGGACTATGACTATGGCCGAAGCGCAAGAGGCGATGAGGATCGTGTTGCGGGGCGATGCCGCCCCCGAAGCGCTCGGAGCGCTGTTGATGGTCATGCGCCTCCGCGGTGAAACGCCTGATGAAATTGCGGGCTTTACTGCCGCTTTGCGCGCGCATGTGACGGGTGAGTTGCCAAAGGCAGACCTCGATTGGCCGTCCTACGCCGCAGGGCGCAGCCGTGGTGCGCCATTGTTTCTGCTGGCTGCTCGGTTGGTTGGGCAAGCGGGTTACAGCATATCGATGCATGGATGGAATTCGCATCAGGCCTCCTCCGCTTCTGTGCGCGAAGTGATTGATCTCGCGGGGCCGCAGGTAGTTTATACTCCGTTGGAAACACTTAGTTCGGCGGCATTTCATGTCCTGAATTTGCGCGATACGCTTGGCCTGAGATCATGTTTCAACACTGTGCTGCGCATGTGGAATCCGTCGGGGGCAGGTGCGACGGTTCAAGGTGTGTTCCATCCCTCATACCGCAGCCTTCAAGCACAGGCGGCCGAGATGTTGGGTCAACAAGATCTGAGTATCATTAAGGGCGGCGGTGGGGAATTTGAACGCCATCCTTCCAAGGATATCATCGTGTTTGGCCTGCGCGACGGCGGGCATATTCAAAAGGCCGCTGCGCCGCTCTTGGATGACACCCGTCGCCTGCACCAAACAGGTGACAACATTGATTTGCATGCCCTTTGGCACGGGAGCGTTGATGACCCCTTTGCCATTGCAACGGTTATCGGGACTGCGGCACTTGCGCTTTGGACCCTCAAAGCGGCCCCGACATTCCTTGAAGCAGACGAAATGGCGCGCTCCCTCTGGGATCGTCGCTTTCAGACAGAAGGCCTATCCGCATGAAAACATTTCCTATGTTCCTCCAGATGGCGGGCCGCCGCGTTGTAATTGTGGGCGGGGGGGAGCAAGCCTCCCAGAAAGCGCGGCTGATCCTGAAAACTGAGGCCACGGTCGAGATGTGGGCACTAACATTGGATGCTGAGTTGTCCGCGCTTGCCGCATCGGGCCGCGTGACGTTTAAGGCCGGTCCGATCACACCGTCGAGCTTTTCAGGAACTGCGCTGGCCTTTATCGCCACTGGGTGTCCCGGCGCGGACATGGCCTTGCATGCTTTGGCCAAAGAAGGCGGGGCGACCGTCAACGTCGTCGATCAGCCAGAGCTTTGCGATGCTATCACGCCGTCGATCGTTGACCGTGATCCTGTGGTCGTGGCTATCGGGACTGAAGGAACAGCTCCCGTGCTGGCACGTCAAATCAAGACGAAAATGGAAGAAATTCTTGAACCTCGCCTTGGTGATCTTGCGGCACTTGCCGGCCGTATGCGGACAGAGGCGTCCGCTCGCCTTGGTCCGCGGGCGCGTCGCGACCTGTGGCGGTGGGTATTCAATGACAGCCCGCGCCGGATGTTCACAGGTGGTGCCGAACGCGAAGCAGCCAAGTTGATAAAGACAGCAATCGAAACGGGTGAGTTTGGTGCCTCTAAGGGGGGTAGCGTGAGCCTTGTCGGCGCGGGTCCCGGGGCCAAGGATCTGATCACTCTTCGTGGTGTGCAGCGTCTTCAAGAGGCGGATGTGATCTATTATGATCGTCTACTTGATCCCGAAATCCTCGAGTTAGCGCGGCGGGATGCCGAGCGGATTTATGTGGGAAAGGCACCAGGCTGTCACAGCTGGCCACAAGAGAAAATCACGCAGACGCTGGTGGCTGCTGCAAAACGTGGCCAACGTGTGGTGCGTCTGAAATGCGGCGACCCCGGGGTGTTCGGACGCAGCACAGAAGAGGTGGAGGCGCTCAGAGCGAATGATATCGACTTCGAGATAGTACCCGGTGTTACGGCCGCTTGCGCTGCGGCCGCGAGCATTGGCAAAAGCCTGACAGATCGGGGCAACATCGATACTCTGGTGCTCACTACGGGCCATCGCCATGATGGATACACAGTGCCTGATCCAATCAAGGACATTAGACCGGGCACTTGCGTTTCTCTTTACATGGCTGTGGGCGCTGCGCCGCAGATTGTAGGTGACCTAGAGTTAAGGCATCCGGGCGTTTCGTTTGACATACAAATCGTCGCAAAAGCGCAGCGCAGAGGGCAGATCGTCCTCAGTTGCCCTCTTAGTGATTTAGCCAAGACATTGAATGCCAATGAGATCACCGGCGAGGCAATGCTGTTCGTTCGTTGGACCCGCGAGGCGCATCAGGCTGATATCGCCCGTTTGTCGCCGTCCAAGGTTGGCGACTGCGTGCTCTAATGTTGAAAGTTGACTTGGTGTCCGGCTCGACTTTTTCAACTAGCCGAAACCGACAAATCCATCAAATCAAATACGATCACATTTGAATGCTGCATGAACGTCGATGTCGATTTTTAATTTGACTTGATGAGCAATCCTACGAGCAGCATTGGGGCCTCGAATGGAGGTCCGCTATGGGCCGAGAGTGGTGACGCTCTGTTGAACTTTGCAAAGAGATGCTGCGGCGCGGAGAGGGGCGCTGGGCATTGGTTCGGTGACAGTCTATTGATACCGAAACGAACGAGGTCAAATCATGCATCGCAATATCATTCCGGTTATTCTAACGTTCTTACTCCTTTCGGCTTGCAGCGATTTTGCCACTGACCGCACTTCGGTTCTGGGCGCCGGTCCGGACGAATTGCTGAAGTTGCGTGCGGGTCCGGGGCTTGGCTTCAGCGTCGTCCTGGGGCTGCCTGACGGAACCTCGCTCATTCGCCGCGATTGTGTGACCGAAATAGGTCAGTTGTGGTGCCGCGTCTCACTGGCAGCTGCGCCGCAGATCACGGGTTACGTCTCCGCGGATTATCTCTCGACACGTTAACTTGGGCCTGCTGGCGTTGACTGGTATTTGACCAATCAAAATGTTGCGCATTTCACGTATAACTGTTGTGAGATGAACGCGGCACGGTGCCGAAGTGATAGATGGCCATTAGTGTTCCCGCAGTGGGCGGAAAGTATGCGTAATTGGGCGGACCTTGCACTTTAGTCTAGCTCTATTCTTTAGAGCATAATTGTGAACAAGGGACGCCAATGAGGTGCGGCACACTGATCAAATCTCGGGGCATGCGATTGATGCGCACCAAGGGCCGTCGTCCGCAAACGCGCCGTTCTCCTGCATTGTATATGGATCTACGGCAATGGTTTCCGTTAGAAAAAAGTTGGAGGCGAGGCATGAACGAGTATCTTATCACCTAACCTGACGGGATCGTCTAATCCGGGCTAGGTTTGTGCCCTCTCGGGCATGTAAATATTCCTTGTCAGGTAATAGATGAAGTCGAAAATTTTTGCTGCGCAACCTGAAGCGCACCGGAAAGCGGAGCTTACCACTTCCATTTCGATCATTCTCTGCAGGGCGCAAGCCGGACTTTACCTGCGATCCGTTCTAACCACCGCAGTATGGATCATGTCCAATAGGCATTTGTTAGGTTTCGTCATGTCGCCCGCATTTTTGAACCACTTCATAAGTCCAGCGGTGGGGACGTCTTTGCACCCGTAGACGAGAGAATCCCGTTTCTGTCAGGCGCTTCGTTCACCACAAATTTAGTCTTTCCGGATTATTCAGGAGGCTTAGTTTGAAGGGTAAGTTCCATGGCAACACTCGATTCTTATATATCTGAGGTC
>JBALTK010000080.1:0-16157 GCA_036964385.1 Sulfitobacter sp. | reverse complement strand
CTGATGGCCTTTGGCGCGCGTGCGGATGTCGTCCTCGCGATTGAACATGCCCTGCTCGACCGCGTTCCTGAAGAAGATGCGCCCATGATGCGTGGCATCGAAGCGCTTGAATATGTGCTTGAGGATTACCCACACAACTATGTGATCGGTTGCATTGTCGCACAGGCCCACATCGACATCGCATGGTCTTGGCGCGGCATTGGCTGGGACGTTGAAATCGCCCCGCGCAACCGCGAAGCCTTTGATGCGCATTTCGCCCGTGCCCGCGATATCGTCGCTTCGTTTGAGGGCGTGCCCGCCGATTCCGCCCTGCTTGCCAGCACCGCCTGCGCCCTGTTGCGCGGCGAGAAATATAGCACCGAAGCGGTCGCTGACCGCTATGAGGCGCTGATCGACCTCAACCCTAAAAACGTAGCACCGCTTCGTGCGCTCGGCACCCATATGCTACCGCGCTGGTATGGCTCCTACGCCGCACTTGAGCTTGAAGCACGCCGCACCGCGATCCGTACGCAGGACGAATGGGGCGCGGGTGGATATACGTGGGTGATGTTCGACGCAATCTGCGTGGACGACGAAGCTTGTGCCCGCCTCGACCTGCCTTTCTTTATCGAAGGACTACGCGACATCGTCCGCCGCCGACCCGAACCGCATACCGTCAATCTGCTGGCCGCCTATTGCGCCAACACGATGGGACAGGCCTACTCAGGCAACGACGCTGCGGATCATACCCGCGCACAAATTGCCTCCTGCGCTGACTGGCTTGTGCGTGCGCATTTGACCGAGCTGCACCCGATGATCTGGGCCCATGCCGCGCAAGGATTCGCAAACAATCTGCGCGTCTCTTCCGCCTCGCGCTTTGCCGCGGCGGGGCAGGATGACGCCCTGCGTATCATCGCGGGTCTGTTCAAACGCGAAATCGCGGACGGTAAACACATTGTATTTACGGATGATGGCCCTGTCGCCACGGCAACCTGACCTGCGCCTCTGGACACCCCCTTCTCTCTGCGCGTAATAATATGTCTCAGGGAGAGAACCACATGACATATAAAACCGCCGCCGCAGACATTTCTTTGCGCGACCAATCTATTACTGAACGCGTGTTCGAAAGCCTCAACACCCGTCTGGACGAGATTGTCCTAACCGATGGCCTCACCGGCACGGGTATGACTGCAGCCCAATTTATGGCCGAAGTGAAACAACTTGCAGGTGGTTTGACCGCGCGCGGCATGGGTCCGGGCAAAGTCGTCGCATTGATGTCGCCGAACCTGCCCCACTACTGCGTGGTCTTTCATGCGGTTGCATGGGCGGGCGGCACGATCACGACGATCAACCCGACCTACACAGCCTCCGAAGTTGCCCACCAGTTGCGCGACAGTGGCGCTGATCTGCTCATCACAATCCCGATGTTCCTTGAAACCGCACAGGCAGGCGCAAAAGATGCTGCTGACCAGACCGTGGTTGTCATGGGCGATGCCATCGACGGAGTAGAGCCACTTTCGGCCTATTACGCTGCTCCGATTGAGGCGCAAGTGCCCGTCGATCTGGATGAACACCCTGTTGTCCTGCCCTATTCCTCGGGAACCACGGGCCTGCCCAAGGGCGTGCGCCTGAGCCACCGCAATCTGGTGGTCAACGTCGATCAAATCCTGATCAGCGCCGATTTCCAAGCAGGCGAAGTCGCGGCAGCCTTCCTGCCCTTCTTCCACATCTACGGCATGAACGTGCTGATGAACGTCCACCTCGCAGGTGGTGGCGCACTTGTGACCATGCCGCGCTTTGATCTGGAGCTGTTTTTGCAGATTAGCCAAGATCACAAAGCGCGCCGCATGTGGATCGTCCCACCCGTAGCACTTGCCCTCGCGAAACATCCCATCGTCGACAACTACGACCTCACTCATCTTGAGCAAATCTTCTCGGGTGCGGCTCCGCTGGGCGGTGAAGTATCCGACGCGGTGGGCAAACGCCTCAACTGTGTAGCGGTCCAAGGTTACGGCATGACCGAGCTGAGCCCCGTTTCCCACACCACCCCTGTCGGCGCACCAAAGTCTGGCGCATCCGGACTGGCCCTGCCCGGCACCCAGTGCCGCATCGTGGACCCGACCAGCGGCGAAGACCTTCCCGCAGGGACCGAGGGCGAATTGTGGATTAAAGGTCCACAGGTGATGAAAGGCTACCTCAACAACGAGAAAGCCACCAAAGAAACCCTCACCGAGGATGGTTGGCTCAAGACGGGTGACATCGCCTACATCGATGAAGATGGCTATATGTTCATCATGGACCGCCTCAAAGAACTGATTAAGTTCAAAGGCTTTCAAGTCGCTCCTGCCGAGCTTGAGGCGAACCTCGTCACCCATGACGCCATCAGTGACGCCGCAGTAATCGGCATTCCTGACGATGAAGCGGGCGAGTTGCCAATCGCCTTTGTCGTGACCACCGATCCTGCCCTGACGCTTGAGGACATTCAGGCGCACATGGGCAAGACGCTGTCAAAATACAAGCTGGTGCAAAAAGTGACTTTCGTGGATGAAATCCCCAAGTCCGCTTCAGGTAAAATCCTGCGCCGTGTGCTCAAAGCGCAGGTCACCTAACCCCGACACGCGGAAAACGATTGTGCAACAAGTCTCCTCTGGCGGCTTGTTGCACAATGCCACTCTGCCTCACGAAATCCCCCATCTACCTTGATAAAGATCATTGTGACGTCTGCCCTGACCGCCCATACTGGTGGGATACAGCGACAGTCGACTTATGTGATCGCTGCAATCCTCGGAGGGCCAACCGACATGTCATTCCCTAGAAAACTCTTCATCCCTCTTGCTTGTCTCGCAGCGTTAGGCGCGTGCTCGACAGACTGGATGCCCGCGAAATCGTCCCAAACCGCCCTTAACCTCGCCAGTGTCGAGCGCGGTCAAACCATCTTTGCCAAGGAATGTTCTGCTTGCCATGGCGCCTCCGGTGACGGTGCAGGAACTGCTTCGCTTGGCCTTGGCATGACACCGCCAGACCTCACAGGACTGACTGCACGCAATGACGGCGCCTTCCCCCGCGCATTTGTCCAACGCTTTGTGCTGGGCAAGATCGAGAAAGAAGACCCCGACGCCGCGATGCCCGAGTTCGGCAAAGTCGGACTTGAGCACGCCGCGAGAAAGGGAACACCCGCTGGCGAAGTCTCCTCAGAAGATATGATCGCTCTGCTGGACTACATGGAGACCATCCAGCAATAGCGCGCAGCCAAGACACCAGACAAAACAAAAGGGGCAGACCGGAATCTGCCCCTTTTGCTATTTCATCCGCTGCACTTTGCCTCAGATCGCCGCCGCATGGGCGATCCCTTCCGCGGTAAAGCGGTCAACATAGCTCGCCACCACCCGCACCAGCGCGTATGTCTCCTCCCGCATCTCCAACCCGCCCGCAGTCAGGCAAAACACGTCTGGATATTGCGACATAAGCGAGACTGCCGTCTGGCGGATCGCCGCACTATGCTCGGGAAACTGCTCCTGCAACTGTTCGGTAGGAAAGCAAAAGCGGCACATCAACTCTTCGATCATCGCCGCGACCACATCATCAGTCGCCGTCATGCGGTACCCTTTGTGTCCCGCCAGACCGCTCTCCAACACCCGCTCCTGATAGGCCGAGGTCGCTGCTGCATTCTGCTCGTAGCCACCCTTGAACCGCGAGATGGCCGAGGCTCCAAATCCGATCAACGTCGCACTCGGATCATCGGTGTATCCTTGGAAATTCCGCCGCAGCCCCCCGTTCTGGTCCGCACGGTAAAGGCTGTCTGTCTTCTTGGCAAAATGGTCGATCCCGATAGGCATAAACCCTTTTCCGGTCAACACATCATGCGCAATGCGGGCCAATCCGAACCGCGCCATCGTGTCGGGCAGCGTCTCTTCCTTGATCAGCACCTGCCGCTTGGACATCCACGGCACATGGGCATACCCATAAATCGCCAGCCTGTCAGGATTCATAGCGATCACATGATCCAACGTGGTGCGAAAGCTCTCCTCCGTCTGGAACGGCAGCCCATACAGCAGATCAAGGTTGATCGCTTCAACCCCGCGCCCGCGCAAATACCGCACCACATCCCACGTCTGCTCCAGCGATTGCAAACGACCGATCGCTTCCTGCACCTTCGGATCAAAATCCTGCACGCCGATGCTGGCACGGTTCATCCCGTAATCCACCAGCGTTCCCAACAGTTCGGGCGAGGCTTCGGTCGGATCAATCTCCACCGAGAACTCAAAGTCCGCCGACGGCGTAAATGCATCAAACACCGCATCCAACAGCTTGCCCATAATCTGCGGCGTCAGGATCGTCGGTGTCCCGCCCCCCAAGTGCAGCCTGCCCATCGCAATGCCCTCAGGCAAGTGTGCCATAACCGCTGCTATTTCCTTGAGCAGGATATCAACATAGGCCTCCACAGGCCGCATCGTCTGCGTCCCCTGCGTACGGCAAGCACAAAACCAGCACAGCCGTTTGCAAAAAGGAATGTGAATATAGACCGAGACGTCTTCGCCCTCATTCACGGCTGAAAGCCACTCCAACTGGTTGCGATGCCCCACCCCGTTTTGGAAGTGGTTCGCAGGCGGATAGCTGGTATAGCGTGGGACTTTTGCGTCGAACAGGCCATGCCTGATAAGGGGTTCTAAGTTTTCCATAATTTCGTTAGACTAAGTTTTGTAGGAAACAACTTTGATACAGATCAAATAATGAATAAATTGAACTTCACGGCAGTCCGCTGCAACGAGTGCCCTATCCGTCACCGTGCCGTCTGCGCCCGTTGTGATGATGATGAGTTGAGCCTGCTCGAAAGCATGAAGACCTACAAAAACTATTCTGCGGGTGAGATAATCATGTGGCGCGGCGAGCCGTTAGAGCATGTCGCCTCGCTTGTTCATGGGGTGGCCAGCCTGTCCAAAACGCTCGAAGACGGGCGCACCCAGATGGTGGGCCTTCTGCTCCCCTCTGACTTTATTGGCCGTCCTGGTCGCACGCAGGTGGAATTTGACGTCACCGCCACCACGGATGTGACCCTGTGCCGGTTTGAGCGTAAGCCCTTTGAGCAGCTGGTTGAGGATACGCCCCATGTCGCCCAGCGCCTGATGGAGCTGGCACTGGACGAACTTGACGCCGCACGCGACTGGATGCTGCTTTTGGGCCGCAAAACCGCCCGCGAAAAGATTGCGACGTTCATCGACATGCTGGCGCGGCGCAAGATTTCAGCCGATGAAAACGGCGACCACACGCTTGAGATGCCGATGACCCGCGACCAGATCGCGAACTACCTCGGCCTCACGCTCGAAACCGTCTCACGCCAATTCAACGCGCTGAAAAAAGAGGGTGTAATCACCCTGTCGGGCCGCAAGGAGGTCGAAGTTATCGACCTTTTGGCCCTGCGCGAGGCAACAGGCGATGATGCCGACGGTGGCATCCTGTCCTAAGCCCACAATTTGTGACCGAAATCGCTGTTTCTTGATTCAGATCAAGGAACGCAGCCCCCCGCCCCCATAGACCTTACCCTGCGAACAGGAGCGTCTAATGGTGCTCTGAGTAAAATAGGGGCATCTTATGGACTATGTGAAAATCATCCTTTTCGGATTGATTACGGTCATTGCGGCAATAGCCAGCAATTGGGCGCGTGATCTGGCGTATCAGGTACATGCATTGCTGATCATGGTGATCGCGTTTGGTATGTTTATCTACGTGTTGCGAAACACTGACGAGAAACCAAAACCGACACTCGAACATGACGGTATTTATTTCGACGGCGTGATTCGCGCTGGTATCATCGCAACAGCCTTTTGGGGCATCGCAGGCTTCTTGGTCGGTACGTTTATCGCCTTTCAGCTCGCCTTTCCTGAGTTGAATTTTGATTGGGGCCAACCCTTCACAAACTTCGGACGGCTGCGCCCACTGCACACAAGTGCGGTGATTTTTGCATTTGGCGGCAACGCCCTGATCGCAACCTCGCTTTATGTGGTCCAACGCACCAGTGGCGTGCGTCTGTGGGGCGGTAACGCTGCATGGTTTGTCTTCTGGGGCTACCAGTTGTTCATCGTTCTGGCTGCCACCGGATATTTGCTTGGTGCCACCCAGTCCAAGGAATACGCGGAACCTGAATGGTACGTCGATCTGTGGCTCACCATCATCTGGCTGACCTATCTGGTCATTTACATGGGCACGATCTACCGCCGCAAAGAGAAACACATCTATGTGGCCAACTGGTTCTTCCTGTCCTTCATCATCACCGTGGCAATGCTGCACGTGATCAACAACCTCTCCATCCCAGTAAGCATCTGGGGCTCCAAATCCGTACAGGTCTTCTCTGGTGTGCAGGATGCGATGACCCAGTGGTGGTACGGCCACAACGCCGTTGGCTTCTTCCTGACTGCGGGTTTCTTGGGCATGATGTACTACTTTGTGCCAAAGCAGGCGGGCCGTCCGGTCTATTCCTATAAACTGTCGATCATCCACTTCTGGGCGCTGATCTTCTTGTACATCTGGGCGGGTCCGCACCACTTGCACTACACTGCCCTGCCCGACTGGGCTGCGACACTCGGGATGGTCATGTCGATCGTTCTTTGGATGCCGTCATGGGGTGGTATGATCAACGGTCTGATGACGCTACAAGGCGCGTGGGACAAGTTGCGTACCGATCCGATCATGCGGATGTTTGTCCTCTCGCTCGGCTTCTATGGCATGTCCACATTCGAGGGTCCGATGATGTCGATCCGCGCTGTGAACTCCCTGTCGCACTACACTGACTGGACCATTGGTCACGTTCACTCTGGCGCACTTGGCTGGAACGGCATGATCACCTTTGGTGCAATCTACTTCCTCGTGCCACGCCTCTGGGGCCGTGAGAAGATGTACTCCATGTCTGCTATCAACTGGCACTTCTGGTTGGCGACACTGGGCATCGTTCTCTACGCCTCCTCCATGTGGGTCACTGGCATCATGGAAGGTCTGATGTGGCGTGAGGTCGACGATCAAGGCTTCCTTGTGAACTCCTTTGCCGACACCGTATCCGCCAAGTTCCCGATGTACGTGGTGCGCGGTTTGGGTGGGGTTCTCTTCCTCAGCGGTGCCTTGGTGATGGTCTGGAACATGTTCATGACCATCCGCGGGGCCACTCCGGCCACCGCCGCCGTCCCCAACGCAACACCAGCAGAATAAGGAGCCTAAAATGGGATTTCTTGATAAACATGCCATTCTGGAACGCAGCCCGACCTTGCTGCTGACCTTCTCCTTGCTGGTGGTGACCATCGGTGGGATCGTGGAAATCGCGCCTCTCTTCTGGCTCGAAAACACCATCGAGGATGTAGAGGGCATGCGCCCCTACTCCCCGCTGGAGCTAACGGGGCGCGATATCTACGTCCGTGAGGGCTGCTATGTCTGCCACTCACAGATGATCCGCCCCATGCGTGACGAAGTGGAGCGCTACGGCCACTACTCACTGGCGGCTGAATCGCAGTATGACCACCCGTTTCAATGGGGGTCCAAACGCACAGGACCTGACGTAGCACGTGTTGGCGGACGCTATTCTGACGCATGGCATGTGGATCACCTCTCCGATCCACAATCCGTTGTGCCCGAAAGCATCATGCCGAAATATGCCTTCCTGTCGGACGTCAAAATCAAAAACGACCACATCGAAGACTTGCTTTCGACCCACCGCTTTGTCGGCGTCCCATATACGGACGAACAGATCGAGCAGGCGAAATCGGACTTCATGGTTCAGGTCGATCCTGACGGCGACTATGACGGCCTGATTGAACGCTACCCCGGTGCGGTTGTTTCCAACTTTGACGGCCAGCCTGCGCTGACCGAAATGGATGCGCTGATTTCATATCTGCAAATGCTGGGTACGCTGGTCGATTTCTCGACCTTCACCCCAGACGAAAGCCGCTAAGGAGCATATCATGGATACCTATTCCCTCCTCAGACAAATCGCTGACAGCTGGGTCATGCTTGGCATCTTCAGCTTCTTTGTCGGTGCTTGCATCTGGGCCTTCCTGCCCAGTCAGGCTGGCGCGCGTGAAGACGCGAGTATGATCCCGCTGCGCGAAGACGTGATTGTGGACACAAGCGACGACAAAACCGGCGCAAAGAAAGGACCGTCCAATGGCTGATCCAAGACTTGATAAAGAAACCGGCGTCGAGACCACTGGCCACAGCTGGGACGGCATCGAAGAGCTGAACAACCCGCTGCCACGTTGGTGGCTGTGGACACTCTACCTCTGCATCATCTGGGCAATTGCCTATACAATTGCATACCCTGCATGGCCGATGATTTCTGGCGCCACCAAAGGGGTGCTGGGTTGGTCAACACGCGCAAACGTTGCCCAGGACGTAACCGAACACGAGGCAAAGAACGCGCCTCTCGTTACAGCATTGCTTGATGCCGATATGGCCACCCTGCCCGAGGATGCAGACCTCAACCGCTACGCAGTTGCACGCGGCGGGTCGGTCTTCCGCGCTCAATGCTCACAGTGCCACGGCTCTGGTGCGGCGGGTGCAAAAGGCTACCCCAACCTGCTGGACAACGACTGGCTCTGGGGCGGCACGATTGAGCAGATTGCCCACACCGTCGGCCATGGTATCCGCAATGAGACCGACGCCGATGCGCGCTGGTCCCAGATGCCCGCCTTTGGTGACATCCTTGAAGAAGAGGAAATCGCAGCAACAGTTGAATACGTCATCTCTTTGTCCAGCCCCGAGCATGACACCGCGATGGCTGCAACTGGCGCTGAACTCTTCGCCGATAACTGCTCCTCCTGCCACGGCGAAGCGGCGATGGGCGACAAGGAAATCGGTGCGCCCAACCTCGCAGACGCCATCTGGCTCTATGGTGGTGACCGCGACACCCTCACCTACACAATCGCCAACGCACGCTTTGGTGTGATGCCCGCATGGGGCCAGCGCCTGTCCGAAGAGGACGTGCGTGCAGTCTCTGCCTATGTCCACGGTTTGGGCGGCGGCGAGTAAGCAGATAAGGCCGCAAGCCAACGCCAGCGGTCTTTAGTCCCGAAACAGCCCTGTTCGCAAAACGTGCTGTTTCGGGATTTTTTTTGATGCAGATCAAAGCGCCCGTCCTGACCAGCCCCTAATACGGACGTGCGAACAGGGACATTTAGACATGACTGCCACACCACCACCATCACTGTACAAAGCCCAAGAACCCATTTTTCCACGCAAGGTGACGGGGTTCTTCCGCACGTTCAAATGGTGGATCATGGCCGTCACGCTGGGGATCTATTACCTCACCCCGTGGATCAGGTGGGACCGTGGTGTGAACCTTCCCGATCAGGCTGTCCTGATCGACATGGCCAACCGCCGCTTCTACTTCTTCTGGATCGAAATCTGGAGCCACGAGTTTTACTTCGTCGCGGGCCTCCTGATCATGGCGGGCCTTGGCCTCTTTCTCTTTACCTCTGCACTCGGCCGCGTTTGGTGCGGCTACACTTGCCCCCAAACCGTCTGGACTGATCTGTTTATTCTGGTCGAGCGCTGGATTGAAGGCGACCGTAACGCCCGTGTGCGCCTGTGGAAAAGCAAATGGGACTTTAAGAAGTGGCGCCTGCGCCTAACCAAATGGGCTGTCTGGCTCTGCATCGCGGTCGCCACAGGCGGCGCATGGGTCTTTTACTTTGCAGATGCCCCCACCCTGCTGATGAACCTGCTGACGCTCGACGCCCATCCCGCCGCCTACATCACCATCGCGATCCTGACGGCGACGACCTTCCTCTTCGGTGGCTTCGCCCGTGAGCAGATTTGCATCTATGCCTGCCCATGGCCGCGCATTCAGGCCGCGATGATGGACAATGACACCATCACTGTTGCCTACCGCGAGTGGCGCGGAGAGCCGCGTGGCAAAGGCAACGTCCGCAAACGCGACCGTGCCGCCGCGGAGCGCGCCGAAGCCGAAGCTCAAGCCGCAGGTGGCGATCAAACTACCCGCTACGCTGGCACTCCCTACCCCAAGGGCCCGATCAAACTCGCCGGAGGGTCCGCCACCATCAGCGCACCGGTAGAGCAGGAGCACGGCGACTGCATTGATTGCATGGCCTGTGTGAACGTCTGCCCGATGGGCATCGACATCCGCGACGGCCAGCAGATGGAATGTATCACCTGCGCGCTCTGCATCGACGCCTGCGATGACGTGATGGACAAAATCGGCAAGCCACGCGGCCTGATCGACTATATGGCCCTCTCGGACGAGGACGCAGAACGCGCTGGCGCCGCCCCCATTCCGCTGTGGCGTCATATCCTGCGTCCGCGCACCATTCTCTACACGGTCATGTGGGCCTCCATCGGTCTGGCCCTCGTCTATGCATTGTTTATCCGCTCCGACATCGAGCTGACAGTCAGCCCCGTGCGCAATCCGACCTATGTGCTGCAATCGGACGGCTCCATCCGCAACATCTATGACGTGCGCCTGCGCAACAAATCGGGTGACGACCGCGTGTTCCACCTGAGCCTCACCAGTGATGAAATCCTGCGGATCGACCTTGAGGGCCGTGATGGCTTGCTCGCTTTCACTGTTCCCGCCGACACAACTGTCCTACAACGTGTCTATATCACCGCACGTCCCCAAGACCCCGCCGCCACTGCCGCCAGCACACCGCTGCGCCTGTGGGTCGAGGACCTCACCACAGATACCCGCGCCAGCCAGACAAGCGTATTCAACGGAAAGGAAACACAATGACCGAAGTAAAAGGATGGCACGTCTTTGCAGGCTTCGCCGCTGCTTTTGGCGTCATCATCGCCGTGAACCTCACGCTCGCGTTCCAAGCCGTCAAAACCTTCCCCGGTTTGGAAGTCAAAAACTCCTACGTCGCGAGCCAGTCTTTTGATGTGGATCGCGCTGCACAACTTGCCCTCGACTGGGAGGTCTCTGCCACACTGGACAACCACACCCTCTCGCTCATTGTACTTGAGAACGGCAAACCCATCGACGTCGAAGTCGAATCCGCCACCTTTGGCCGTGCCACAAACGTACAATACGACGAGACACCCGATTTCATCTTTGATGGCCGTGCCATGCGCGCCCAAGTGAACGCAGGTGAAGGCAACTGGAACCTGCGCCTGCGCCTGCGCGCCAAGGACGGGACCTTGTTCCAGCAACGCATCATCGTGCGAGATTCCAAGTGAGCGGCGCCTGCCCTGCTTGTGCAGGCGTCCCCCTTCCCCAAGACTTTGACGATGGCACCAACGCCACCGCGCCAAAGCTGCAATACTCGCTGCCCGACATCCACTGCGCCGCCTGCATCGGCAAGATCGAGCGCGGCCTGTCAGGCATCAATGGCGTAAGCGCTGTGCGTGTGAACCTCTCGCTCAAACGCCTGTCCGTCTCTGGTACCATGGACCCCACCCGTATTGAGGGCGCCCTGCGCGATCTGGGCTTTGACGCCTACCCGCTGGACCTTGAGGCGCTCAACACCGCCCGCGATACCGTTGGCCGTGGGCTCTTGACCCGTATGGCCGTTGCGGGGTTCGCCATGATGAACGTCATGCTCCTCTCCATCGCTGTCTGGTCAGGTGCAACGGACGCCACCCGCGATCTCTTCCACCTCATATCTGCGATGATTGCACTGCCTGTCGTCGCCTATTCCGCCCAGCCGTTTTTCCAGAATGCCTGGACCGCCCTGCGCGTGGGCCGCCTTAACATGGATGTGCCGATCTCGCTGGCGATCCTGCTCGCCGCTGGCATGTCGTTGTTCGAGACGCTCAATGGCGGCGATCACGCCTATTTTGACGCAGCTCTGTCGCTCACCTTCTTCCTGCTCATTGGTCGGTTTATGGACCACCGCACCCGCAGTGCCGCCCGCTCAGCCGCCAAAGAGCTTACCGCCCTTGAAGTGCAAACCGCCCAGCGCGTGAGCGACGGAACCACGCAAACCGTGCCCGTCTCAACCCTCGCCATCGGCGATGTTATCACGGTCCCGACTGGCGCGCGCGTGCCTGTCGATGGCACACTCATATCCGACCACGCGCTGATGGACCGCTCCTTCCTCACGGGCGAATCTGCCGCTGTAAATGTCGCGCAGGACGCGATGCTCCAAGCGGGCGAAATCAACGTCGCCGCCCCCCTCACCCTGCGCGCCACTGCCGTGGGCGATGACACCACCCTGCGCCGCATGGCCAGCATGGTTGAGTTGGCCGAGAACAGCCGCAACAAATACACTGCCCTCGCCGACCGCGCAGCACAGATTTATGCGCCTGCCGTGCATCTTCTCGCGCTTACGGCCTTCATCGGATGGGTCATCTATGATGGCGATATCCGCCATGCCCTCAACGTGGCGATTGCAGTCCTCATCATCACCTGCCCGTGTGCTTTGGGCCTCGCAGTTCCCGCTGTCTCCACCGCCGCAATCAGCCGCCTCTTCTCGCTTGGGTATCTCGTCAAACACGCCACCGCACTAGAGCGCTTGGCCGAAATCACCCGCGTGGTCTTTGACAAAACTGGCACGCTCAGCACACCTTCCGTCACCCTCCCAACCCCCTTCTCCGATCAGGAACGCGCAGTCGCAAAAGCATTGGCCCAAGCCTCCCACCACCCGCTTTCGCGCGCAGTCGTAAGAGCAGTCGGCGACATCAGCGCTGCACCCGTCGAAAATATCATTGAGACAGCAGGCCAAGGGATCGAAGGCACGCTCGACGGCGAGAAAGTAGCATTGGGCCGCGGCGCATGGCTCGGCGCTGACTTCGATGATCTGGGTCTGCGCATCGGCTCCGCCACGCCACGCCAGTTAGGCGCGTCCGAGGCCCCCCGCGAAGGCATCCAAGCCGCGCTGAAAAACCTCACCCAACCCTGCGAAATCGTTACCGGAGACGCACACGAACCCGCGCAGCGCTTTGCGGCGGAACTCGGCCTCCCCGTGCGCGCGGACGTGCGCCCTGATGCAAAGCTTGCCTATCTCAACGAACTGGCCCGCGAGGGGGAACTGGTGCTTATGGTCGGTGACGGCCTGAACGATACAGCTGCGTTGGCCGCCGCCCACGCCTCCATCGCACCAGCAACAGCACTTGACGCTTCGCGCAGCGCCTCGGATGTGGTCATCCTAAAAGAAAGCTTCGAGGACATCCCGCTCCTGCTGCGCATCGCAAAGCTCACCCGCCGCCTGTCCCAAGAGAACTTTGCAATCGCGGCCCTTTACAATGCCATCGCAATCCCCATCGCATTGGCAGGATATGCCACGCCATTGGCCGCCGCTCTTGCAATGTCGGCCTCTTCAATTACCGTTCTGCTCAATGCCCAACGCATAAGGTTTTCCAAATGAACATCCTCGTCATTCTCATCCCTGTCTCGCTTATCTTGGGCGCGCTTGGCCTCATCGGTTTCATCTGGACCGTCCGTTCTGATCAATACGATGATGAACAAGGCAACGCCGCGCGCATCTTGCTCGACGATGACGAGCGCTAAAACATGAACAAGTTTCGCAGGCATTAGGAACCCGTTAACCAACCCGCCTGTAGCAAGGGGGATGATAAAAACCTGCGCACTCATCCTTCCTGTTCTGATCCCCTCTTGGCGATTTTTTCAAACGGTCGAGGCCTCTGCGCGCATTGAATGGACCTTGCTCGCCACCGCCAACGAAGAGCCGAGCCAGTGGCGCCCGTTTCGGGCCCGCCCCGACACCATCACGCCCCTGCAAATGTTCGCGCGGCTGTTCTGGAACCGCGCCGGGAACGAGACGCTTTATACCGTCTCTTGTGCAGAGCGTATCGCCCTGACCAACTGCCCCCACAGCATCCGCGAAATAACCACGCGCATCCTGCACGACATCACTGAACTTCCGATCAACACCTGCACAAAGCTCATGCAATTCAGGCTGGTCTTTGTAGCGCGGGATGAGGCGGGACCAACCTCCGAGACCGTCTTTCTCTCGCCCCCCGTCCCCACCCTTAGATGAGCTTTGATCTGGCCCAGCGCCTTACAGAAATCCTGCTCGCACTGGCCTTCCTCCAACAAAGCGCCGAGCATTTGGCAGGCCCGCAGGCCGCACGCGCCATGTTCCTCACCCGCGCCGCCCTTTGCCTGCCCCTTTTGGCAGGCATCCAAAGCGACTGGATGCTTCTTGCCCTTAGCATCCAAAGCATTGCAGTCCTGCACCGCTACAATGGTCCCTATAACGGTGGGAGTGACCGCATGGGTCTGCTGGTCCTCTACTGTCTGACGCTGTCGCACTGGCTCCCTGCGGGGTACGCCTCTCACGCTGCCTTCGGCTATCTCGGCGTGCAGGTCATCTTGTCCTATTTCATCTCTGGCATCGTCAAACTTGCCAACCCCGCATGGCGCAACGGTCACGCCCTTCGCGATGTCTTTGCTTTCTCGGCCTATCCAGTCGCCGAAAATCTGCGCGCACTACAAGGCCACCCGCGCCTCCTCCAGTCAGCTTCATGGGGGGTCATCGCTTTTGAAGTGGCATTCCCCCTGAGCCTCGCCAGCACACCAGCTCTGCTGATCGCACTCCCCCTCGCGACGGCATTCCACCTCGCCAATGCGGTGCTTTTTGGTCTCAATCGTTTTGTGTGGTTCTGGCTCGCCGCCTACCCGTCGATCCTGTGGCTCCAGCCCCAAGTGCTCGCCGCGTTATAAATTCACTCAACGGCCCGCACAGGCTGTCGCAGAATGGTCTTGAGCTTGGACGCCTCCACCCTGCGCGGATCGCTGAGATAAATCTCATGGTGTGGCCCGTTAAACGTTAGGCCTTGCTGTGGCATCACCACATCATGCAACTCCGCCAGCAGCGGCCCTTCCGCGTCATAGCTCCCGATGTGCAGGGTTTGCAGCGACGGGCCCTCAACACAATGTTCAAGCCGCAGACTTTGCGGTGCCTCCCCCAGCTTTGCGACGCTCTTGTGCTTTGCTGCCTCAAACATCTCGCCGCTTACGAAATCCGGCACGAGGATCATCATCGTCCACTGCCACTGATCCTTTCGGCGCACAGTAAACATCGTCGGATCATCCGCCCACCACAGCCCCTCCAACGGCGGCACGACATAATCGCGCCCTATCGCTTTGGACTCAAACTTCATCGCATAGCTGGCGCTATAGAGCCACGACAACGCCTCAGCATAGGCAGCGACGGTATTGGGATCACCCTCCCCGTCCACTTTCACAAACTGCAATGGCGGCACATCCACCGTGACAAACTCACCCGCGGGTGCAGCATACAGCGCTTTCAGCGTCTTCTTGAAATCAACCTTCTGCATACACTTCACGCCCCCATCCCTATGACATCAAAACAAGGCTCCCTTGCCGTTCAACAAAGATGCCCCCCAATCGCTGCGACGTTGTTGAGAAGACTAAGCCAGATAGTCCTTCAGCATCTGCGGCTGCCGCGCGGCCCATGGCGCTGCCTGCTCCAACTCCGCGCAAACCGCGATCAATGTCGCGTCCTGACCAAAGGCTGCGGCCAGATGCACGCCAACAGGCAGCCCCCCGGCACTCCAATGCATTGGGACAGTCGCAGCAGGCTGCCCGCTGGCGTTGAACGAGGCACAGAACGGCGAATACTCAAACACACCTCCCACACCGACGCGGTAGTTTTCGTAATCATCACGGTCATGGGTAAACCGCCCGACCACCGCAGGCGGTTCCGCCAATGTCGCCGAGAGCAGGATATCGTAATCCGCAAACTCTGCTGCCATTTCGCGCCCATACGCATGGACCTTATTCACCGCCGCCAGATAGTCCGCACCCGTGATCGTTGCCGCAAATTCCCGCGCGCTCGCCGCGACCCCTTGCACATCGCCCTGCTGCAATTCACGCCCCTTGCCCTCAAGTGTCTTGTCGATCCAAAGCGCAGTGCCACAGGCCACAATCTTGGTCCATGCGTGCATCATCCCGACATGATCGGCCTTGGGGCAAACGGGAATGATTTCATGCCCCAAATCCTCTAGGATGCGAGCAGTCTTTTGCACCGCCTCCAGACATTCGGGATCAATCGCCAAGCCCGTAAATGTCGTCTCACAAACCCCTACCCGCAACCGTCGCGGCGGTTGCGCAATCGCTTCAACATATGTCTTTTCCATCTCCGGCGATGCATAAGGCGCACCCAAATCCGGCCCCGCACAGGCGTCCATCATCGCCACATTGTCACGCACCGAACGGGACAAGAACCCGTCAATCGCCATCCCGCCCCAACCTT
>JBALTK010000079.1:0-16242 GCA_036964385.1 Sulfitobacter sp. | reverse complement strand
TCCATGTCGGCGGGTATGGCCTATGAGGCGATGAACAACGCGGGCCACCTCAAGAAGCGCATGATCGTGATCCTGAACGACAACGAGATGAGCATCGCCCCGCCAGTGGGTGCCATGTCCGCTTACCTCAGCCGCCTCTATGCGGAAGAGCCGTTTCAAGAACTGAAATCCGCCGCCAAGGGCGCTGTCAGTCTGCTACCGTACCCCTTCCGCGAAGGGGCTAAACGCGCCAAGGATATGCTCAAAGGTATGACCGTCGGTGGAACGCTGTTTGAGCAGCTCGGCTTCAGTTACCTCGGCCCGATTGACGGTCACGATATGGACCAGCTCCTGCCCGTTCTGCGCACCGTGAAAGCACGCGCGACAGGCCCGATCCTGATCCACGTCCTGACCAAAAAGGGCAAAGGGTATGGCCCCGCCGAGGCCGCCCGCGACAAAGGTCACGCCACGGCCAAGTTCAACGTCGTTACTGGCGAACAGAAAAAAGCACCCAGCAATTCGCCGAGCTACACCTCCGTCTTTTCCGACAGCCTTGTTCAGATTGCCGCAGACGATGACAAAATCTGTGCGGTGACCGCCGCCATGCCCGATGGCACTGGCCTCAACCTGTTTATGGAACGCTACCCCTCACGCTGCTTCGATGTCGGCATCGCGGAGCAACACGGCGTGACCTTCTCTGCCGCCCTTGCTGCGGGCGGGATGAAACCGTTTTGCACGATGTACTCCACTTTCCTGCAGCGCGGGTACGATCAGGTCGTGCATGATGTCGCGATCCAGCGGTTGCCCGTGCGGTTTGCCATCGACCGTGCTGGTCTAGTGGGTGCCGACGGGGCCACGCATGCGGGGTCCTTCGACATCGCCTTCCTTGCCAACCTCCCCGGTTTCGTCGTTATGGCCGCTGCAGACGAGGCCGAGCTCAAGCATATGGTCGCCACTGCCGCTGCACATGATGACGGCCCCATCGCATTCCGCTTTCCGCGCGGCGAAGGACGCGGCGTCGACATGCCAGAACGCGGCATCCCACTGGAAATCGGCAAAGGCCGCATGATCCGTGAGGGTAGCCGCGTGGCGATACTGTCATTCGGGACCCGCCTTGAAGAAGTCGAAAAAGCCGCCGAGGCCCTCATGGCAAAAGGCCTCACTCCCACAATCGCCGATGCGCGCTTTGCCAAGCCATTGGACCGCGACATGATCCTGTCATTGGCGCAAAACCACGAAGCGCTGATCACCGTCGAGGAAGGCGCCGTTGGCGGCTTTGGCAGCCATGTGGCACAGCTCCTCGCAGAGGAAGGCGTATTCGACAACGGGCTGAAATACCGTTCAATGGTGCTGCCCGATATTTTCATTGATCAGGCCAGTCCTGCAAACATGTACGCTGTGGCGGCCATGAACGCAGAGCATATCGAAGCAAAAGTCCTCGATACCCTTGGCATTGCAAAAATCGGCGTGCAGATAGCCTAGTCTTTGCGCGCTGCGATCAACTGGTCGAGCTTCATTTCAAGCGCCACAAGCTTGTCTTGTACACCCTCGCGATAAGCATCGGTGCTGGCCACTGATTCCTCCTGATGCGCATCCTGCATTGAGTTCACGATCAAGCCGACCAGAAGGTTCACTACCGCAAAGGTCGTCATCATGATGAACGGGACAAAGAACATCCACGCGAGCGGATAAACTTCCATCACTGGCCGCACGATCCCCATCGACCAACTCTCCAACGTCATGATCTGGAACAGCGAGTACCCAGAGCGACCGAGTGTGCCGAACCACAGATCAAAATCCGCCGCCTGCTCTGGCGTACAAAGCTCGCACCCGAGGCCGAACAACTTTGTCGCCATGACCGCACCGATATAGAAGATCAAAGACATCAACAGAAATACGGACGCCATACCAGGGAGCGCGGTGACAAAGCCCTCAACCACACGGCGCAAGTTCGGAGCAACCGAGATAACCCGAAGCACCCGCAGAATACGCAAGGCACGCAGCGCAGAGAATCCTTCAGCCGCTGGTACGAGCGATATACCGACAATGACAAAGTCAAAGATGTTCCAGCCTTTACGGAAAAACTGGGTGCGGTATGCGAACAATTTCGCCAACAATTCGACCACAAAGATCGTCAAACAAATGCGATCAAGCAATGAGATCAGACCACCTACCTGCGCCATGATCGGCTTGGAGGTCTCCAGCCCGAGCAGAATTGCGTTGAACAGGATCACCCCGAGAATCGTGTTCCGAACAAGGTTCGTTTCGAGAATGGTAGTGAGCTTTTGGGTGAGGGTCATGACAACTCCGGATTGCGCAGGTTCGCCTCTATATGGCGTGTCGATACAACACCGACAAGGCAGCCTATTACACGAAACCGAATGCAGTTTTAGCGGTCTTTCAGCGCTAGCATCGCAGCCAGACCACTGCGGTAATCTGGATACCGTGGCACCCAGCCCAACTCCCGCTTGATAAGGTCATTGCGCACACGCTTGCTCTCCGCATAAAAGCTGCGCGCCATTGGCGTCATCTCTGCCTCTTCAAACGCCACAGCAGGTGGGACGGGCAAACCTAACAACTGTGCTGCATGGCCAATCACGTCCTCTGGTGGGGCTGGATCATCATCGCACATGTTATAGATTGCACCCGCCTTGGGGCTGTTCAGCGACAACTCGAGCCCCGATGCGATATCTTCAACGTGAATGCGGCTGAACACTTGCCCCTGCTTGATGATCCGCCGCGCTGTGCCGTTGCGTACTTTGGCAAAGGGACCGCGATCTGGCCCGTATATTCCTGCAAGTCGGAAAACATGAACTGGCAGATCGGGAATAGACTGCCAAGCCGCCTCTGCCGCAACGCGGGCCTGCCCACGCGCGGTACTGGGAGTAAGCGGCGTCATCTCATCCACCCATCCACCCTGATGATCACCGTAAACACCGGTTGTAGAGAGGTATCCCAACCACCGAATCCCCGATGCAGCCTGAAGGAGTACATCACCATACTCTTCCAAGACCGGATCACCCTGCGAACCTGGGGCGGCGGAAATTAAGACATTAGGAAATTCGGCGAACAGGGCGGTTAGATCTGAATCGGGCCATAGGACCGGCTCTACACCTGTCGCTGCAATCTCAGCCATCTTGTCAGCACTTCGCGTAGTGCCAACAATGTGCCACCCCTCCGGCACCAATCGTGCCGCGAGCGCGCGCGCCGTGAATCCGTGACCCACTGACAAAAGCCGTTTGTCCATCAAGTCACCCCAATTCTACGCGAAACGAAATGTGCTCTACAAAATGAAAACGGCCCTCCCTGTGAAGGGAAGGCCGCTCTAACCAAACTCTCGTTGAGAGATTAATCTTCTGGTGTGTCTGTGTCGCTGTCGCTGTCGTTGCTTACGATTGCGGCAATTGCTGCTGCTGCCAACAGGCCACCGATAACAACTGGAACACCGATACCGGAAGAACCTGCAGGTACAACTGCGATTTCTTCTTGCTGTGGCTCAGCTTCGTACTGTGTGTTCAAGGAACCAGCAACGGATGCGGATGCTGTCATTGCAACGATTGCGGCGATGGTTACTGTTTTGATCATTTCTAGTCCTGCTTTCAATAACTGCGGTAAAACTCGCGATTAGGCTTTGGATAACCGAGGTAAATTTTTTTCACAACAATGTATAAGCGATACCCTAAAGAATTTCGGCATGCTTTCGCCAACTGTTGCATAGTTGCCTAACGTTTGACCACTACGATTTCAAAATAGCCAATCCGCGGACCGATCCACTGGCGGGACTTTCGGACAAACCCGTCGGAACTCTGCACCCAATAGTCATTGCTTAGAAGTTTATCACCGTCAGGCCCGCCAATGCATTTTTCCCGCATGTGCATCGTTCTAAACACCTGATTAAAAAGCGTTAAATCCTCTGGCCCAACTCTTTCAACCGTACAGCGAAATCTGTATTCCGTTGTCGTTACGTCACCGTCAGAAATAACGTACGTCCGGACGCCGTTACGTTCCGCCTGCCCAGAAAGTGCTCGAATCGTTACATTGGCATCCGCCGAGATAATATCGCCCCCGATTCCGCGAGAACCGACAACAACACCATTTCGCAAAAAGATCTGTGCGTCATCCGAAGATTTCCAAACATCTACAACACCCAAGCCTGAATCCCGACGTGATCCAACACGTTGGAGGAAATCTGTTCCACCCAATGATTCGGGGTGGATTTGAAGGACAGGCTGATTAATTTGCGCCAACTGCTCCGCAGACAGCACGATCTTTTGCGGCGGACCCGCTCTGCGCGATTTGAAGGCGTCCGCGACTGTGCCCAACGCCATTTTTGGCAGACTTCCTGGCGCATCACTTTCAGAGCCGCAAGCGGTTAGAAGCGCTGCAACCACGCATGCGCCGATAAGGCGTGGGACTACATTCATCATTCCCATACTCCCGACCAGTTACCGACAATCGCGTCGCGATGCCCACTGCGTACCTGTTCGTAAAGACGTTCGGGTACGTTCAGACGTGCGCCCCCATCGCGGGTGAGCGGCCTAAGTGTTGTTGAGGCTGTCCTCTGGTCGGGCTTCCCGATCAACCAATCAATTGGCACCGTGAGCGTAATCCCCTTGTCAAAAGAGCCTTCACCGAAATCTTCTGCGGAAACATCTGTCAGCGTAAAGAAGCCGCCAACACGCCATCCATTCTTGAACTCACGTTCGAGCGATACAGTTGCCCCGACATCACCCGCAAGATAACGACCCACATCAAGCTGACCAGTGAATCCATTATTGAATTCATAATAGGCCGAGGCATGCCCTGTCGCGACGCTGTAATCTTGGAAGCCCAAAATCTTTTCAAACGCACGCTGTTTAACATAGTTTGCCTCAACGCCCAGCGCCAAACGGCTTCCCACCGGCTTCCAAAGCATCTCGGCAGATACGCCCCCGAACATCTTCTCAAGATATCCAGCAGTGACCCTTGCATAGAGATCGGGACCAGCCTTCCACTGACGGCTAACGTACAAGTTACTGATCGAGGTATCGCGCGCTTGAGCATACCGAATGCCGTCGGTCCGAACATGCGGCAGCACAGAGGAGTTGTTATTTTCGCCATCTTCGATGTTGCCAGTCAGACGGTGTTGTAACCGCCCTGCAATTTTCCATCCTGGGGCAGGTTGATAGGACAGATTAAGCTCGGCACCACCATCAATGCGGATTGGTTCATCCGGATCAAAATAGCGCTGCGCCAGATATGGCCCAAGTGACCAATTAAAGACTGGAAAGAGGTCTTCGTTAAGTGCGGCGCTGTTCGGCAACGAAGGGGCAACGCTGGTAATACCCGCAACCGCCAGCAGCACGTCCGAAGAATTTGGTGCAAATTCCAGTGCCTCCAGATCGGACCGGCGCAACACGATCGCGGACTGCGCCAAATCGTTGACTACAGGTACAATACGAAATGTCTCGACCGAGTCTGGCAACAAACGCGCCAGAACGCGCGCCACACGGCCAACGGAAACAGCCGTCGCACCATAACGGTCATTTCTATACCGCACTTCGGTGGTAGATCCGGTTGAGTGAACCCCAACCAGCGTCAAACCTTCAGCTTCCAAAAGCGGCAGCAGCGCATCACGCACCGTAACAGACGCCTCTGCCTCGGATGCGGCCCATGCAAGGTCGTAAGCTTCGGGAATCTCGCGACGACTGGGACGGATGAAATACGGACGCGGCGCAGGTATGCGTTGCTGTGCAACAGGGCGCTTCGGATTGAACTGCACTTGCAGATTAACCCCGACCTCTGATCCATACAGATAGTACCCGCCAACACGGATACCGTCGCTGACCTGATACTCCGCACCAAAATTGAAACGGGACTTGCGATCCAAGACACCCAAATCAGTTTCAACTTCGTAGGTATCAGAGCTGTATTCGGCCTTCAGGCCCCACTTGTCATTAACCTGCCATTCAAGACCTGCAAACGGTGCAACTTCGCCACGGAACCATTGATCGACCGAAAGTTCACCCCCCGTATCCTGAGTATCGAACGCAGGACGGTCCGACCCAAACGGCGTGCCGATACTCCCCGAACTCCCCAGACGGCCCCATCCCAAACCGACCGTGGCCTTCACGGTACCCGGAATGCGGCCACCAGAGAAATTTTTTGTCGCGGCCACGAACTCGCCTGCATAAATGCCCGTACCCGCAAAATCCTGCAAACCGACACTCACCGCAGGCAGATAGCGGCTCTCACGGTTGAGGAGGAAACGGACATCAAAGCTCCGGTCACGATATGTCTCAAAACCGCCGAAATTAGCATCCTGAATCCCGACGTAACGAAAGCTGGCCTGAATGCGCGGCGTTGCCTGAAAGGTCAACGTCGTGCGGGTCTGACCGCCAAAGTTTGATACCCCAACCGCTAACTGCCCGTCAGCCATTGCCTCACCAGAGGGCATGTCGATCAAACCTGTCGCACCATAAAAATTCAGCGAGGGGCGGTTGGGAATATCGAAAATTCCGTCAATATCATCAGCATGTGCTGCGGATGGCAAAAGTGCTACCGACCCAAGCAGGGCGGCACTCAACGATGAAACTGCGAATTTCTTGATCATCTAAACTCTCTGCCGCCACTTATTTTTTTTGAAATATGCACTCAAGAACCTGCAAGCGCAACAATACCGATGATATGCTGCACAATACCTGATAATCGTGACAAATCTGTGCAGTGTATTAAGAGACATCAGCCTTCTCAACGTCGCACTTGAAACCCTCGACCCACTGCCGCACGACATCGCGCGCCATATCTTCGTCACTGGCCACAAACGCTTCGCGCAACTTTCGCAACGCTGCTGCAATTTCGATCTGCGAAAGCCCTTCCTCATGCGTCTTGAAGATTTTGGGATAAGTCGTGCCGACCAGATCACCTGATAGCGTCAATTCTTCTGACATCTTTTCACCTGGCCTCAAGCCCGTAATCTGGATTTCGATATCCCCGTCGGGATTGTCTTCATCGCGCACCTGATATCCCGCACCTTCAATCACCTGACGCGCCAAACTCAGAATTGGCACAGGCAGCCCCATATCAAGGACAAACACCTCGGCCCCACGACTGATGGCGCAAGCTTGCAGGACAAGACGCACCGCCTCCTGCACTGTCATGAAGTATCGTTCAACGCCCTTGTCCGTAACAGTAAGCGGCCCCCCACGGCTCAACTGCTCCTGAAACAACGGGACCACCGAACCGGAAGAACCCAACACATTGCCAAAGCGCACCATCGAGAAAACAGTGCGTGCCTCGCCTTGCTGCCGCTTTGCCAAGTCCTGAATAACCAATTCGGCTAGTCGCTTGGACGCCCCCATCACATTTGTGGGCCGCACCGCTTTATCGGATGAGATCAGCATAAATCGCTCGACCCCCGCTTTGGCCGACTGCTCAGCCAAAGTCTGAGTGCCAAAAACATTATTAACCAAACCGGTGAGCGGATTGGCCTCCACCAACGGCACATGTTTATAGGCGGCGGCATGCAGGACGACCTGAACGCCGTGGGTCGCCAACAGCTTGCGCACCTGCCTGCTGTCCGTGATTGAGCCGAGCACAGGAACAAGCTCAATATCCAGTCCCTCCTGCTCGATAATGCTACTCAGCTCCATGTCGATATTATAGAGACCCAGCTCGCTGAGTTCGAACATGATGATCTTGGACGGTTTGCACTCTAGGATCTGCCGCGACAATTCCGATCCGATGGAGCCACCCGCTCCAGAGATTAAAATCACTTTGCCCTTAAAGCAGTTTATCGCCTTGCCCAACGGATGGGATACCTCTGCACGACCCAGATAGCTGCGTGCAGACAGCGGCGTTAACTGGTTCACCAGCGCCTCTCGTCCAATCAGTTGCGAAAATGACGGCAGGGTCTGCACTTCAAGCCCCATTTTTTCCAACCTACGCGCAATCTGCGCCTGCTTGGGATGGCTCAGGGAGGGAACGGCCAACAACACGCGGTCAATTTTGTAGTCGCGCACAACTTCAGCGATGCTAAGTGGTGGAAAGATAGGCAAGCGCTGGACCCGCATACCCTGCAAACCCTTATTGTCGTCCACAAACGCTACAGCTTGAATGCTTTGATGGCCCCGTAGCGCAGAGACGAGCTGAGACCCGGTCGTACCTGCGCCGTAGATCAATACACGCGTGCGGTCTGGCGCAGAACGGTAGATCGTCAATACCACTTGGAGCATGATAGCGCGACTACTCACCGCGAGACAGAAGAAGACAACCCCGAACACCATATGCGCACCAAATGGCAAGTTCAGTACAGCGATGTCAGAAAAGGTAATCGAAGCAATCGTCAGCAATATTGCGTGCACAGCGGTCAAACCCACGGATCCCGCTTCGTAGGCGCTCACCTGAATATCAGCGATCCCGAACCACAACGCGATCCCGATCGTGGCCATGATCATGTAAGGCATCAACAACATGAAGCTGCGCAAATTACCTGGAATTCCCCCGTCCAGATCAATCGCGGCAAACGCAAACAGCATAGACAGCGGGACAAGCGCACTATCGAGGCCTAACATGACCCAGCGTTTTTGCGTTTTGTTGAGGGATTTAACCCAGTTGAGCATCGGGAATCCTATTTTGGTTTAGGCGGCACGGTAGATTTCCGCGACGTATCACAGGTCCGTCGCAAAGGCCCAGTAAATTGAGTGTTAAGCGTTTCTAAAAAGAACTTATAACCGAAATTTCAAAAAAGTCATACGAAAGAGCTTTTGTGTAAAAACCATAGGCAAGGTTCAGCCTTTCGAGCGGCGAAAGAGATTTCCAATCGTCTGAAACACCAGATCAAAGTCGTAACACATATTCTGGTGCCGCTGGTAAATCAGGTCCAGTTTCGCTTTGCGCGGCACACATATCCGGCAGTAAACATCGTCCGTCTGTTCCGCCGTTTCGCAACGCGCAAGTAAACGGTCCTCATGTTTGTGAAACCGAATTGTAGCCAGCCCCGTTACACCGGGCCGCGACTTTAGAACTTCGTTATAAATATCTGGGAACCGCTCAACGTATTCGCGCAATGGCGGGCGCGGCCCGACAAAGGACAAGTCACCTTTAAGGATGTTCCAGAGCTGCGGAAACTCGTCCATCCGCTTTGCCCTCAGCCGTGCGCCAAGTGGCGTCACACGCGACGCTTTATGCGCACCTGACACGCCCTGATCATCTTCAACAACTGTCATCGTGCGAAATTTGAGAAGGCCAAAGGGTTCATCAGGCCCCTTCATTCGCTCAGCCACATAGAACAACGGGCGGCCCTGTTTGAGATAGATATACACCACAAGTAGCAGGATCACTGGACCGAGGATCACGACCAACAAGCTGGCAAAGAACAGATCAAAGATGCGCTTGCGCCATGTCATTACGGATGTTTTCCTTCTCGCCATTGCGCGACCATATTTGCCGCTGTGCATTCTTGCGGCGTAAACGTGTAAAACCGCTCTAATACAGCGGTGTCCAGCACTACTTCTTCTATCACAGGCCCTTCAGGCGCGCGCGGCGACCACGCAAGGCCGGCATGGTCCAGCAATGCGCCCATCTCGATCACACCCGGCGCCGCGACATTTATGACCTCAGGTATATCAGTTTCTCTGCATAGCTTATGGATGACCTGCGCCAGCGTCCTCGGCCCGATATAACTACGCCGTGGCGTGCGCCCGTCCGTCATTTGGTCCAACGCCATCCCTGCACGCCAACCGCCAAGGATTGCATCAGCTCCTGCAACATTTCCGATCCGCAACACACAAACGCGACCCGCTCCGCGCTTCAGAGCTTCAATCTCCATGGTGCGCTTTGCGTGCCCATATGCACTCACGGGGGCAACACCGTCCGTCTCGACGTGCGGACCGTTCGCCGCGCCGTAAACAGCAGCCGACGACACAACAAATACCCGTGCGCCCTTTGGCGCTGCCTCAATCGCCGCAAGCGCCAGATCGGTGTTAAGTGAAAGGGCATCACCAGTTGCAGCCGCATGGGCAGGCGTCACTCCCGACAGACAGATAATTGCCTGCCGACCCGCCGATGCCTCCCTTAGCTGTTCTGGGTCCCGCAGCGGATCAAAGACCAGCATATCACCCCTGTGCTGCCTGCTTTGCGCGCTCAGATCGCGCGCGTGCGGCCAGTGACGACGCAACATTCCGCCCAAGCGGCCGCCACCACCAAGCAACAGGTTGGGGAAAAGTTCAGTACTAGATTTTGTAGTGATTGACGCCATAATGCTTTGCACTATCGTGCCCTGAACATATTTCCAACCCGAACCGCTGGATACAAGGCGGTTATAAGGGTTTTGACAACTGATCGAGCGGTGAATTCAATGGGCAAACTGACAAAATACCTTCTGTGCATTACAGTCGCGGTTGCCCTTTCCGCCTGCAGCACGCTGCCCCGTGGCGCGGCCATTCAGGCCGAGATCACAAAAGGCGCAAATCAACCCGAAGCCGATTTCGCCGTCTACCCCGTCTCAAAAGCATTCCTGCCAAGCCTTGCTGAATGGCCCTCCACGGGAGAACGGCAGTATGGCTGGCTGGGTCACTCTCATGGGTCAAGTGCCCAGATCATCCGCTCTGGTGACACGGTTAACGTCACCATCTGGGACAGCGCCGAAAACTCCCTTCTCATGGCCCCTGGACAGCGCAGCGTTGACCTCTCTGCTTTGCGTGTGTCGGAAAATGGCATGATCTTCATTCCTTACGTTGGAAAAGTACGTGTTGTTGACCGCACTCCCGACAGCGCGCGCCAGTCATTGCAACGTCAACTCGAAGCGATTGCACCGGGTGCACAGGTACAACTGACGATGTCAGAAGGACGCACAAACTCGGTAGATATGGTCAGTGGCGTATCCAGCCCCGGTAACATCAAAATGCCCGATCAGGATTTTTCTGTCCTTGCAGCAATTTCGGCGGCAGGTGGCGTATCAAATTCGTTGACCAACCCTCGCGTAAAACTTGTGCGTGCTCACAAAACGTACCGCACATCCCTCAGCCATCTCTTGGACAATCCGAAACTCGACACTCGCCTTCAAGGCGGCGATCAGATTATCGTCGAAAAAGACTCCCGTTATTTTCTGTCACTCGGTGCCGCGGGTTCGGAAAACCAGTTCCCGTTCAACCGTGACAAAGTGTCGGCGCTCGATGCCCTCTCGCTTATTGGTGGCGTTGATGACAACCGCGCTAACCCGAAGGGTGTCCTGATCTTGCGTGAATATCCCGCCTCGGCCCTCAGCGCAGGTCAGCGCGGCCCCCGCCAGCAACGCGTGGTATTCACAATCGACCTCACCACATCTGATGGCCTTTTCTCGGCACGCAACTTCTACATCAACTCAGGTGATCTTGTCCTTGCCACCGAAAGCCCTGTCTCGTCCGTGCGTGTCGTTGTCGGGTTGATCGGTTCCGCCTTCGGTCTGGTCAATATCGCAAGCAACTAAACCTACTCTGGCATTACGATCTGTTTGTCCTGCGGAAGCAGGGCATTCATCTCGGCGATGTGTTCCGGCAGACATTTCGTCAGGAAGTCATACTCCTTGATCACATGCTTGCGTGCAGCAGGCCCAAGGTGCGCAAAATCCTGCGGCCGTTCCAACACCTCAACCACCTGCTTGGCCAACGCTTGGGGATCATGGAAATCCACGAGCAGCCCCGTTTCTCCATGCGTTACCGCTTCACGTACAGGCTCCACATCGGAGGCCACGATCGTCGCTTCCATCGACATGGTTTCAAGCAGCGACCACGACAGGACAAAAGGCATCGTCATATAGATATGGCAACGGCTGATCTGAATAATCTTCTGGTAATCCGCATAAGGCACCTGCCCCAGAAAATGGACACGACTCCAATCAACGCGGTCACCCACTTCCGCTTCCATCTCTGCACGCAAACCGCCGGGATTTTTGCTCTTGGCTCCGTAGGACACTTCGTTTCCGCCGATCACCAGCACCCTCGCATTGGGTTTTGCTTTGAGAATATCAGGTAAGGCCCGCATGAATTGATGAAAGCCGCGCATGCGTTCAAGATTGCGCGCCATATAGGTGACAATCTCGTCACCGTATTTTATCGGCTCTTCAATCCGTCCTAATTTCAGTTGCGCCTTTGGGTCAGGCAGCAAATTATCTGTGCGAATACCATCATGGCAGACATAAATTTTGCTGTGCATCTCGGGCGGGAAACAGTCCCGCTGCCACTTCGTAGGGCTTAGGCCACGATCCACAGTCATGATATTCGAGTTCGGCACCGCATTTCGCGCCTGTAGCAAGAAAGGCGTATGCTCTGTTACAGGTTCTTCGTTGTCAAAATTAACCGGCCCGCCATGCAGGCGGTAATAATACTCGAAGAACCCGATAATCGGCACGTCAGGCCACAACTGTTTGAAGAAGGTTAATTCGCCCCAGCCAACATGACCGACGATAATATCAGGCTTGAATCCCTCCTCACGTTCGATCTGTTTGGCGGCGATTACCGCACCAAACCCCGCACCGGTTGCCTCTTCCCAAACTTTGCTTAGGCCATAGGAATCTTTCTTCGGGGCATTATGCGCTTTGTAAATGCGCGCTTCGACACCTTCGATTTTTGGCGGGTTCTTCCGTTGAGTCAAAAAGTAAATCTTATGCGTCTTTTGCGCTGCCAGCCATTGCACCAACTCACGGTATTGGCCCGGCATGTTTTGATGCACAAAAAGAATATTCATGGATGCGGCGCGCCTCTAACTGACAATATTGTTGTGCCCAGATAACCCTGCGCGCCGCCCTTTGGCAAATGCCCTATTTGCCCTTCCAGACAGGGTCACGTTTCTCCGCAAAGGCACGTGCGCCCTCCAACTGGTCATCTGAGGCATAAAGTGTATCAACAGAAGCCAATTGCCGTTTGGTTATACGGTTCATGCTGTCGGCGAATTTTGCATCTTCCGCATCACGCACAATCTCTTTGATCGCGGCATAGACGAGCGGTGGACCAGAAGCCAAAAGCCGCGCCAATTCCCACGCACGATCCATCAACTGGTCCGCTGGCACCACTTCGTTGATGAGGCCCCAACCTTTGCCTTCCTCCGCATCAAACCACCGCCCCGTGAGCAGCAGCTCCATCGCGATATGATAGGGTATCCGCTTCGGCAGTTTCACACTCGCCGCATCCGCCACAGTACCCGAACGGATTTCAGGCAAAGCAAAGGTCGCATGATCCGCCGCCAAAATCATGTCAGCACTCAGCGCCAGCTCCAACCCGCCGCCACAACAGATGCCATTCACAGCAGCAATCACAGGCTTGTTCAGTCGCGGCAATTCCTGCAATCCGCCAAAGCCGCCGATGCCGTAATCTCCATCGACCGCATCGCCATCCGCCGCGGCCTTAAGGTCCCAACCGGGGCAAAAGAACTTGGCCCCTGCACCCGTAATAATCGCTACCCGCAATTCAGGATCATCTCGAAAATCGGCAAACACTTCGCCCATAATACGCGAGGTCACCAGATCAATTGCATTGGCCTTGGGACGGTCCAGCGTCACTTCCAGAATTGCGCCCTCACGGCGGGTTTTGATCGGATCCATACTCATCTCCTTGGGGCTGTCCGCAGCAACGCATCCACTGCAACAGCAGCGTCGGGCGTACACATAAGCGGGTTAATTTCTACTTCGCTGACGCTGTCAGCATTCGCAATCACATAGTCCTGCACCGCCGTCACAGCAGCAACAATCGCATCCAAATTCGCCGCAGGCTTACCGCGATATCCCTCGATCAGCGGCCAAATTCTGAGCGAGCGCAGCGCGCCTTCAACAGCTTCAGCCCGCGCAGGTATCAACAGTGATGCCGTATCCTGCCACAGTTCCGTCAACACACCACCCGCCCCCAACGTCAACACAAATCCGTGCGCCGGATCACGCAGCACACCGACCAGTAATTCAACCACAGCATCTTGCACCATCTCTTCCAGCAGATAACCACCCACGGGCATTTCCCGTGCAGCTGCCAAGATAGTATCAGGCGTTAGACCCAACCGCACGCCACCCGCCTCGGACTTATGCGCCAAGCCTGTCACCTTCAAAACAAGCGGTCCGTTCAACTTCGCTGCGGCACTATCCAGCGCATCAAGATCCGCGACCTGCGCACCCTTCGGCACAGGCACACCAAACTCGGCCAGCGCGGCCTTCGCCGCCCCCTCATCAACCAGTTCGGCATCACGATCCGCAGCGGGTAAGAGCACCATAACGTCTTCAGGCTCGCGCATTGTCGCAGCTACGGCTGCCGCCGCCACTGCCTCGCTCAGGCCACTCATTGGAACTACACCGCCCGCCATCAACTGCACTGCAACATCCGCAGGCATCAGCTCTGGTAATGTCGCCACCACCGCTACTGGCCGCCCGCTTTGCGCCCGCACGTCCAATGCAGCCTCCGTCGCACAAATCCAATCACTCGCATCTGTGTGCGGATAATCAACAATGATCATCGTCAGCCCGATATGCTCTGCCGCCATCGGCAGCCACGCCGCTGTCATCTTCTCAACATCGCGCCAAACATAGGTGTGATAATCCAGTGGATTACTTAGTGCCACCATTGGTCCTAGCGCCTTGGACAACGCCCCCCGCTGTGGGTCTGTCAAAGGCGGAAACACCATCCCCGACGCCTCGGCTGTGTCAGCCGCCAAACTGGCTTCACCGCCAGAGCAGCTAATCGATGACAACGTCGGCGCATCCAACCGCCCCACCATATGCAACAGTTTCAACGCTTCTAAAAACGTGGGCAAATCCGAAACCCGTCCGATCCCCAAGCGCGCCAACAACGCAGAAGCCCCCGCATCACTCCCCGCGAGCGAGGCCGTATGTGATACCGCAGCCTGCTGCGCCTGATCCGATCGACCGACCTTCAGTGCCACCAGCGACACACCCTTGGCGCGTGCTTTCACTGCCAATTCGTGCCACGCGGTCAAAGCCCCAAACCCTTCTATGTGCAAGCCAATCGCCGTCACCCGCGGATCGTCCAGCAATTCAATCGCGATCTGCGCCTGAGACGTCTGCGCCATGTTTCCGCACGCAACAACATAGGCTATCGGCAACCCGCGCAATTGCATCGACAGGTTAATCGCGATGTTCGACGACTGGGTCAGGATCGCGACACCGCTGTCTACCGAAACGCACCCATGCTGGTCAGGCCACAACAAGGCCCCGTCCAGCGCATTGATAAAGCCGTAACAATTGGGACCCAAAACGGGCATCTCTCCAGCCGCCTGAACCAGAGTAGCCTGCAACTCCGCGCCCTTGTCGTCTTCCGCAGCAGATTCCGTAAATCCAGACGCGAAACAAACAGCGCCCCCCGCCCCCATCTCTGACAGAGCCGTCACAACCTCAATCGTCGCAAAGCGGTTAACGCCAATGAATACAGCGTCTGGCGGCGTCTCAAGGTGCCCTAACTCTGTGACGGCCTGTATGCCCTCAACAATCCCGCCGCGCGGATGTACAACGTCAATCCGGCCTGTGAAATTCATGAGGCGCGATTGTCGAATAATCTGTGCGCACCACGCACCACCACCGACAACGGCTATCGATTGAGGCCGCAACAATCGCGAAAGGTTACGCGACATATAATGCCTCACTCAAAAGTGAATTATTGTCGCTGGCAAAGTTGGCGCAGAGCGAAAACAACCTCACGCCCCCAATTCTCTCAGCATCTCACGGCTAATGATGTGGCGTTGAATTTCTGACGTTCCGTCCCAAATCCGCTCAACCCGCGCATCGCGCCAGAACCGCTCCAGCGGGAAATCATCCATCAACCCCATACCGCCATGCACCTGAATCGCGGCATCTGTCACACGCGCCAGCATCTCGCTTGCATAAAGCTTGGCCGAGGCGATCTCCCGGTTCGCGGGCAAACCCTTATCCAGACGATCCGCCGCCGCCAAGGTAAGCAAATCTGCCGCATCAATTTCCGTGACCATATCGGCTAACTGAAAGGATACGCCCTGAAACTTGCCAATCTTCTGGCCGAACTGTTCCCGCTCTGCGGCATATTTCAACGCATAGTCAAACGCACGGCGCGCACGACCCACGCTCATGGTCGCAACAGTAATCCGCGTGGCATAGAGCCATGTGTTCATCACATCGAACCCGCTATCGACTTCGCCCAAAACCTGCGCATCAGGTAAACGACAGTCGTCAAAATCGAGGATCATGTTCTTGTAGCCACGGTGGCTGACAGATTTATACCCGTCACGGATCGTGAACCCCGGCGTGCCACGATCTACCAAAAATGCAGTGATCCGCTT
>JBALTK010000078.1:14865-16323 GCA_036964385.1 Sulfitobacter sp. | reverse complement strand
CCAACGGCACCCACCCCTGAACGAAACCACCAGCGCCATCGCTCAGCACATCCGGCGCTTCCAGTACCAGCTGTCGGTTGAGACGCGGAGCGCTCATGTCTGCACCCCGCCACGACCTAAACGCATGACGCGAAACCGCTCGATTAGCGACGTCACACCGAAGGGCATACATCCGGCTGCTAACGCGGTGTCATGGCGGTACTCATAAAAATGCGCCGCGAGCATCAGCACCGCTTGCTGCATATCAAGAGGCACATCGTCCCATTCAGGTCCGTATCCCGCCAAAAATCTCACCCGCAACTCGCCGCCCGTCTCAGGCGCAGGCAAAGCTGCACCCGCCGCCTTCAGACGCGGCGTATGCGTATCGCGCTCTAGCCAATACACATCTGCATCAACCACTTGCTGCGCACCACTACGCGACACCCGCTGCACATCCGCGATTACCGTCACGGGAGCAACTGTCAGCCCCAGCGACGCACTATCCGCAAGCGACGTCACCGAGAGCGTAAATTCACGCTCAATCAGCACCTTGCCTGTACGAGCTTCTATCGCAGCCATCGCTGCACGTAAGAAGCTGCCAAGCACTGCCTCTTGCAACGTATCCTCGGTAAACCCTGTGCCCATACGCATATGCGCCTTAAACGCCGCAATTGGCAGGGCCACATCCGGCACATTCGTTTCTTCGATCAACATCCCAAAGCCTCTCTCAAACTTAAATTCATACCCTGGCAAGCAACCCCCCTCCCGGGCGCGCACCCCGCCTTTGCATTGCTCGGTCGGAGGGGAGCAGCTAGACAATGCAAAGGAATATTCAGGGCGCACGCCCGGACCGGAGCGGACAACTCCCGCTCCGGCTTCAACACTGCTTTTTACGCAGTGCCGAATTTCAACAGCTTGATCGCAGCAAAGTCGCTTACGTCGCCGCCGACCCGCTTTGTCGCATAGAAAAGGACGTGGGGTTTGGCGCTAAAGGGGTCACGCAGGATACGCAGATCAGGACGCTCGGCAATGGTATAGCCAGCGGCAAAGTCACCAAAGGCCATGGCATTGGCATCAGCACCCGCATCGGGCATGTCCTCGGCAATCAGCACTGGGTAGCCCATTAGGCGCGCAGGCTCACCCGCTGCCAAACCATCAGACCACAAGAATCGGCCATCCATATCCTTGAGCTTGCGCACAAGACCAGCCGTCTTGGAGTTCATGACAAAAGACGCATTGGCACGGTACTGCGCACCCAAAGCGTAGACGACATCCACAATAGATTCAGGTGTAACTTCACCCGCAACGCCCGTCGGAACATACCCAAGGTTACCCCATGCCCAAACGTCATTGTCGACAGTGGAATGCGCAAGAAAACCCTTCGGTTTATCTACGCCGTCACCGTTAATGAACGCACCTGCTTCGGCACGGGCGAACTTGTCCGCGATACGGCCGGCCAGCCAGCCCTCAATGTCGAAC
>JBALTK010000078.1:0-14855 GCA_036964385.1 Sulfitobacter sp. | reverse complement strand
CAGCAGACGTTGGGACGCTTTGGGCAGCGCGCTCAGCTCGTGCAACTGCACCGTGATGCGGTCGATCTGTGGCGTATCAGACTCGCCCACAATTGAGCTCTCAGTCGCCCAACCCGCACCCACATCGGAGTGATCCACCAGGACGTCATAGGACGTGGCTTCGACATTCACTACCGACGCAATCGCACGGATTGATGCCGTAGTATTCAGAACGGATTTCACAATGTCAGAGGTCTGCGGATCTACGAGATAACCCCCGTCTGAGTTCACCGCCGTCGACAGCGCCTTCCCCTCAAGCTCAAGCCCGCGCAGCCCGTCATCATCGCCAGAGCGCACATAGGCGTCAAATGCTTTCTTATGCGGCGCACCCGCTTCTGTGGCCCCCGCCAAAGGAGTACGGGCAGCAGTCAATGTCTTACGATCCAGCATGGTCATTCGCTCTTCTGTTTGTTGAAATTTCGTCTCGATATCGGCTTGAAAGCCCTTCATCTGCGTCACGAAGCCGGTCACAGCCCGCCGCACATCGTCCGCAGGAGAAAGCCCCACAGCGTCTTCATTGGTATCGCTCATCTCGCGTTCCCCTTTTGGTTGTCTTGGCAGGTCTCGATGTCCGCAGTAGCCGCATCAAATACCCCCGCCATCTCGCGCAGGACGTCGCCGATACGCACAAAATTGTCCGCCTTCGCCCCCACCCGCGCACTGGGAAGCATCGGGAAGGTCACCAGCGACACCTCCCAAAGCTCCAGTTCCTGCAAGAGCCGCTGGCCCTTGGTATTCTTGGTTGATTTCACCGTGCGGTATCCGATCGACAGACCGTCAATCGCACCTGCTTCAATCAGCGCGATCGCCTCGCGGCCTTTCTCAACGGACTGCAAAATCCGCCCCTTGACGAAAAGGCCGCGCGCATCCTCGCGCACCTCGTCCCACACACCGATGGGCTGCGCGGGATCATGCTGCCACAGCATTTTGACCCCACGCCCCGCCGCTTTTAGCGCTATCAAACTCGCGCCATACGCACCGCGCTGAACCACATCGTTGCCCTGATCAACCGCGTCGAAAAAGCTGGCATAGCCCTTAATTTCAACACCGCCCGCGACCTTTGCAACCTCATCAAACTGCATGAACTTACGCTCAAGAGCAGGCAAGCCGCCTCCATTCTCCGCACAAGGTGCGAAGTCATTTCCACTCATATCCATCGTATTTCTCCTGTTGTTCTGCTCAGCCCAGCGGAACGACTTCCAGATAGGTTTGCACCGCTTTTGCCAGCACCACCGCCGCCACCCCGTAGACGGCCAGCCAAAGCCTCCGCTCCAACCGCTCCATCATCTGTTCAATCCGGTCCAACCGCTTGTCGAGGTTCTGCAAATGGATTGCTGTCACCCTCTCGTGGGCCTGAAGCCGCATACCCGGTGCGCATTGAAACCGCTCTACCGGAGCTTCACTCATCCGCCGCTACCGCAGGCAAACCGAGCAAAGAGCGCTTTTCCGCTTCCGTTAAGAAGTCTGCACCAGCTACCCTTGCCCATTGCGCGTCACGCTCCGCGCTCAGCGCTGGCACCTGATCCAGATCTGGCTTTAGTTCTACCAATTCACCCGTAAACTCTGACAACCAATGCGACAGCACGGCGGTCACGCGGCTCGCCAGTGGCAGCACCGTCAGACGGTAAAACGCGCGGTGTGCCTCTTGGTAGTTGGCATATGTCGCATCCCCTGCGATCCCGATCAGCATCGGCGGCACTCCAAAGGCGAGCGCAATCTCCCGCGCCGCTGCTTCTTTGGTCTTCTGAAACTCCATATCGGACGGAGAGAAACCCATAGGCTTCCAATCCAATCCACCTTCCAGCAGCATCGGACGCCCCGCGTTGCGCGCGCCTTGATGATGGCTTTCCATCTCGTTGACCAACCGTTCGTACTGGTCATTGCTCAGGCTTCCCTGCCCCTCGCCACCCTTGTAAATAATTGCCCCCGAAGGCCGCGCTGCATTATCCAAAAGGGCCTTGCTCCAGCGGGAAGCGGAGTTATGCACATCCACCGCCGTCGCTGCCGCCTGCATAGGGCTAAACCCGTAATGATCATCCTGCGGGTGGAAATTTCGGACATGACAAATCGGAGAGCCTTGCGTGGCGTCAAACCGGTGCTTACGCCCGCTGACTGCGTATTCGTAAGCAATAGGCCAGCCATCCGCACCAGGCACCACAGACATGCGGTCAGAGCGCAGGACATGCAGCTCAAGCGGGACACCAGCTTCAGCACCCACAGCCTCTACATATGCATCCCCCGACAGCAGCAGCTGGGCATACAGCGCCTCCAGTAGCTCTGCACGGCCCTGCCCCCCGTTAGGCCGCCCAATCAGTCCCAGCACCGGGTGGGTGTCAAACCGCTGCTCGGCATCTTGAAGCACCAAGGGCAACGCCGCTGCCGCCTCCGCAATCAGTTTAACAGAACGGAACCCTACCGGATTCCCCGCAAAACCCGTGCGTGTCAAAGACACCGTATCACGCGGGCTCCACGCCACACGGCCAGAGCTTTGCATCGCCACAACACGTCCCGTGGCGGAGGCTTTTGCCTCCACCGCATCAACCGTCCCACGCTTTAGAAAATCAAACACTCACGTTCTCCTCATCTCGTGCCCCGTGGCAGACCCGCTGCCCCATCGCTTCTGAAAACAATTTGCCATCAAAGGATTAATCCTGCCGGACCAGAGCGTACGCACCTCGCGCAACACCGAAGGCACCAACAAAAAAGGGAGGTCAAAGCCCCCCTTTTCCGCATCTCCATCCACTCAGAGCGACCGCACCCCCGGTTGTCGCCATGTCGCCGCAGGTTCGATCATCAACTCATGCAGCGCCCAAACCAGCGCATCAACACGGTCGGGTGATCCACCGCCCTCATACCCGCGCCGTGTCATGCGGGTCATCTGATCCTCTAACCCGTCGAGCTCAGGCATATGTTTAATCCGCCCCTGCTCATAAAGCGCGGCAACAGGCTCGGCCCGCGCCACCTTTCCCCGTGACGCATGCACACCCTTATAGGGCACCAAAGGGTCCACCTGACGGATCACCTCCTGCACCATCTGCCCGCCTTGGTTCACCTCCGCCACCAAACGGTCCGCGCCAAACCGCTCCATCGCAGCGATCGCAGCTTTCGCCCAGCCGCTGGGTCCCATTCCTGCCACGGTACAGTCAGCGAGGACATAGGCACGCCAATCCTGAGGTGGCCCACTGCACTGAACCCCCCCCACCACGATCCCACATTCATCCGATGAAGCACCCGATGTCGTCGCCGGATCGACTGCCACAACGATCCGGTCCAAAGCTGGCAATTCCCGCACACGACACGCTTCCAACATCTCGCTTGTCCACAACGCGCCCTCGGCATCCGCCAAAAGCACCCCGTCCAACTCCTGCCGCCCCAGCCGCGTCCCACGATACCGCGCACGTACCTCGTCCAGAAAAGATGACGCCAAATGCGCTCGGTTCGCTTCTGTGGCTGCATGCGTCACAACTGTTGAAGGTGATTTGAGTAGGCATTTCAGCACATCGACATTCCGCGGCGTGGTCGTCACACAAACCTGTGGATGCTCCCCCAGCCGCAACGCAAACTGCAGCATGTCCCACGTCTCTTGCGCCTTCTTCCATTTTGCCATCTCATCAACCCACGCCGCATCAAACTGCGGCCCTCGCAGCCCCTCAGGGTCATGTGCCGAATGCACCGTTGCTATCGCACCGTTCGGCCACACCAACCTTTTGCGTGTGGCCTCCCAATCAGGCCGGCGATCCGCAGGGGAGCAGGCCAATATCCCGCTATCACCGAAAATCATCACTTCGCGCACCTGCTCGATGGTCTCTCCCACCAACGCCACGCGCCGGCATGCCCCATGATCCAGCGGCTTCGCCCCTTCAACCTTACTGCGCACCCACTCAGCGCCCGCTCGGGTCTTGCCCGCACCTCGCCCGCCCATAATCACCCACGACCGCCAGTCCCCCTCAGGAGGCAACTGGTGCGGCATGGCCCAGAATTCAAATAAGTAAGGGAGAGCGCGAAGCTCCCCCTCATCCAGGTCATTCAGGAAACTCTCCTGAATCGATGGAACAGCGGAGCCGATCAAGTTTGCACCCGATATCAACCCGCGCTTTTTCCATGTCGAGAGCGTACCCTCCACGCGCAATTCCGGCTTGTTTGTTTCGGCAGTCATTCAAGATCATTCCCGCTTTTTGACAGCGTCCGACTGCATCCGTTAGCTGGATAAAAGTCTTCGACGTCTGTGTTGCATCGATTTCCTCTCCGGATTTCGCCTGATTTTTCAGGTTCTCTAATGCTTCTCTTAACTCGGCGAGTGTGACCTGAACGGAGGCAAACATGGCCTCCGCATGGGCCAATTCATCAAGCTGTGGCACCGGTTGGATTGTCATCTGTAGTCAGTCCTTTCGCTCGGATTCCTCCAATCGAAAGACATGAAAAAACGGCCCCAACTAATCGTCAGGGCCGTTCCCCAAATCTCCTAGCATGAGAATTGGTATATCAGGTCGTTCTTAACCGCTGCTCACAGCACCGTACGCTGCACGCAACGCCTTAGTCGTTGGCAGTCGCAGCCCGCTCCGCTTCGATCTGGCGCCAGACAGCCACATTGCGGTTATGCTCGTCCAACGTCACAGCAAACGCGTGCCCACCAGTGCCATCCGCCACGAAGAAGATGTAGGGCGTCTCGTCAGGCTGTGCTGCCGCCATCAGGCTCGCCCGTCCAGGGTTGGCAATTGGCGTGGGCGGCAATCCAGGGATCACATAGGTGTTATAGGGCGTCTCTGCACGCAGTTCACTGCGGCGCAGACCACGGCCCAAAATGCCTTCACCCTTCGTGATGCCGTAGATAACCGTCGGGTCCGTTTGCAGACGCATGCCCTGATTGATGCGGTTCACAAATACACTGGCAACCTGACGACGCTCACCCGATACGCCCGTTTCTTTCTCGATCAACGATGCAAGAATAAGTAACTCTTCAGGAGAATCGATAGGCAGATCATCCGCCCGCGCTTCCCATGCGGCGGCTAACAGTGTCTGCTGCGCTGACGACATCCGCGCAAGCAACGTAGCCCGGTCATCCCCCTTGCGCACTTCATAACTATCAGGCGCAAGTGAGCCCTCCGGTGGTACCGATGAAACAGTTCCGTCCATAACATCCATACCGGAAATGGCATTCACGATCTGCCAGCTTGTGACCCCTTCGGCCACTGCTATGCGGAACCGAACGTCAGCCTGATCACGCATCTTTGTGTAAGCTTCAGGAACGTCATCAACCTCTGGTGTGAAAGTCGCCAATTCAGCAAAGCGGTTCGTAGCAGGATCAAGTTCACGCACCTGAACACTCACGCGGTTCACACCAATACGGTACACAATCTCCGTGCCACAGGTGCTTGCCCCGCCACGCGTGATCACATCGACGATATCTTTCATCGTGGATTCCGGCTCGATCAGGAAACTACCCGCCTTCAACTGACTGGTCTTTTCCTCGTAATCCGCACCAATTCGAAAGATCGAAGCCGAAGTTACAGCGCCTTGATCCGCGAGATCCTTACTGACCCGACGCATATTCGAGCCACTTTTGACCTGAACACACACAGCTTCAGCCAGTGGCCCGGGCGCGTCATACTGCGCCTTGCCCCACATGATCAGACCGCCAAGAAGAAACAGCCCGACCATAAGAAATGTGATCGCATTCGCCGCCACATGACGCCACATCTAGTCGACCTTCCCGAACAATACGCTTGCGTTTGTTCCACCAAAGCCAAAGGAGTTGCTCAACGCGACTTTGATCTCACGCTTTACTGGTGCATTGGCAGCCAGATCAATCTTGGTCTCAACTGCGAGTTTCTCCAAGTTGATCGTCGGCGGCGCAATCTGGTCACGGATCGCAAGTACGGAGAAGATCGCCTCAATCGCACCAGCAGCGCCCAACAAGTGGCCCGTTGCGGACTTGGTGGATGACATGGTCACTTTGTCCGCATGCTCGCCCATCATACGCTCAACAGCACCCAGCTCGATGGTGTCCGCCATGGTCGAAGTACCGTGTGCGTTGATATAATCGATATCCTTTGGCTCCAGTCCCGCGTGGCGTAGCGCGGAACGCATGGAACGTTCACCACCTTCACCGTCCTCGGAAGGGGCAGTGATGTGATACGCATCGCCAGACAGGCCATAACCAATCACTTCGGCATAAATCTTCGCGCCGCGCGCTTTGGCGTGCTCGTATTCTTCCAGCACCACAATGCCCGCGCCCTCACCCATAACAAAACCGTCACGGTCCTCGTCATAGGGGCGGCTCGCCTTTTTGGGATCATCGCCACGTTTTGTGCTGAGTGCTTTACAGGCGTTGAAGCCCGCAATACCGATTTCACAAATCGCCGCTTCCGCACCACCAGCAACCATCACATCGGCATCGCCGAACATAATCAGACGGCTCGCATCACCAATTGCGTGCGCACCTGTGGAGCACGCAGTCACAACCGAATGGTTCGGTCCTTTAAATCCGTACTTGATCGACACCTGACCAGAGATCAGGTTGATCAATGCACCGGGAACAAAGAACGGGCTGACCCGCTTTGGGCCCTTTTCGGCCATCATCACGGCAGTGTTCGCGATAGAGTTCAAACCACCAATGCCAGAACCGATCAGCACACCAGTACGCTCAAGGCTCTCTTTGTCAGTTGGCGCCCAACCTGCATCTTCAACAGCCTGCTGTGCAGCTGCCAAACCAAACATAATGAACGTATCCACCTTACGCTGCTCTTTCGGGAGCATGTATTTGTCTGCGTTAAACGTTCCATCAGACCCGTCACCCAGAGGAACTTCGCACGCGTATTGCGTGACACAACGGCTTGCATCAAAGCCGGTGATCGGTCCCGCACCGGACTGACAGTCCAAAATACGCTTCCAGCTTTCTTCGACCCCGTCTGCCAACGGCGTAACCAAACCCAATCCTGTAACGACCACTCTGCGCATATGCTCTGCCCTTTGGTGTAATATTGCTTGGGTCGGCTATACCTTGCAGCTCCCCCAATTATCAAGAGCGTTGGCAATCTCCAAAAGGCGGGTCTTTGCCAACCACCTCTCGAAGGGAACTCCCCGCACTTTCAATGTGTTCAATATGCAAAGGGAGAATATGACATGCCGACATATTTAGAAATCACGATGCGCGCCGCTATAGTCATAGCGGCCATTCTCATCCTGACGCGGTTTCACGGGCTACGCAGCTTTTCCAAAATGTCGGCGTTCGACTTTGCGATCACCGTTTCAATCGGATCAGTACTCGCCAGTGCCGTTACAACTCTGGACACAGGGGTATGGACATTTGTCGGGTCAATCATCGCCCTCTTCCTCGTTCAAGTTTGCATATCCCAGCTTCGGATCCGCTCAGACCGCGTGAAGGAAATGGTCGACAACACGCCACTCCTCCTTATGGAGGACGGAAAAATGAATTCCGCAAACATGAGGAAGGCGGGCGTAACCACGTCCGATCTTTGGGCCAAATTACGCGAAGCAAATGCCTATAATCTGGACGAGGTGCGCGCCGTAATCATGGAAACCACAGGCGACGTGAGCGTGCTACATGGCTCCCCCGACGGGTCCGGCATATCTCCCGAAATTATGCAGGACGTCAGGAGAAGTTAAACGATCTGCTTCAAACAGGCGGCCCTTTTCGGGTCATCAACAAAACCGATTCCCCCTCGGTCGTGACATGCCGCAAAGGTACGTAGCCCAACGTTTTGGCAATCCGCAGCGACCCTTCGTTTTCCGGGGTGATCACACATACGGTACGTCCCGCGATGACACGGTCAAACCAGTCATGCACCGCCGCTGCCGCATCAACGCCATAGCCTTGGCCCTGAAAAACAGGGTCCAACACCCAAGCAGCTTCGGGATAAGGATCAAAATCATCGCCCAACCCGCGCGATCCGTAAAAGAAGCCCGCCTGCCCTGCCATCGTTGCTTGCCCATGGATCTGAACGGCCCACTGACCAAATCCCGCGATCTGCCAATGGCCGGCATTGCGCAGAAATGCATCCCAACTGCGCGCGCGAGGCCACGGCTTTCCCTTGATATGGGTAACGACCTCGGGATCGGCCCAAATATCGGCAAACCGCTCAAAGTCTTCTCTGCGCATGCCACGCAATGTGACTCGCGGCGTGTTAATCGTCGGAATATTACGGAGCATGAAGTGCGCGGCCTTCGTCTTAATCTCGGGATTTGAAATGTTCGTCTGGACCGTCAGAATTGCCGCAGCACACGCCCAGAGACAAGCTTCAATTATGCCGAGAATCAAAAACGGCGCCAATCCGCAGAGCGAGGCGCCGTTTGAGTATTTTATCGCCGAGAAAAACTCGGCAAAGCCTAATTAGGAGGCTTCTTTGATGAACTTGACCGCGTCGCCGAAGGTCTGGATATTCTCGGCTGCGTCATCAGGGATTTCGATGCCGAATTCTTCTTCGAATGCCATTACCAGCTCGACTGTGTCGAGGCTGTCTGCACCCAGATCATCAATGAAAGAAGCATTTTCTACTACTTTATCTTCTTCAACACCGAGGTGCTCTACAACGATCTTTTTAACGCGGTCTGCAACGTCGCTCATACTTTTAGTCCTTACTCATTGGGCTATGCTGCCCCTTTGGGTTTCTGCCACCTCAACGTGAGAGGGGTCAGAAGTTGCCCCTTTCGGGGGCGGCTCGTTATACTTGTTTTCACAAGGCGCGGGTCAAATCAAGCGCCCGTCTTTTTATTCTGCGCTCCCTTTAGCATATGATTGGGGTTACGCAAACGGTTTCACCAATGCTGTTACAACATGGCCATACCGCCGTTCACATGCAAGGTGGCTCCTGTGACATAAGCGGACTCTGTGCTGGAAAGGTAGACGACAGCGCTTGCGATCTCGTCTGGCGTACCCATACGACCCGCAGGAATTTGCCCCATAATGCCAGACTTCTGATCACCGGTGAGCTTGTCAGTCATTGCCGTTGCAATAAATCCTGGTGCAATCGCATTCACGGTGATTCCACGGCTCGCCACTTCATAAGCAAGGCTCTTGCTCATCCCGATCATCCCCGCCTTGGACGCGGCATAGTTGGCCTGACCCGGATTGCCCGTGGCCCCCACGATGGATGAGATGTTCACAATCCGGCCCCAACGCGCCTTCATCATGCCGCGCATCACTCCCTTACACAGCTGGAAGGTCGCCGTCAGGTTCACGTCCAGCACAGACTGCCATTCGTCATCTGACATGCGCATAAACAGGTTGTCGCGGGTGATGCCTGCATTGTTGACCAGAATATCAACTGATCCCATCGCCTCTGCCGCCTGCTTGGGCAGGGCCTTAACCGCGTCCATATCGCTCAGGTTACAAGGCAGCACATGAGCGCGCTCACCAAGTTCGGCGGCCAGTGCCTCCAAAGGCTCCGTGCGCGTACCAGACAGGCCGACAGTCGCTCCCTGCGCATGCAGTGCCCGCGCAATATCCGCGCCAATGCCACCCGAGGCACCCGTTACCAGTGCATTTTTACCTGTTAGATCAAACATATCATTTCCTTTTATTCAAATCGCTGCACAGGCGCAGTCAACAGGCCAAATTGCGCAATCTCGTCTTCTGTCATAACGTATATCCCGTCAGACGGCCCTTTGCGCAAGGCAAAGAGGTAAAATGCGTCTGATCCCAGCATCTCAACGCTATATTCTCGTATACCTCCAAAATCGGGAGAGCGGCTAAAATCACGTTCGATCCAACGGCCCAGACCTATCTGCGCGCCCGCTACCATGCTCCGCTCCACGCCTGCCATAAACAGGAATACCGCCTCCGCATGGATGTCACTGTCACTCTGGAGCGCGACATTGACGCCCCTCTCTCGGATCATGCGGCCTATCTCCAAAACCGCGCGAACATTCGTCACACTCTTCATCTGCTGCAAAACAACAACCGATACCTGCGGGTTTTGATCCATCACATCGGCAAAAGCAGTAGGTGTCCGTATGCTGACCTCGCCACGAACAATCAGCCGCTCGTTCACGACGGAGAATTCAAGCCCCTGCCGCAAACGCGTCACCGTTGCACAGCCTGCTACCGACGCCACTGCGCCCAGCAGCAGACTGCGACGTAAGATATTAGCCCTCAAGCGCTGCTTTCACATCGGCCGCAGCGCTGACGTTGCGCAAAGTGGCATCCTTTTGGATACGGCGGATCATGCCAGACAGCGCCTTACCTGCACCAATCTCCCAGTATTCCGTCACACCCTGCGCAGCCATCCACTCCACCGAGGAGCGCCAACGCACACGGCCAGTCACCTGATCGACCAACAATCCTGCAATCGGTCCCGCAGTATCAACGCTCTCGGCCAGCACATTCGAGACCAACGGTACTTTAGGGTCATTCAAAGTCACCTCAGCCAATGCACGCGCCATCTCGTCCGCCGCAGGCTGCATCAACGCACAATGGAACGGAGCGGACACAGGCAAGGGCAATGCACGTTTGGCCCCTGCCCCTTTGGCCATCTCAATCGCGCGCTCAACTGCGGCCTTACTGCCCGAGATTACATTTTGCGTAGGGTCGTTCTCGTTCGCCAGCTGGCACACATCGCCTTGGGCAGCATCGGCGGCCAGTTTGGTCACATCATCTGCAGAAAGGCCAAGGATCGCAGCCATTGCGCCTTCACCTACGGGCACCGCCTCTTGCATCACGCGTCCACGGATGCGCAACAGGCGCGCTGTATCGGCCAGCGTGAACACACCCGCCGCACATAACGCCGAGTATTCCCCAAGGCTGTGACCCGCGACAAAGGATGCGCGTGTAATGTCGATGCCTTCAGCCTCCAACGCACGCATAGCTGCCATGGAGGTCGCCATCAGCGCTGGCTGCGCATTCTCCGTCAACGTCAGCTCCGCAATGTCACCTTCCCAGATCAGCGCGCTGAGCTTTTGCCCCAGCGCGTCATCTACTTCGTCAAAGATGGCTTTGGCTTCGGGATAGGCTTGCGCCAGATCGAGGCCCATGCCGATGGTCTGTGCGCCCTGACCGGGAAATACGAATGCTGTGCTCATGTTAGTCGCCCCATTAAATATTGTGCCAATCGGTTTAGCGAAGCACTCCCCCTCTCACAAGAGCGCACAGAGCCTGTGCCGAAACGGCCATTGCCCTAGAGGTCAGGTACCGTAAATATATAGGGAGGCATTCAGTAGGAGCATCCCATGGCTATCGTTAACACCAACACACGATATGGCAGCGTAACACGTATCTTTCATTGGCTAACGGCGCTGCTGGTCATGACATTAATCCCCGTCGCGATGATCGCCCATGAACTGCCCTATGAGACCTCCGAGCAACTGGCCCAAAAGGCGTGGCTCTACTCGTTGCACAAAACACTCGGCGTCACCGTATTCTTTGTAGCACTCCTGCGCATCCTCTGGGCACTCAGCCAGCCAAAGCCTGCATCCCTGCACCCAGAGCGCCGCGTCGAGAACTTACTCGCCGAAACGGCCCATTGGTTGCTCTATGGCTCGTTGGTTCTTGCGCCACTGTCCGGCTGGATACACCATGCTGCTACATCAGGCTTCGCACCGATCTGGTGGCCCTTGGGTCAGTCACTTCCACTCGTCCCTACATCCGAAACCGTTGCCGCGCTTTTTGGTGGGCTGCACTGGGTCTTTGGCAAAGTCATGATTCTAGCCCTCCTGCTGCACATCGTGGGCGCGCTCAAACATCACTTCATCGACAAGGATGCGACCCTGCGGCGGATGCTCAATGGCGCACCTGAACTCGTTGACTTGCCCATCGCGCACCACGGCCGCTCTCCTCTCGTCGCCGCTATTGCTATTTGGGCTGTCGTTCTCACTGGCGCTGGTGTCTTCGGGTTTTACACACCAAAAGAGGGCGCTGTTGAAGCCGCTACACTTAGCAAAGTCGCCTCCGACTGGATTGTTAAGGACGGCAGTATCCAAATCGGCGTCACGCAATTTGGCTCGGTCGTGGAAGGTCGCTTTACCGACTGGACGGCCAACATAACTTTTGACCCTGCGATCCAAGGCGGCAAATCCGGTCAGGTCGAAGTCATTATAGCCATCGGGTCACTTACCTTAGGCTCTGTAACGGATCAGGCGATGGGCCCCGACTTTTTCGACGTATCGCGATTTGACACTGCAACCTTCAACGCCGACATCATCACAAACATTGACGGCTTCACCGCCGACGGCACACTGACCATCAAAGACGTCAGTATCCCCGTCTCCATGCCGTTCCGCCTGTCACTCGACGGGGATGATGCCAATGTACAAGCGCAGTTGACGTTGAACCGCATGGACTTTGGAATCGGGGCCAACATGCCCGACGAAGGCTCGCTCGCATTTGCGGTGGGCGTGACGATCAACCTCGACGCCACCAAGTCGACACCGGAATAAGACAAAACAAAAGGGGCCGCAGGACACTATATCTTGCGGCCCTTTTTATCATTTAGCTGAGATTACTCGGCTTTCATTGCTTCCAAAGAAATCATTACAGAGATTTCATCACCAACGAACGGTGCAAACTTCTCTACGCCAAAGTCGGAGCGCAGCAGCGTTGTGGTGGCATTGAAACCTGCCCAAGGCTTTTTCGCCATCGGGTGCTCGGAAAGCTGGTTGAGGTTGGTGGCCAGCACGACAGATTTTGTAATGTCGTTCATTGTCAGATCACCAGTGATGTTGGCTGAACCGTCGCCTGTAACTTCGATGGAAGTAGAGGTGAACGTGATCATGTCTTCATCAGTCGCGCCAAAGAAATCATCGCTCATGAAGTGTGCGTCACGCTGCTCCCAGCCTGTGAACATCGATTTAGTAGGCATCGAAACGCTGACGCTGGAGTTTGCCGGGTCCGCCTCGTCGAACATGATCTCACCTTCAAATCCGGAGAACATGCCGTAGGTGGTCGAGAAACCGAGGTGGTTATAGGAGAACACCACTTGGCTGTGGCTGGCATCCAGCACATATTTTTCAGCCGCCATCGCCATTGTGGCTGAGGTGGATAACAAGGCCGCGAGAACAAGTGATTTCATTTTGAGCACTCCCTAACTGTTAATTTATATGCCTAAGGTGGGGCAAATTGTCCAAATCTCAATCCCAAAGAAACAAACATATTCTGCGCGCTGACGAACCAAACTCAAATAGCTTTTGTTTACTTAGACTTAGGCAAGCTTACCTTCATGGCGCAGCGCTGCGAGCAAGGACGCATGTGCAGTCGCATTGCTCAATGTGATATCGGCCAGCAACCGTTTGCCCTTTGCCCACAGAATGATGTGACGCCCTTGCAGATCAACGGCTTCCAAATCACAAAAGTTGCAGCTCTCGATCAAACGAGGTTGCGCCCCGCCATCACTGCGCATCACACGCACTTCCATATTGGCGATATCAACTTCAACAGTCGGCTGCACGGGCGGCAGGCTGCGCTGCCACATACCAGCGGCGATAAAGCCTGACATCACCGACAGGGCCAGCTTGAACAACAAAACATCTGTGTCCCACGTCGCGCCTGGAGCGATCCAGATCAGCGCAACAACCAAAGCAAACGCTACAGCACCAACCCGCATCGCCAGACGCATCATCAATCGGCCACCATCTAGCATGTGTACAATACCCAATGCTGATTTTACAGGAAAGTTGTGATCGGCTGTGCTGGTCATTGTTTTACCCTCGTTGTTGGTTGACCATCAGATGAAGGTGAAATCAGACCAAATCACGGCACACTTCGGGCAAGGCCGCGTCATCTGGTCCAACGCAGCAAATAACTAGATCACATGCAGGCCATTCATCATGCCATGAACGCTTGTGCTGCGCCCAAAACGGTGTATATGCAGCACTTCCTTTGCAAGACGATTTAACCGCGCAGACTCTCGTGACGGGGCAGCAAAGGATCATCGCCCCGCCTATGAAATGCGCCTTGAAATAAGTGGAGCACACATGCCGCTATATGAGCATGTAATGATCGCACGCCAAGACTTGTCCAATACACAAGCCGAAGGCCTGATCGAACATTTCGGTACCGTCCTGTCCGACAACGGCGGGAAACTCGTGGACAGCGAGTATTGGGGCGTCAAAACGATGGCCTATAAAATCAACAAGAACCGCAAGGGCCACTATGCCTTCCTGCGCTCCGATGCACCGGCAACTGCCGTGCAGGAGATGGAACGCCTGATGCGCCTGCATGACGACGTCATGCGCGTTCTGACCATCAAAATGGACGAGCACAAAGAACTGCCTTCCGTTCAGATGCAAAAACGTGACGAGCGCCCAGAGCGCCGTGAACGTCGCTGATTTTAGGTTGTTGAAAGGACTTTAAACCATGGCCGCAAAACCATTTTTCCGCCGCCGCAAGGTCTGCCCGTTCTCGGGCGACAATGCACCGGCAATCGATTACAAAGACACACGCCTGCTTCAGCGCTACATCTCTGAGCGTGGCAAAATCGTGCCGTCCCGTATCACCGCAGTATCTGCGAAAAAGCAGCGTGAACTGGCCCGTGCCATCAAACGCGCACGCTTCCTCGCCCTGCTGCCCTACGCAGTGAAATAAGGAGTAGAGATTATGCATGTTATCCTTCTCCAGCGTGTTGCGAAACTTGGCCAGATGGGCGACGTTGTTGACGTCAAACCAGGCTTTGCACGCAACTATTTGCTGCCACAGAAAAAAGCACTGACCGCTTCCAAAGCGAACATCGCTGCTTTCGAAGGCCAAAAAGCCCAGCTTGAAACTCAGAACCTCGAGTCCAAGGCAGAAGCCGAAGCAATGGCTGCCAAGCTTAACGGCCAGCAGTTCGTTGTGATTCGCTCTGCATCCGACGCAGGCGCGCTTTATG
>JBALTK010000077.1:5531-16462 GCA_036964385.1 Sulfitobacter sp. | reverse complement strand
CGGCAAACATGCGCAGTTGGCCGGAGGTCCGGCCCGTCTCGCCCCGCAAACGGGCATCTGGCAGGCCCGTTTCCTGACTGCCAATCTCGGCAAGCGCATCAGCACGGGAATCGATTTCATCTGCGATGGCATTCAGAAACGTCGCACGTTCCTGAGAAGTTGTACTGCTGTAGGATGGGAAAGCACCTTCGGCAGCTTGCGCTGCACGGTCTACCAAATCCACAGTTCCCGCTGCGAACATGTGGGCCTCACCCTGTGCCGGATCAGACGAAAATTGATCAGAAGCGCCGATCCACTCACCCGCAATCAGGTGTTTTCCAATTAGGTTCATAGTGTTTTTCCTCCGGCTTTAATCAAGGCAACGGGCGCCGGTAGATCATCCACTGGCGCCCGAAAGGTTGGTTTACGAGAACAGCATGCCGCCGTTGATGTCGACATTCGCGCCCGTGATGAACGCAGCATCGTCCGAGGCAAGGAATACGGCGAGCTTAGCCACTTCCTCGGATGTTCCTTCACGTTTCAACGGGGATACGTTTGCAACATGTGTGCGCACTTCCGGCTTGGTAAAGATGTTGTGGAAATCCGTATCGATCATACCTGGGCAAAGTGAATTGACGCGGATTTTAGGGCCCAATTCTTTTGCCAAACCGCGTGTCAGCGTCATCAATGCACCTTTGGACGCGCCATAAGCAGAGGCGCCTGGTCCACCACCGTCACGGCCCGCTTGTGATGCGAGGCCAACAATAGACGAGCCGTCCTTCATATGCGGCAGACACTCACGCACCATCAGGACAAACGAGGTGAGGTTAACGTCCATAACCGCAAGCCAGTGATCGAGCGTCATTTCAGCCATCGAAACACGCGCCAGCAAACCGCCTGTCACATGGATCATTGTGTCAACTTGACCGAACTCTTCGACGGTTTTCGCCACAAGCGCTTTTACATCAGCTTCTTTTGTCATGTCTCCTTGCAAAGCAAAGGCTTTGCCGCCTGCAGCCTTAATCTCGGCAACGGCGCTATCAGCACCGCCTCCGCTTGCCATATAGTTGATCGCGACGTTTGCGCCACGTGCGGCAAGTTCAAGCACACATGCGCGACCGATATCGCGGCCACCGCCAGTTACAATTGCGGTTTTTCCTTTAAGGTCCATGATCGTCTCCTGAAAATATATATCTGCCGCAAAGCCTGAAAAAGCAGACCCGCCGCGTTTCTCCCTAACGCAGAACGATGCAAGAAAACTCCCGTGCGCGCCCAAGCTACTGCATTAAAACTGTACCCTGCTTATGATATTCGCCGACGCGGAACAATACAAATTATTACAAATATTGACAGAGCCCACGAACTGCCTCTTCACGCCGCCTATCAAAAGCCAACCTCTGCGCACTTTTCATATAATAATGGAGAATACGAACAAGCTCCCACCTTCATCTCTTCCATTTCGCGGCGGTCAAATTGATTGACATACTGGCCAAATTATTACAAATTATTACATCTTAATTGTTTTCAAAGGGTCGCTCGAATGGGAACCAACACCGATACGTCTCAAGCATGGATGAATTCTGGTCCGGGCGCACGGCGCCGCATCCTGTGTCAGGACAATGCACTGATGATGGTGGAGTTTATGTTTGAAAAAGAGGGTGTGGGCATCCCACATTCACATCCGCATGTGCAAACCACATACGTATCTTCAGGTCAGTTCGAATTCACGGTTGGCGGCGAAACAAGGGTTCTGAACGCGGGCGACGCCCTCATCATTCCAAGCAATGTAGAACATTCATGCGTTTGCCTGAAAGAAGGCGCTCTGCTCGATAGCTTCGCCCCGCGACGCGATGACTTCATGATCGCGCATGGGCTACCGCTTGACTGATCCCGATTAGCCCTCGAACACTCGGTTCTTGGCGTTTTCGACATGCGCACGCATCGCTGCGCGTGCCTCAACCTTGTCTCTGTTCTCAATCGCTTCAAGAATGCGCAAGTGTTCCTGTTGAACCAGCTCCATACGTGCGCGCGGCTTACTCAGCGACAGGTTCCGCGTCAGATTTAGGCCTGTGAGGATATTCGACTGCATGGAGGTCCGCGCCGTTGTGAAATACTGATTGCCGGACGCGACACAAATCGCCTGATGAAATGCCTCATCCGCATCGACGCCGAGCTCACCCTCACGGATACAACGGTCAAGCTCGTTGAAATGGGTCGCTAATTTCGCGAAGTCGGCTTCTGTGCGACGTTCTGCTGCCAAATACGCAGCCTCGCCCTCGATTGCTGCGCGAAATTCGAAGGTCCGTTGGATATCTGCAATGGACCCCACTGGGGCAAAACTCAGCAGTGCCGTCTCTGGACGACGCTGCACAAATGATCCGGACCCTTGGCGCGATACTACAACGCCGTCTTCGCGCAACTGCTTGAGTGCTTGTCGCAAAACAGGGCGGGACACTTCCAACAGGTCACTCATTTCGTGCTCGGTTGGAAGTTTGGCGCCAACAGGTGTTTGCCCACTTGAAATCATAGCGAGGATTTTTTCGTAAGCATGATCTGACAGAGTTCTTTCTTTCCCCAGCTTGCCGGAGATTGAACCTGCCCCATGCAGATCTTCTACCTGTTCTTTTCTTCCCGCCATACTTTGAATTTTTCCTTCGTTGCCGGATCAGTTGGCGGATAAAGGCCAAAAATTGAAGCGCCATTTTGCACCATTTCCAGTACAAAGTCTTCGAAAACAGTCATCTCCTGCGTTTCTGCTGCCACTTCTGCCACCAGATGCACAGGTATGCAAACAACGCCTTCGTTGTCCCCCACCATGATATCACCCGGAAAGACCGAAACACCACCACATGCTATCGGATCATTGTTGGCAACGGCGTGATGTTTGGTCAGATTTGTAGGCGCACTGGGGCGGGTATGATAGGCAGGCATCGCCAGTTCGGAGATTTCGGGCGTGTCACGGAAACCGCCATCTGTAACGATACCTTTGCACCCCCGCATCATCAGGCGGGTGGCCAGAATACAGCCCGCCGAGGCCGCAGTTGAATCCTGCCGCGAGTCGATGACAAACACCGCCCCTTCTGGGCATTCTTCAACGCCCTTGCGCTGAGGATTTGCGCGATCCGCAAAAGAGTCGAGGCCGTCGAGGTCCTCGCGCGCTGGAATATATCGCAATGTATATGCAGGTCCCACCATGTTTGGACCAGGATTCATCCGCTGTGGTCCCTGAATAAAAACATTGCGAAAGCCACGCTTGAATAAGGCTGTTGTCAGCGTCGCCGTACTGACATGCATCAGTTTTTCGAGGAGTTCAGGCGCCGGTGCGGTCATGGTGATATCTTTCTGCTTTAACAATTAGGTTCGACGGTAAACTCGAATGTCTTGGTCTACTGAACGCGCCCCGCTAACGAAGGCATCAGCATCTCAAGATCACTCAAGCAGAGAGGGTAGAAACAGGGACACTGCCGGCACGTAGGTGACCAAAATTAGAGCCATCAAAATAGCCAGATAGAACGGCCAGATCGTCCGCAGTGTTTCTTCGATCTTGATCCGTCCCACAGCACAGCCCACAAACAGGCAGGTCCCCACGGGTGGCGTACAAAGGCCCAGACCGAGGTTGACCAAAAGCATAATCCCGAACTGGGTCGGATCCATGCCAAGGTCTTTGACGATCGGCAGGAAAATCGGCGTGCAAATCAGTATCAGCGCAGCCATGTCCATAATCATCCCGAGGACGAGCAACATCAAGTTGATCATCAAAAGAACCGCAACCTTCTCTTCCGAGATGCCCAACATGAAACTGCTGAGTTTTTCGGGCACTTGGTAGAGCGCCAGCAAATAGGCAAACGAACTGGCGAAGCCGATCAAGACCATAACCATCGCGGTGGTGCGCACTGCGGAAACTACAGCGGTCTTAAAGCCGTTCCAGTCAAGGCTGCGGTAAACGAAATAGGTCAGCAAGAGAGCGTAGATCGCGCCGAATGCTCCTGATTCAGTCACTGTGAAAACACCCGACAGGACACCACCAACGATGATAACTGCCGTCACCAGACCGGGCAGCGCCTGCACCGAGGCAACCCACACAGCGTGCCAGCCGGGGAACGGCTCAGCGGGATAGTTGCGTTTGATCGCGATGACGTAGGCAGCAATGGCAAGACACAGGCACATCAACATGCCCGGTATCACGCCTGCCAAAAACAGTTTCGAAATCGAGATACCACCACCCGCCGCAACCGCAAAGATGATCATGTTGTGGCTTGGTGGAATAACAATTCCCGCGATCGAGGATGTGACGGTAACGTTTACCGCGTAATCCGCATGATAGCCGCGCTCTTTCATCACAGGAATCAGGATTGAGCCAAGGGCGGAAATATCCGCGACTGCAGAGCCAGAGATACCACCAAACAGCATGCTGGAGAAAATATTCACGGAGGCCAAACCGCCGCGCACATGCCCAACGAGGGCAGACGCGAATTTGACCAACCGCATGGCGATGCCGCCGTGCAGCATCAACTCACCAGCGAAAACGAAGAAGGGGATCGCCAGAAGAGAGAAGACAGAGATGCCGGAAACCGACCGCTGGAAGGTAATCAACAGCGGAAAGCCTTCGTACCAGAAGGCGGTCGCAGCAGCGATGCCCATGGCGAATGCAACGGGCACACCGAGCACCACCGCAACGCCAAAGATTCCAAGGAGAATAGCCAAGCCCATAGTTAAAACATACCTTTTTCAATATAGGCCCTGCCCTGCAACATGCAGGCAACGCGGAAAATGGCCCTTAATCCGGCAAAAACAAAAACCAAGCCACCACAAAGGGCCGCGGACAGGGATCGGAAACTCTCGGGAATATTCAGCATTGGCAACATCGTACTCCAGCCGAATTTGACCAGTTCGACGCTTGCCACAAGCATGATCAATCCGAAAAGGGAAAGGACAACATCAATGATCAGCTTCAAAAAGCTGCTGATGCGCGGCCCTGTCATATCACGAAAGATGGTCACGCCGAGGTGCGTATTCTCGTGAATACCAACTGCTGCGCCCAAATATGTGATGTAACAAATCAGCAAGAGCGCAAGTTGCTCAACCCATGTTGGCGTAGCATTCAGCACGTACCGCCCGAACACCAACCAACCAAACGTCGCAATAAGCACAACAAGGGCGATCGAGGCTGCAAGCATACAAATGAAGCTCAAACTGTCCATCGCGCGCTCTGTCAGCTTCATCCAGCGAGGTGGGTGTTCCACAGGCCAATTCCTTTGAGTAAGAAGGGATGCGCCCCGCACACGGCAGGGCGCACTTTTGCTCGGAAGCGCTGTTAGTCAGCGTTGCGGAACAAGTTGACGAGATCCGTCATCTCTGGATTGGCGGCCAGATACTTTTCATAGACCGGTGCCATAGCGGCTTGGAACGCGGCCTTGTCGGCGATCTCGTTCACCTCGACACCACCGTCCATGATGATCTTCATGGATGCTGCTTCACGCTCACCCCACAGCTTGCGCTGCAGATCAGTGGAGGCTTTACCCGCCGCTTTTACGACTTCTTGCTGCTCTGCTGTCAAACCGTCGAAAGTCTTTTTGCTCATGCAAAGGCACTCAGGGATAATCAAGTGCTGGGTCAGCGAGTAGTATTTCGCAACTTCGAAGTGGCTGGTGGATTCATAGGACGGCGGGTTGTTTTCCGCGCCATCAACAACACCTGTTTTGATCGACTGGTAGACTTCGGCGAAGGCCATTGGTGTCGCGTTGCCGCCCATGGATTCGATCATGCCAACGAACAGATCGTTGTTCATAACGCGAACCTTCATACCTTCAACGTCTGCAGGTGTGTTGATGGGTTTGATCGAGTTATAGAACGAACGTGCACCCGCATCATGATAACCCAGAGCAACAATGCCCTTTTCTTCAAGTGCAGCACCCAGTGCTTTGCCTGGTTCGCCGTCCATCAATTTGTACATCTGCGGTACGCTTTTGAAGACAAAAGGCAAAGAGACGACGTTAGTCGCGGGCACGGCCTGACCCATCGGTCCAAGGCTGAATACACCAAAGTCCATGATGCCAAGACGAAGTTGCTCGATTGCGTCAGGCTGTGAGCCCAAAACACCCGCGTGGAAAACCTTACCTTTGATCTCGCCGTCCGTCTTTTTGGTGACTTCGGCCATGAAGGCTTCCATGCCGTGCGACACTGGATAGTCTACGACGTGGATGTTCCAACCACGCCAGTCTTTAGCTTCCGCAGCCAAAGGCATAGCAGCAAATGTCGCTGCCGCTGCGATTGCAAACGCACCGCGTGTGATGATTTTGTTAAGTTTCATAATTGTTTCCTCCCAAAAGACAAATTATTGCAAAATAGCTCTCACATGTTACAAATATTTACAAGTTGTTTTTTTTGAACGCCGACCTAAAGCAACTATTGAAGCTTCATCACACGTAAAAAACCTTACCAGCGCCGCAAGTCCAATTTAAACGAATACTGCAACAATATATGAGGATAACCTATGCGTTAATGACCCCTCCACATTGCGACATCCTGCACTGGAACATCTACTGGACCATCTCGATGCTTCTAACAACTCAATGTCCTGCAGTCCCAGAATCACCCGTAAAACGGACAACCGATTCACAAATTTTTACTCTGCATGATTTCAAACTGCAGAAAATCACGTACAACAGCACCGAAACGTAGAAGGTACAAAACATGACCCAACTCAAAACGACCAAACTAGAAGCTGGAGCGGCCTTCCCGACATTTGAATTCCCGAAAATTGGGGGCGGCACGCTAAAAGTTGGCGGCACAGACGCCGGCTGGACGTTGCTTATCGTTTATCGGGGCAAGCATTGCGGACGCTGCAAAAACTACCTCAACAAACTGGAGAAGACCTATTCAAAGTGGGAAGATGCAGGATTTTCGGTGAAGTGCATCTCGGCTGACCCTATCGAAAAGGTAAACGACGACATCGCCAAATTCGGGTGGACGTTTGATATAGGTTACGACCTGCAAGAAGCCGAGATGCGTGCCATGGGGCTGTATGTCAGTGATCCTCTGTCCAGTCAGGAAACAGATCGCCGCTTTGCAGAGCCCGGTATTTTCTGCATTCGTCCCGATGGCACAACGCAGATTATCGCAATCTCGAATGGCCCTGCTGCCCGCCCCGATCTCGATGAATTGCTGGACGGTATGATTTTCACGATCGAGAACGACCGCCCTGTGCGTGGCGAAGTTTAACTGTCCAAAACCTTTCCACAAGAACACGTCGCAAACCACAAGCTGGAGCTGATATGACAAAGATGACACCCGAAGATCTCCGCTCTCGCAAGTGGTTTGCGAACCCTGAAAATCCGGAAATGACCGCGCTCTATCTAGAGCGTTATCTGAACTATGGGCTGACGCGCGAGGAGCTTCAATCGGGCAAGCCCATCATCGCCATTGCACAGACCGGCAGTGATCTCAGCCCGTGCAACCGTCACCATCTTGAACTGACCAAGCGAGTGCGTGACGGTATCCTAGCCGCTGGTGGGACACCGATCATTGTGCCGGTGCATCCGATACAGGAAACGGGCAAGCGGCCCACCGCAATGCTGGACCGCAATCTTGCATATCTGTCATTGGTCGAGACCCTGTTCGGTTATCCTCTGGACGGGGTCGTCCTCAACATCGGCTGCGACAAGACCACGCCAGCACTCCTGATGGCCGCAGCCACAGTCGGCATCCCCGCGATTGCCCTCTCTGTCGGACCCATGCTTAACGGTTGGTACGAGGGAAAGCGCGCGGGATCAGGCACAGTGATCTGGAAAGCGCGCGAGCGGCTGGCCGCAGGCGAAATTACAAACGAAGACTTCATGGAAATCGCCGCTGCTTCTGCCCCCTCGGTCGGGTATTGTAATACAATGGGCACGGCGACCACGATGAACTCGCTCGCCGAAGCGTTGGGCATGCAACTGTCAGGCGCCGCCGCCATCCCTGCCCCCTACCGCGAACGCGGACAGATCAGTTACGAGACGGGCAAACGTATCGTCGATATGATTTGGGAAGATTTACGCCCCTCGCAGATCATGACGCGCGCTGCTTTCGAGAATGCCATCGTAATCAATTCGGCTATTGGGGGCTCTACCAATGCGCCTATCCACTTGAACGCGATTGCGCGTCACCTTGGCGTGCCGCTGGACAATGACGATTGGCAGGCCATTGGCCACCACATCCCCCTGATCGTAAACCTGCAACCAGCCGGTGAGTACCTAGGCGAAGATTATCACATGGCAGGCGGTGTTCCTGCCGTTGTGGGAGAGCTGCTGGCCGCTGGTCTGCTACCCCATCCCGACGCGCGCTGCGTGAACGGGCGCAGCATGGCCGAAAACTACGGCAACCTGCGGTCAAAGAATACGGATGTGATCCGGAGCATAGACACCCCGCTGATGACGAAGGCGGGATTTATCAACCTCAAGGGCAACCTTTTTGACAGCGCCTTGATGAAAACAAGCGTGATCAGCACTGATTTCCGCGCGCGCTATCTGTCTGACCCTGATGATCCGGATGCCTTCGAGGGACGCGCCGTCGTGTTTGACGGTCCCGAAGATTATCACAAACGCATCGACGATCCGGCAGAAGGGATAGACGGAAACACCATCCTTGTCATGCGGGGCGTTGGGCCAAAAGGATATCCCGGCGGTGCCGAAGTAGTAAATATGAGACCTCCTGCCTATCTACTCAAGCAAGGCATCGAAGCGCTTCCTTGTATCGGGGACGGACGGCAATCGGGAACATCCGGCTCGCCCTCCATCCTCAACGCCTCCCCCGAGGCAGCAGACGGCAGCGGCTTGGCATTGCTTGCAACTGGGGACCGTATCCGCGTTGATCTCAACGACTGCTCGGTAAATCTTGTGCTCGACGCCGATACACTGGCCCAGCGCCGCGTGACGTTCGAGGCAAACGGCGGTTATCCGTCACCCGACAGCCAATCCCCTTGGCAACAGTATTTCCGGGAAATGGTACAGCCGTTTGATCAAGGTATGACCCTGCGCGACGCCGAAAAATACCGCGATATTGCCGCAAAAGGTATTCCACGCGACAACCACTGATCCAAACACAGTGCGCTAGTACAAAGTTACTGCAGTATCTTCACGTTGCCTGTTGAATAAACGGCGCTGTGAATCGCGATCGAGTTACTGCCAAGGTCAAAAAATTAATACGTGATATCAGATAGTTGCATGTCATCAAAATCCTATTGTATTAAAGATCCGGCCAATTTGCAGTAGAGATCCGGCCAGACAGGACGATGAACAACAAAAAAGGCCCGCAATGCGGACCTTCAGGAGCTTCGATGATGAACCCGTTATTTTCTCAGGCGGTGCGGTCCCGAAGATCCACAGCCTCTGCCGATGAAACCATAATGCTTGCAAGCCCGAATTTTCCAGCACTTCGAAAGGCCTTCAAGGTACCTTGAAGAATATGGGAAACCACTTCAGGTGTCGTGCCCCCACCTCTCTGGCAAGCATAAGCTATAGTATTAAGATCACTTTTCACCTCGTCTTTAACTTCAGAAAAACTTGAGATCTTTGCAAGAAATTCGTCGAGATGACGACGGGAAAACACAACGTTGCGGACGGCGCCACGTTCATTACGAGGGATCAATGGCGTAAGGATTTCTGCAGCATAAAGGGTTTCAGTTTGGTGCTTAGATGCTCCCAAATATTTTGGAACGTCGGTGAGCGGGACCGCAGTGCAATAGTCATCTATAAAACTGACCACCTCATCAGCTGCAAACACCAGCCTGCCGCTTTCGGCATCTGTTGTACCAGGCGGGAAATACCCCAGTTTTTTCATAAGCCGCGACAACCGTCTTCGCTCAATGCCTGTCTCATGAGCCAGACTCTGCATAGAATGATACTGCCGCTTCAAAGTTTCGACACCGAGGACAGTTTCTCCACTGTCCACGGCTGAATGCTTGACGATATGTTCACGGAGCAAATCACGTATTGGTCCCGGATCAACGGCGTTGCTTCGACGATCAAGCCAGTCAAATAGCTGCCCATACATTGCCAAAGGTCCTGCCTGCACAGCCGTCGCGGGAGACGAATTTCGAATTTCCGTAAGGGCTGCATCGATTGCTTTGGGCCCATCTGCATAGATGGTGAAACCAACGTCGGTCGCGCGCTCCTGCTCTGCTACGTCCAGCTTTCTCAAGCTAACTTTGTGACCATGTTGAATCACCGCACCTATCATTTCGGAGGCACTCAAGACCTGCTCCATGGACTGCTCTGACATCCACCCATCGCAGGTGCCGCGACCTGACAGCTGGGCCTCTGCCCACAGCAGGTACTTTGGCATGACTCCTATCTCCTCATGATCACCTTCAATGTTATTGGAACGTACAACTTTCCGTAAATCCACTGCCATTCTGTCATCTGTCGAGTGCAACCACTGATCATGAAGGGGGCACCTGTAGATATGCCGAACACACCAAATCAGCTGATGCTGCCAATCATCGCGTTGGGCCGTCTCTGCCAAACAGTCAGGGCAATATCTTGCTACCCGTGGGCTGATGAAACTCCTAGAGCAACGATGCCCCCTGAAATTGGTGTGCCTTGGATGCACCGTAATCAATGCTTGTCTGAATGTTTCGATGGAATTCCCCGTCGCACCAGCAAACCTTTCCACGGCGCCAAGATTACCAGCCATGAAGTCATTGAATGGTACGCCAAGGTCCTTAAGCAGGCGCTGTGGACCCATCCCTGTGTGAAAGGCGCTCAGGCGTGCAGCATAAGACAACAGGGTTTCTCCAGGGTTGAATGCAACATAGGGCCGCAAAAGCGTCATTGCACCCACCCTGCAGCTTCGAGGTCAGCTTGAACCACATCCCAGGCGCCCGGTGAAAATGGGCTCGCACTCCGAGAACCGTACCGTTTCGCAAAGCAGTCCTCTGCGTCCTCCAATCTCAAGTTATCGCGGCCTTTGATCAG
>JBALTK010000077.1:0-5521 GCA_036964385.1 Sulfitobacter sp. | reverse complement strand
ACGCATGGTCTCTTTTGCCAATCTGATTGACCGCCCCACTTTCCCATGTTCGGCAAAAATCAGTCGTTCCGATAGCTTGTCGTCTGGATCAAGAAAAAGCCCGAGTTCTTCTGCACTCTTTGCGATGCACCTTGAAAGTCGTTCTGCGTCTTGAGACCCCGCTTCGATCATATCCAGTTCGAACTTAAAGTAACGCCCATCTGTTTCGGGGTCCTGCAAGATAATTTCACGCAATTTTGGAACCCCTGAAAGGATAACAGCAACTGAACCATCACCCTGAAGCAGGTGTTTTAAGGTTTGAACCGTACCTGGGATATCTCGGCCTGGACCCGCGCGAAGAAGGTGGTGCGCTTCATCAATTACCAAAAGCTTGATCCCGAACTTTTTCATGCGATGTCGAGCGATACTCCAAGCTTCGTGGACTTTGGCTTTGGGATCGATGTCTTCATAACCCGTAAGGCCTGCAATTTCTTCAGCTAAGCTTTTGACTGTCGCGGCAGGCGGTACGGTAATCTTTATTGTATTCCCGGTTGGATTTTCTGTGGTTACTTCGTCCAATGCCGGAACTCTCTCCAAAGTGCGGCGCAGTAGAGCTGACTTGCCGTTCCCAGATCCTGCGAGGAGCATTATTCCACAGGTTTCGTTGATCAGCGGATCCCTCACAGGATCGGATGTGATGACGCCGTTGTCGTCAACATTGAAGATGTCCGTCAATAGGTCTTCGAACCTGTCCTCTCGGCCGAAACGCCAATGACGTTCACCAAGCCATTCGATCTTTTCGCTCAGTGACGATGAGGGGGATAAGGAATTTACTGGGGTCATACTTCAGTCCATCAAATCATCAATTTGGGTTTCATCGTCGGCGATGTCAGAAGAAAAATCTGACACCGCTTTTGCCGAACCTGGCGCAGCATCTGGGGTGACCGGGTTGGATAACACTTCATCGTAGGCACCGAATTCATGTCGACGTTCGGCAGTATCCATATGACGCATAAAACTGGCCTCGGTCTTCAAGAGGTCCTCTTCAGATCGCGGGGACGAGATAAGACCACAGAGGTTTTTCAACCGATAAGATTCTTGATCTATATCGTAAATTGCTTGCATGCGCGCATCGTGCGCTTTGGGGTCTGCATAATTACGAGATGCCAACCAAGCCCTTAGATCTAAATCCGACTTCCCGATCCAGCGTTCATCAGCGGCGCTGACCGTAATCCATTCGCCAGCCCCCTCCCGAATACTGATGGTGCCTATGTCACCAGGCCATCTCAGCACCTCGACCTCGCTCAGCCCTTGCGAAAGGTAGCTTCTTGCAACCTCGTCGATTTGGTAATCGATGTGCATAATACGGACACCCTTGCGCCCGACCTTACGGGATGTCCTCGTTCCAAACGCCAGCCGCATCTCAGCACTTGAAATCGACCGTGGTTCACATTCCTTAAACGCCAAATCCCAGGCGCGCCTCGGCGTCATACCCAAGGCACTATGCTGATGGTTATGGTATGCGTCGACTACCCAACGCACGAGCCAGAACAAGAAGTTATCCAAACCGAGAGTAGCGCGCGCTGCGGGATCGTTTTCACCCTTTTCCACAACATTGCTGAATGTTCGGCCAGACCACCTTGCCAAAAAGTCAGTATGGATGGTTTTAAATATCCTCTCGATAAATGGCTTCAGCCAAGGCTTACCAGCAGGTGCGCCCAGGTTTGTGATCCCCAAAGTAGCCAAAATTGCGTATGCTTCAGCAGTCACATATTTCGGACCGCGATCCAGCACGACTTCTTCAGGTGCCCCTGACTCGCGCCAGTCAAATTTACACCCAATGGCATCGGAAATTTCAGTTTTGTCAGTATAGATCATTTCCAGTGTTTGCAGGAGCGGATCAGCAGTCCCATCGGGAACGATCTGCATAGCAAGAATGCATCTTGTGTGTACATCTATCGCGGCAGAAAGAGTGACCCGCAGGGGAGATCCGTCTAAACCAATAGCACGACGCTCCGATGCCGTAAGTAAGTCAAACAGCTTAGCATCATTCATCAATACCGAGAGATCAACGGTGTATTCATCGATCTCAACGCGCTCTAGGGCCCGTGATGTTGTGATCCCCACACCAAGAGTATGCATGTCCTTGTATGCAACTTCTTTCCCTCTTCCGCGAATCCGGTATTCGATCGGTGAAATCGATGCGAGTTGGTTTCTGATATATGCAGGCCCCGGTACTGGCAGCGTGTCTTGCGGTATTCGTTGCTGCAGTCGGCGCTTATTTTCAACATGGAATGCTGCCATGACACTTGAAATGATTGAGCCTATCGGTGGCCGTTCTTTATCCAACCTTACATTTATTACTTTATGAACAAGCCCCTCGACTTCCTCCGAATATCGCGGTGCCCCACCACAATTACGATAGCTGTCGAAAAGTGGATCATCGCCACCAGTCTTGGCATCACGGAACCAGTTGAAAAAAGTTCTCCCTTTTTCGTCCGGATATTCGTATTCAAACGTCGAGACCTCAGATCGATCTTTCCGGCGCGCCATTGAGCGTCGTCTCGCATCAGGACTTGATGCGTTGATCATCTCCTGATGGCGTTTCCTGCCCTCTACTGAAATATCGCGTTGATGCGCGATAAAATCGCTGCGAACATCTCGCATTTCCCCAGCCGCAATCTTTTCGGTGATGACGCCGACGTAAGCCTTTTTCACCTGCATACGGGTTATCTCACGGGTCGTCCTATGCTCGCGGCCAACCGCACTTCGTTCACGTTTGGGGGCAAGAGGTCGACTTAAGACAACGAGCTTTCCATAATCATTCTCAAGTGCGATTGTCTCGTGTTGAAGCAGCCCTGGGATAGCCGGATGACATTCGCCCGTTTCTGGATCCTGCCATTCGTTCCAATAGACAACGCAACCTTCTTTGCGGACATCAAGAACAGCCCCGGTCCGTTCACCGATGCGAAACTCGCAGCCCTTCTCAAGGAAGAATTTGATCTTCTTTTGGAAAGGCGCAGACATCTATTGAGCCCGCCCGGTCATGATCAAGCTGGAAGGCTCGATCCGACCGCCGTCCACGTGCAAAGCTTGACCGAACCGAATGCTGCGAGCGACGCTGAAATAGCCGGCACCAAAACAACCGATATTTTTCAAGAAGTCCGATATCTGGATGGGTTCAAGAACGTCCTTCAACCCATCTTGGATACGCGTATCCATTTTGGCATCGCTGTGACGTGCAGCGTGGTAGAGCTTTGCATTATGCAGTAAAACCGGATCAATGTTGCGCTCAGTTACGATGAAAACGCCATCCGCAACCTGCAGCGTCGTCGCAGATGCTACCGCACGCATCGTTGCAACAAAATTATATCTTTGGGCGATGTGTTCGGGTTTGACTGCGATTGCGATCCTGCGCCCGCCGCGAAATGTGACTCTAAAATCAAAATAATGCAGCCCTGGCGAACCATTTGGCTTCAGGAATGCGATTGCAGCGATCTGCTCCTCGACCTCTACAACATTGAACATGTAGATGAAGCAAAGTGCCGCGTGGTATTCGAGAAGGCTCTCGAATGCGAGAACCTGTGGCAACCCCATCAACTGGTAGACCAGTTGACCAACAAAGTGGCCCTTAGATGACCTGACAATTTTGCGTTTTGCCTGGGATGGTGCAGGGTCTGCAACGGCAGTATGTGTTTGCGAGTTAATCATCGTGAAGCACTACTCGCTATCCATTACGCGCATACGCGGAGAGCGGTTAACATGATCGAAAGACACCGACCCACTCAGGTTTATATCTTTCAGGCGGATCGACAAAAGATAATTCAACTCATCAATTTCGACGGGTTCTCTCAATCGGAAGTTCAGAATACGGCTACCAGAAACAAAATGGGTAGCCTCATCTTGGGCAACGCACCCAACCAATTTTCCTGAAGGAGACTGCCGCGTTAGGCTTTCCGATCGCGTATTCATAGACAATTCTCCTCTATTCAGCCGCAGCAGGTTGCTGGGCAGTTGTTTGCTTTAATCTCTCGCTTCAACGCACTGCTGCGACCGCGCGCTACTTTTTCCTCCAGGTGGAGGTCTGCGTTTACGGCCTGGCAGGCCAATCATCATAAGACAGAACTAAAATGCATTTTTACATCGCTGAGTCGAGTCTTTTTATTTTAATTTCATGCACTTAGCGAAAATCACGACAGCCGTTAAAAGTTCAAACATACTGGTTTCAGTATTTTCAAAAGCTCGATCCTTTTTCGCAATCTCTCCAGACATGAACATCAGTTGAACCAATACCTATGGGCAGATAACGAATGTGGGAATAGCCTCGCGGAAATCACATGTGGACTGACTGTCTACTTTGTTCAAATTATGAATTCCAGAAAGCCTACGACTCCAGTTGCCGGAGTAACCAAAAGAAGTGGTCATGACCATCCAGATCTATATCTTGTGGCAGATCCACATCCAGAGAGCATATACAGCGGCCGAGCAGCCCACCGTCATTCAGCAAAAGTTCAGCGGGCAGCAGTTTCAAAAAGCGACGAGCTGTTTCGTACGCGAGTCGATGGCGGTCTTTAAAATCATGAGCAGTGATGTGAGCGCGGCCGATCCTGATAGCCTTTCGGAGAATTATATCCTCCGCTACCAAAAAATACGTGAGCAGTTTCCTGTTACCGCCATGCGCAAATGTTCCCGCAGTTGCAGAGAAATGGTACGCACATTTCCGGCAACGGTAAGTTTTTCGCGAAGTCGGCAAAGCAATATTTTGACCTTTGCATTTTGGACAGGCCAGACTTTCCGGCCATCGCACGGCCGCCAACCTATCGATACACGAATCGTTATCTGGGAATTTCGCCCTGACCCCACCTTGCGGAAGGCGCAGGGCGAGTGTCATCCAATGGATGCGTTCGATATCGCTTTCGGATAATCCAGCTTGCATAAGGAGGTCATTACTTGAACTTCGTGTACATCAAAAGAGGCGCTGCACTTTTCGAAAATCATACCGAGCCTCCTGGATATCTTCGTCAGATCAGTGCGTAAGAGAAAGAGTTCTTCAGGCAGGCGATCCAGCCTTCGAAGTGTTGCGTATGGCAGTTACAGCATGCCTTTTCCGCGGAGCGAAAACAGCCCATTGATTTTAGTAGACAATCATAAATGAACCACAGCATAGCTTTTCTTTTGAACACCTACTTTTTCCTGAGGATTAAAAGATTCAAAAATACATTCTTCTTACTATTTCACCTGAGAAGCGGAAATCTCTACAAATCTGACACCGAAGCAAGACTCTCCCTCGTATGACGCCCGCTGATCTTAATTTCGAAAAACTGTCTTCATCGACCCGAAAGCCCTACTCCCCTTTGCGGACTTTCGCTGCGCTCAACATGAGGGGCCGCTCTGCGGACAAAGCGGGCTTTCGCTGCGGCTGAGCCCAATGGCTGCTTCTGGGAATTGTAAGTCCTGCACAAACATGCCCGTCTTTCTGCGCCCTTTTTAGCGCGTGACGTGATCGCGGATTTCGAACAGGGCATCGACCTGATCAATGTGG
>JBALTK010000076.1:0-16491 GCA_036964385.1 Sulfitobacter sp. | reverse complement strand
CCGCAAACCTGATGGCTGGCAACGGTGTGATCCTCAAGCACGCTTCGATCTGTACAGGCAGCGGCCTGTTTCTTGAGCGCATTTGTCGCGAGGCGGGTCTGCCCGAAGGAATCTTCGAGGTTCTCATCGTAGATCATGACACCTCGGACGAGATCATCGCGCATGAACTGGTGCGCGGCGTGACGATGACCGGCAGTGATGGTGCAGGCCGACACATCGGGACAGTTGCCACGAAAAATTTGAAAAAATCCGTTCTCGAGCTTGGTTCCAACGATGCATACCTCGTGCTGGAAGATGCCGACATTGAACTCGCCGTGAAGACCTGCGTTCAGGGGCGTCTTTATAACAATGGTGAGACTTGTGTTTCGGCTAAACGGTTTGTCGTGACCGAAGCGGTCTATGACGCGTTTCTCGATGCCTTTGTCGAGCAAATGAAAGCGATCCGGATGGGCGATCCGTCTGACGAGAAAACCCAACTTGGACCGCTCTCAAGCAAAGACCAGTTCGACACCGTAAGCGAGCAGGTAGAGAAAAGTGTAAAAGCTGGTGCAAAAGTACTGTGCGGTGGGGAAGTGCCCGACCAGACGGGCCAGTATTATCCTGCAACCGTCCTGGCCGACTGCAAACCAGGTATGCCTGCCTACGACGACGAAATCTTTGGGCCCGTTGCTGCGGTGATCAAAGCAAACGATGACGCTGATGCGATGCGCATTGCAAACGACAGCCGCTATGGCCTTGGCGGTGGTATCTTCTCCAAGGACGAAGACAAGGCGCTTGCCTTGGCGCGCGACCACTTTGACACAGGCATGGTGCGGATCAACTCATTCGGTGCCGCTGATCCGAACATGCCGTTCGGTGGCGTGAAAGACTCAGGTTATGGCCGCGAGCATGGCGGTTTTGGCATGAAGGAGTTTGTGAACGCCAAGGCAATCTATCTGCCATCCTGAAACCATTTGTTCTGCTGGCGGGGAGTAAACGCTCTTCGCCAGCATTTCATCCAACTGCCAAAAGAGGCCCTCGCAATCAGCGATGGGTCTTTTTTGTGCGAGCTGCCGATAAAACGCCTGAAAATAACGCAACTCAGCGCCATCTTGAGTTTAAATGTCTTACTTGGCGTCACGGTATTCTTGGGCTGGATACTTGTGGCTGAGATTATATACAGAGACTATAGCCTTCCTAAGGTGCTGGATTGAAAGCTGACCGAAATTATAGGATCGCCAGAGCACCAATCAGATCAAGAAAACACATTGAAGTTCCGAGGTTCTTTACCGCATGCTTTATTCATTGTTACGCAAACTATCATACGTGGGCGCTACGCTTTGGTTCTCAACGGGTATGGCCCTAGCTGAAACAGCGCTACCAGTTGAGATAATCGTGGCAACTCGCACACCGATAGCGCGGGAGATGAGGCTTATCGGGACCATCGAAGCGGTCAGCACCTATTCCGCCAGTTTCCAGACTGCAGGTCGGCTGACGTGGCTCAAACCCGAAATCGGGGACAAGGTGCTGGCAGGCGTGAGCATCGGCGCAATAGAGGTTATTCAGCAAACTGCCGCGCGAAATGCCAATCAGGCGGCGGTAGAGGGTGCGGAAGGCGTTTTGACGCTGATGCAGAAGGAATATGATCGTCAGGCAATCCTGTTGGAGCGTGGCGTGGTAACGAAAGCTGCAGTTGAGGAAGCCGAGCAGTCTTTGGTGCAGGCCAAATCCGCGCTGGATCAGGCGAGGGCCCGTTTGGCGGCCAGCAACACGGCATTGGAAAATGCCGAACTGATTGTACCGCGCGACAGCATCGTCACCAGCCGTAACGCGGAGCCTGGACAGGTTGTTGGGGCTGGGCAACCCATTGTCGGACTTGCATCCATGACAGAGCGGAATGTGGTATTTCTAACGCCCGATGGATCAAGCCCGGAACAGTTTCTTGGCAGCGTTTCAACGGTGCGGTTCTTGGACCGCGTCGCCGAAGACGTCACCGCCACACTATACGAGGTGTCTCCCGTCGTGAATGCGGATACTGGATCAATCAAGGTCAAAGCGCGTATCAATTCTCCCGCCGAGGGAGGGCCGAAAAGCATCGCGATGTTAGGTGAAACCGTCGAAGGAAGCGTGACCGTTGCGGATGAATCCGCATTTGTATTGCCGTGGGAAGTGGTTGCGTCCGACAGCGACGGAATGGCGGTCTGGACGGTGGATGCCCAATCCATGAAAGCCACGCTTACGCCGGTTCAAGTCCAGCGATTTACTTCAAAAGAGGTCATTATTTCCAGCGGTCTTAAAGAGGGTATGTTGGTTGTTGGTGAAGGGTCGCAGCTTTTATACGCAGGCAGGCTCGTTCGTGATGCGAATGGAGTGACGGAATGAAGAACGTTTTGACCCTACCCAAAAACATAGCACGGTTCCTGGCAATACTATGTTTGCCTGTCGCACTTCTGACCGCACCAACAGCTTCCGCAGAAAGTAAAGCGGTGACATCATTGGAAGCTTCTGGGCCGCGCCCTGTGGTGTCCGAAATCGTGACAGAGAGCATTGCAAACCAGCGCCGATTCACAGGTCTGATCGAGGCACAAAAGGAGATTGATCTGGCATTCCAAACATCAGGTAATTTGCTGGAACGGCCGGTCGATGTTGGAGACACGGTAAAGGCTGGCGATTTGATAGCGAGCCTGAACGGGGTAACGTTGGAAGATGATGAAGCAGTCGCAAGGGCCGCTGTGCAGACCGCATTAATCAACCAAAGCACGGCCCGATCTGCGTTCAACCGCGCGCAAACATTGGTGAAGCAGAATATTTCCTCGGCGGCATCGCTTGAGGTTTTGGAAAGCGCTGCAACCACTGCGGACGCGGCGGTCCAACAGGCGGAGGCGGCCCTGCTGAGGGCGCAAAACAATTCGTCGTTCGCGCGGCTTCTTGCTCCTGCTGACGGCACCATCATTTCGGTGGCCGAGGAGGCCGGCGCGGTCATTACATCAGGCGTCAAGATTGCTACGTTGGCCACGTCGGATGGCCGTGATGCAGTGGTCGATGTGCCTGAAGAATACCTTGAGTTTCTCGGAAAAGGAGATGCGTTCGACATATCACTGCGCGTCGGAAATTTGCCTCCGGTCACAGGCCGGCTGCGCTTGATTGAGCCTGTGGCGGATGTCTCGACACGTGCGCGCACGGTCCGGATCGAACTTTTGGATGCCAACATGGCATTTCGCCTTGGTAGCCTTGTTAATGTCAGCAAAGCGACGTCAGGGGCAAAAAGTACAACATTGCCAGCGAGTGCATTCTTTGAGCGGGACGGGCAAACCTATGTCTGGCGTGTCAGTCCGGAGACCAGAGAAGTCGAGCGTGTAGCGGTGACTATACAGACCTCAGCGGACCAGCGCCGCGTGGTTTTTGAAGGTGAAGTACAGATCGGCGATGAAATTATCACCAAAGGTGTGAACAGTCTGGAAGCGGGCCAGATCGTCGGTGCAAGGGAAACCAGATAATGTCTTTTAATCTCTCTGATTGGGCGCTGAAACATCGATCTTTTGTCTGGTATCTACTGATTGCCTCACTGGTTGCAGGCGCGATTTCCTATGTGAGCCTTGGCCGCGAAGAAGACCCGTCGTTTGTGATCAAGACCATGGTTGTTGTGGCCGTACTCCCTGGTGCCACTGCAGAGGAAACCGCGGTGCAGGTGACTGACCGGATCGAGCGGAAGCTGCTGGAACTCGACAATCTAAAGAACACGCGGTCGGTTACGGCGCCTGGTGTTGCAACTATTTACATCGATCTGACCGACCAAACACGCGGAGATGCAGTTCCTGACACATGGCGCAAGGTTCGCAGCATGATGTCGGATATCAGCGGCGATTTTCCGTCCGAGTTTGCTGGGTTTACCTTCAATGACGATTTTGGCGATGTGTTCGGAAACATCTATGCTTTCACTTCCGACGGATTCTCGCCGCGCGAGTTGCAAGACCGCGTAGATGACATTCGCAGACGGATTGTAGCACTTGACCAGGCGGGCAAGGTGAACCTGATCGGTACGCAGGACGAAGTGGTTTATCTGGAGTTTTCGACCAGACGATTGGCCGCACTGGGTCTTGATCGTGCGGCAGTCATGAACTCTCTCGCGAGCCAGAACGCGATTGTACCGTCTGGTGTGATCAACTCGGGCGAGGAACGGATTTTGGTGCGTGTTTCGGGCCAATTTGATAGTGAGACCGCTATTTCCGATATTAACTTACGCTCTGGCGAGACGTTCTTTGCCCTGTCAGATGTGGCCGAGATACGGGCAGGGTATGTCGATCCGCCAAACAGCATTTTCCGTTACGCGGGTCAGCCTGCGATCGGTTTGGCCGTAAATATGCGCAGCGGCGGCAACGTGATTGAATTGGGCGAAGAGCTCAATGAGCTGATGGAAGAAGTGGCGAATGAAATTCCTGTGGGGATGCGTATCTACAAGGTGTCCGATCAACCTGCTGTGGTTGAGGAATCTGTAGGTCACTTTGTTCAGGCGCTGGTCGAGGCCGTTGTGATCGTTCTCGCTGTCAGCTTTGTCAGTCTCGGAATGCGCGCGGGTTTCGTCGTTGCGCTCACGATCCCTCTTGTCCTCGCGATGACGTTTGTCATTCTTGATGTGTTGGGGATCACACTCCAGCGGATTTCATTGGGTGCATTGATCATCTCGCTAGGGTTGCTGGTGGACGATGCGATGATCGCTATTGAGACGATGATATCGCGGATGGAGATTGGAGAGACGCGGGAGAAGGCAGCGTCGTATGCATGGACCTCAATCGCGTTTCCGATGCTGTCAGGAACGCTTGTCACTGTCGCGGGCTTTATTCCGATTGGGCTGAACAGTTCGTCTGCAGGTGAATACACTTTCTCATTGTTTGTCGTTATTGCCGTGTCGCTTGTGCTGTCGTGGGTTGTCGCAGTTGTGTTTGCGCCCGTTTTGGGTGTCACATTCCTTTCAAAATCGATGGAGAAACATGACCATTCGGCTGGCCGCATCCGGCGGATGTTTCACACAACCTTGAAGGCCGCGATGGGATTCAAATGGATCACGATTGTGGTCACCGTCGCACTGTTTGCGATGTCGATTTTCGGCATGCGGTTCGTCGAACAACAGTTCTTCCCAAGCTCTGATAGAACCGAGCTGATCGTGGACGTAACATTACGCCAGAACGCATCCATCGCGTCAACGGACGAGGCAATCGGGAAGATTGAGGACTTCCTCGCACAAAATGAGGATACGTTGTTCTGGTCCACCTTTGTGGGCGGTACCTCTCCGCGCTTTGTGCTGGCCTTGGACGCGCCAACGCCCGGACCGCATATGGGCCAGATTATTATCAAGACGGAAGATACCCAGACGCGCGATCGCCTTCAGGCAGCGTTGACGGAATTTGGACGGAACGAAATTCCTGGTGCCGAAGTGTTTGTGAAAAAGATGGCTTTGGGTCCACCTGTGGGCAAACCCGTTCAATACCGTTTGTCGGGGACCGATCCCGTGATCTTGGTTGACCGTGCGCGCGCTGTTGCTGCTCTTGTGGCGACAGATACCAGAGTGGCGGATATCTCACTGGATTGGAGCGAGCCGTCGCGTGTTGTTCAGGTCAATCTGGATCAGGACAAACTGCGTCAGCTGGGTGTCACACAAACAGACATCGCGCAGGCTCTGTTTACAATTTTTGACGGTGTAAACGTCACTGAGTTGCGCGATGATCGGTACTTGATCGACATCAAGGCACGTGGCGTGGCCGAAGACCGGAACAGCATCGAAGCACTGCAGAACCTTCAGTTGGGCACATCGAATGGCAATGCCATTCCGTTGGAGACATTTGCCACATTGTCGTGGGCCACCGAGCAGCCGCGGATCAACCGCCGCGACGGGTTGCCGACTGTCACGATCATGGGGGCCGTTGTCACGGATGATCAACCTGCCACGATTGTCACCGCGCTCGCTGATAAGATTGAGGCGTTCAGGCAAGATCTGCCGTCAGGGTACGAATTGGTTGTCGGTGGCACCGTTGAAAGCAGTGCAGAGAGCCAAGCACCGATTGCTGCCGTTGCACCCATCATGTTGTTGGTGATGGTGACGCTGGTAATGATCCAGATGCAAAGTTTCCGTCTCAGCTTGATTGTCCTTGCTGCGGCCCCCTTGGGCCTCATCGGAGTTGTGCTGGCATTGGTCCCAAGTGGCGCGCCATTAGGGTTTGTCGCAATTCTGGGTGTGCTTGCGCTTATGGGCATTCTGATCAGAAACTCCATTATTCTGGTGCATGAGATCGAGAACTTGGTGGCGGCAGGCTACACACGTTGGAATGCTGTCTTTGAAGGGTCTGACAGTCGCGCACGACCAATCCTGCTGACCGCCGCTGCTGCGAGCCTCGCGCTCATTCCGATTTCACGTCAGGTGTTCTGGGGGCCGATGGCATTTGCCATGATGGGCGGTATCATCGTCGGCACATTGATTACGCTGCTGTTTATTCCTGCGCTTTATTGTGCGGTGTTCAATGTGAAAAAGCCACAAACGTGACAACACCATGGGTTGGCTTGGGGTGCACGGGGACGGGTCACACAATACGGTATAAGCATTGAACATATCCAAGAGACCACGCGCGACACATGGAAAAACGTAGGGCCAGACTTTGATCTGCGAATGCAGGGTGATCCCGAGCACTCGAAGATTGTGCCACTTCCAGTAAAGGGTAGAGTTCCTGCTCCGCAGATCAGTGAAGGAACCGAGTGGGCTCTGGCCCCTGCGCTTCTTCATAAAGAGGATCAGGGTCTGCACCGAAGCTGGTTTCAGGCCTTAGTTCGTGCTGAGCGAGCAGAGGGCAGGCTTACCCTGTGCCCGCTCAGCCGCTTTCGTGCGGCCTATGTCCAGACCCCCTTATACAGACGCCTTTTGGCGGCGGTACGATCTGTCGATGTAGATGTCGCCAAGATGTCATTGATCCTTTAATTGTGCATTTTCGAAGAAGACAGCAATCCACTCAGCGAGGGCATCTATATCTGTAGGTGTCCCTAGTGTCTGTTGTGCAGCCTGCGTCACGTCGCGGCCAATCTCATCTTCGAAAGCCTCCAGTAAATCAGCAACAAAGGCTTGGGTCATCTCTGGATGGTACTGAGTTGTGAGGACATGGTCCTCAATGGCAAAACCTGCGATCTCGCAGCCGTCGGTACGCGCAACGATTCTGGCATCTTGGGGTAACGTGGTTACCTGCTCTTTATGCGCTGCATAAATCGGGATTTGTTTTTGGTCTGAAGTAAACTCGGTTGTGACCTTCCCTAAAACCCATCCTGTCGGGTTGTAAGTGACTTGTGCGCCTAAGGCGCGTGCAATTACTTGATGTCCGAAACAGGCACCAAACATCGGGATTTTCCGTTCTACAGCATCGCTCACGAGATCTTCCAATTGCGCGATCCAGTCTGCACCGTCGTGCACCGAGGCGGGGCTGCCAGTGATGATTAGACCATCGTAGTCCAGTGTTTTCGGAAACACGCCGTCTTTCACTGAAAAAACATCGAAACTCCAATTGGGCCGTACCCGCCAGAGTAGTTCCGAGAACTTCTGGCCGTCCTTGGGGTGCGCTTGTGCAAAGGAGCTTTCATCGGTGTTGGTCATGAGAATCGCCAGCCGCATAAATTTTCCTTTACATGTGAAGTAACTTTCTTAGTATATTTTTACATACTATAAATATATACACCACAAGATTTGCTGGAGATGCCATGACTGTTTGGACACCTGATGATGATGGACATGCTGATTTGTCCTCACATGACAGCTTTTCTGGCGGTGCTCCGCACAATACCTTCACGCGTTTGCGTCGCGACGATCCGGTCTTCTGGACAGGGTACGCCCAAGGGACGGGATTTTGGTCGATTACCCGACACACCGATATCATGGCGCTCAATAAACAAACCGAGTTATTGTCTTCTGCCCATGGCATCCGGATTGAGGATCAATCGCCGGAGGAAGTTATCGCGCGCCGCACTTTTCAGGAGACGGACGGGCGAGAGCATATGGGGACGCGGATCAAAGTCGCAAAAGCGTTTTCCAAGCCTGTGATCGCGGGGTTCGAGGCACAGATCAGGGAGCTTTGCATCGAGATACTGGACGAAGCTTTGCCCAAAGGCACGTTTGACGCGACCAAACTGATTGCGCGTGAATTGCCCATGCGGATGTTGGGTCGCATCCTTGGCACACCTGATGAGGATCTGCCGTGGTTGGTGGAAAAGGGTGATGCGCTCATTGCCAATACGGACCCCGACTTCACCGAACATGTGCTGGACAAGATGACCACGGACGAGTTTCGTTTGATGCCATTCAACTCCCCAGCCGGGGCCGAGCTTTATGTCTATGCGAAGGATTTGATGGCGCGGAAGAATGCGGCTGGCGATACCAATGGTATCTTGCATTTGATCATGCAGCCTGGACCGGACGGGAGCGTGATCTCCGATGAGGAATTCCGTAACTTCTTCTGTTTACTGGTTGCGGCGGGCAATGACACGACACGGTATTCCATCGCGGCGGGGTTGCAGGCGATGTGCCACCAGCCTGAGTTACTGGGCCAGATGAAAAGTGGTGAGGTCTGGGAAACGATGGCGGATGAAGTGATCCGCTGGGCCACGCCCGCGCTCTACTTTCGCCGCACAGCGATGGCGGATTTTGAATTGCACGGAAAGGCGATCAAAGCGGGTGATAAGGTCGTCTATTGGTTTGCTTCTGGTAACCGTGATGAAACTGCTTTTGATGAGCCAATGCGCGTTGATCTGGCGCGTACCCCGAACAAGCATTTGTCGTTCGGGCAGGGGGGGCCGCATGTCTGTTTGGGGATGTGGCTTGCGCGGCTTGAGGTGCGGGTGCTGTTCGAAGAACTGTCCAAACGCATCACAAAAATCGAGGCCGCAGGGCCGCATAAATTCCTACGTTCCAATTTTGTGGGGGGGATCAAATATCTGCCCGTCACTGTCCATATGTCTTGAGGGAGACCTGACCGATGCCCGACCGTTTGCGCGCGATTTTCTGTGACCATTTGAGCCTAATACGGGGCAAGTACTTGCCTGTGTCCAAAATTGGGGATGACGAAACGCGGTTCTGCCGATCCACCTTCGGAGTGCATTTTGACCGCGACCTGTTGCCATCGCCGGGATCAATGATGCTGGAAGGGCTGCCCGATATGGAGCTGCGCTGGAAGGCAGCCGACATTCGCGACAGCTGGCATAAGGGTACGAAAATTGTGCTGGGCGATCTGTATGATCAGGAGGGTGAGCCGCTCGAGGTCTGTCCGCGCGGCGCGCTCAAGCGTGCGATTGCGGCGTGGGAGGCCAAGGGGCTGACACCAAAAATCGGGATTGAGCTGGAGGCCTTTGCCTTCCAGCGCGCGGATGATGGCACCCTGATCCCTTACGATGCGCCAGGTGCAGTTGTGTATGGCACTGGTCCGACAACCGACCCGCTTGGATTCAATGATGCGATCTGGGAACGGGCGACTGAATTGGGGTTCAAGCTCGATATGATCACGGCGGAATATGACGCGCCGCAGTTTGAATATACGCTGACGTTTGATGACGCGCTCAAGGCGGTAGATGACATCGTGTTGTTCCGATTGCTTGCGCGTGAAGTGGCGTTGGAACACGGCATCGTTCTGACTTTCTTGCCGAAACCGATCGAGGAAGCAGGCGGCTCTGGCATGCATATCAACTTCTCGTTCACAGATAAGAACGGGAAAAATGCGCTGTCTAAAGATGGCAAAAGCGGACCAGAGCACATGAGTGATTTGGCGCGCAGTTGTGTGGCTGGCCTTGTGCAGCATCACCGAGGATTGGCGGCTTTGGTTGCACCTACAGCGCTAAGCTATAAGCGGCTGCAACCCGCGAGCCTGTCCGGATATTGGCGCAACTGGGGTGGGGACCACCGCAATGTGACAACGCGTGTGAGTGCTGAAGGGGGCGAAAAAGCGCGGCTTGAGCACCGCATGGCGGATGCTTCGGCAAATCCCTATATCGCAGTTGCCGCAATTTTGCAGGCGTCCTTGCTGGGGGTTGAGCAGCAATACCCGCTTATAGCGCCCGAGACGGGGGACGGATTTGAGCTCACGGATGCGACCGAGGGCGTTGGTGCGGACCTTGCTGTGGCGATTGCTGATTTGACGGCGGACGAAATGCTCGGCGATGCAGTGGGTCGGATGCTGGTCGAGAACCAGCTGTTCATGCGTACGGCAGAGGTCGACAAAACCGCCGAGATGGATCACAGCAGCCTGCGCAATTTCTATATTCCGTTTTTGTAAGGAGCACGCAATGAAAGCGACATGGACCCTGCCTGATGGCAGCACAAAAACCGCAGATGTGACCGAGGGTGTCTCGCTTATGGAAGCTGCCGTTGCCAACAACATTCCCGATATCGAAGGGGCGTGTGGCGGTTGTTTGTCTTGCGCTACTTGCCACGTCTTTGTTGACGATGCGTGGCTTGGAAAAGTGGGCGAGGTCGAGGGGTTCGAGGATGCGATGCTTGATTCCACCGATGTTGAGCGGACGGACGCGAGCCGCCTGTCGTGCCAGATCAAGATGAGTCCCGATCTGGACGGGATCACCCTGACTGTGCCGACGGCCTGATCGCGTGGCATCCCAAACACGCATGGTGATGGACACCATCCTGAACAAGATCGACACAGGCACGCTCAATCCCGGTGATGTGATTGCCGAGGATGCTCTGATTGAAGAGCTTGAAATTTCGCGCACACCGTTGCGCGAGGCGTTGCTGCAGCTGGAGGCGCACGGGTTGGTGACACGCCAGCCGCGCAAAGGTGTCGTGGTGTTCAAGCCAACGCTGGAAGAGTTCCTCGCCATTCTCGAAGTGCATGCAAAGCTGGAAGGGCAGGCGGCTGGCCTCGCTGCGCGGCGATTGTCTCCTACGCGTCGTGATGCCCTGCGCGAGGTGGTGGATAAATGTGCCGCGCACGAGGCGCAGCACGGCGATCGAAACCACGACGCTTATTATCAACTGAACCTCGATTTCCACCGCATAGTGGGCGAGGCGTCGGGCAATCCCTTTCTGCTCGACATGATCAAATCGAACGCACGCAAACTGATGGCCTATTACCGCGCGCGCTATCGCACCGTGGGTGCGGTCAAGGCGTCGGCGTTGGAGCATGCCTCAATTGCGGAAGCGATCATTACACGGCAAAGCGACGAGGCCGAAGCGTTAATGACGCGGCATGTGCAGTTTGATCATGTGACTGCGATGGACCTGCTTGCGTCATTTGATTGATCCTCCTACGACCTAGGGGGATTGATTGTTGGATGAATAGGCGCGCATGGGCGATCTTTGGGCAGGCATAACAGAAGCATTCCGGCTGCTTGTCACGCTGGACGGTGATTTGGTGGAGATCACGCTGCGCTCGCTTCAGGTGACGCTTTCTGCGTTGGTAATCGGCTCTGCGATTGCACTGCCGATGGCTGCGTTGCTCGCGGTGCGGCGTTTCCGGTTTCGCCGCGGAGTGATTGCGGTGCTCAATGCGCTGATGGGACTGCCACCCGTTGTCGTGGGGTTGGTCGTCTATGTGCTCCTGTCGCGGTCGGGTCCGTTCGGCGTGTTGGGCTTGCTCTTCACACCAACGGCGATGATCGTCGCGCAAGTGATTATCATTGTGCCGCTGATTGCGAGTATTGCGCATCAATCCTTGCGGGATCTGTGGAGCGAATATCATGACCTGCTGATCTCTATGAACGTCACACAAGGTCAAAAAATGCGTACGCTCTTGTGGGATGCGCGGCGCGCTTTGCTCACTGCGTCGCTTGCAGGTTTTGGCCGCGCCATCGGCGAGGTTGGTGCTATTATGATTGTGGGCGGCAACATTGATCATGCGACCCGCGTGCTGACGACAGCGATTGCATTAGAGACTGGTAAAGGGGATTTTGCCCTTGCTCTTGGCCTCGGCATTATCCTCATCGGGTTGGCGATAACCGTAAACCTAGCGATCCATTGGCTCAGCCGTACAGAACAAGAGGGACGCTGGTGAACCTCTTTCCATTAACAGCGCGCGGGGCTGAAACTTCACGGCGCGGTAAGGTGCTTGTGGGACCTGTCGACCTTGATCTGAGCGGGGCAGGGGCCACGGTGGTGATGGGCCCAAATGGGTCAGGGAAGACGACGTTGCTGCGGTTGTTGCATGGGGCGGCGCGGCTAACGGCGGGGCGCATTGATTGGGCGTGTGGCGAGGATCACGCGCGGACGCGACAGGGGTTCGTTTTTCAGCGTCCAGTAATGTTGCGGCGCACGGTGTTGGAGAACCTGATGTATCCGTTGCGCATGCGTGAGGTGTCAAAGGTAGATGCGCAAACACAGGCGGAAGAATGGGCAAAACGCATCGGGTTAGAGACGATGCTTGGCCGTATGGCGACCAATCTTTCAGGGGGCGAGCAACAAAAACTCGCTCTTGCCCGCGCGATGATCACCGAACCGCAAGTGCTATTTCTGGATGAGCCGACTGCCGCGCTGGATGGTCGGGCCACACGAGAGGTCGAAGCGCTACTGCGCGCGGCGCGGGCCTCCGGGATGCAGCTGATCCTGTCGACACATGATCTGGGACAGGCAAAGCGGTTGGCCGACGAGATTATTTTTATGTTGCATGGCCGCGTATTGGAGCATGACAATGCGCGTGACTTTTTCGACGCGCCTAAGAGCATTCAAGCACGAGCATTTCTTAGAGGAGATATCGTGGAATGATACGTTTGGTTTTGCCGATTTGTGTAGTGGGATGTTCACACCGCCCTGCAATATGCGCAGGGCGGTGTGGTTAATACGCGTCTAAAAGATGGAGCTTGCTTAGTCTTCGAACACGGCCATGCCGAGCCATTCAGCGATGAGGGCAGGGGTTTTCTCTCCCTCAATCTCGATGGTGAGCAGGTTCTCGCGGAGCAGGTTTGTCGGACCTTTGGAGGTCACCTTTTGCAAAGTGAAGCGCCCGCGCAGGCGGCTACCGGCAAGGACTGGCTTTAGGAACCGTAGCTTGTTCATGCCGTAATTGATGCCCATCACCTGACCCGGTAACATGTTGAAGCAATCATAGGCAAAACGGCTGGCGAGCGAGAGTGTGAGGAACCCGTGCGCGATTGCTCCGCCAAAGGGTGTCTCGGCGGCGGCGCGTTCTGGATCGATGTGAATCCACTGTTCGTCTTGTGTGGTTTTTGCGAATTGATCGATCATCGCTTGATCGACAGTGATCCAATTCGAGACACCTACTTCGGTGCCGATGAGTTTTTCGCTCTCGTTTAGTGCGGTATCGCGTGCAGACATATCAGTGCCTCCTCAGGATGGATCAGCGGACACGCGCACCATGCGCTTGCCCTTGTTATCGCCGTTCAGCAGGCCGATCAGTGCGGCAGGAGCATTCTCCAGTCCTTCCACAATGTCTTCGGTTACTTTCAGTTGACTGCGGGCAATCATGCCCTGCATGGCGCGGATGGCTATTGCATCGTTATGGGCAAAATCCATGACGATGAAGCCTTCCATCTTGAGGCGTTTCACTACAATTGCGCCGGGCAAGTTGCGCGGACCAGAAGGGGCCGTGCTCTCGTACTGGCTGATTGCACCACAACATACGATGCGCCCACGCTCGTTCATGAGGTTAAGGGAGGTTTCCAGAATGGTGCCACCCACATTGTCAAAGTAGACATCGACCCCTTCAGGACAGGCGGCGCGCAATGCTTTAAACAGGCCATCCGCGCGGTAGTCGATGCAGGCATCAAAGCCCAGCTCACTTACGACCCAGTCACATTTTTCCTGCCCACCAGCGATGCCGACGACACGGCAGCCAAGTGATTTGGCAATTTGCCCAACATAGCCGCCAACGGACCCAGCAGCAGCGGAAACCAAAACGGTTTCACCCGGCTGGGGCTGACCAATAGACATCAGGCCGTGGTAGGCAGTTTTGCCCGCGATGCCGAAAACGGACATCAGGTGCGACAAGGTTGGCACCTTTGGCAGTTTTTGTACTTTATGCGCAGGCATTGTGACGTAGTCGGACCATGTCGCTTCGGAGGCGACGATGTCACCGACGGTGAGACGAGGCGAGTTGGATTGTGCTACTTCGCAGATTGCGTAGGTTGGCATTGGATCGCCTGCGTTAACAGCCGCGCGGTAGGTCGCACCTTGCATCCACGAGCGGTTGGCAGCGTCGATAGACATGAGGATGACACGCAGGAGCACTTCTCCCTCGGCGGGTGTTGGCATTGCGGATTCTGTCATCGAGAAGTTGGCGGGTGTCAGTTGACCTTTTGGTAATTCGGCAACGACGATCTGGCGGTTTGTCATTTTATAGTCCTTATTAAGTGAGAAGATTTTGAAAGGGTTAGATATGAGCAACGAGGCACGGCAGCACAGGTTTTCCCCCGCGAAAGGCGCCTGCGATATTCTGTTGATCCGTCACGGCGAGACGCAGGCTGCAAAGCGCGGCGAGATGTTTCCCATGGTAGACGGGCAGGGTGATCCGGCATTGCGGCCCGAAGGTGAGACGCAAGCGATCGCAGTTGGAGAGCGCCTGAAGTCCGAAGCAATCCACGCGATTTATGTCACGACCATGCAACGTACGCACCAAACAGCGGCGCCGCTGGCGGCCGCGTTGGGGATCACGCCGCGCGTTGAGGCGGATCTGCGTGAAGTGTTTTTGGGTGATTGGGATGGGGGCGAATTCCGCTTTCGCGCTGCCGAAAATGATCCGGCGTTTTTGCGGGCGCGGGAAAAAGAATGCTGGGGCGAGCTGCCGAACGCAGAGACGTTTGTTGAATTGCAGACCCGCGTGGTGCGCGGATTGCGCCGTATCGCGGACGCACATCCTGACCAGTTGGTTGCGGTCGTGGTGCATGGCGGGGTGGTTGGTGCCGCGTTGTCTCATGTCACCGGTGCGCGGAATTTTGGCTTCAACGGTGCTGATAACGGGTCGATCAGCCGGATCGTTATTCACGGTGACCAGATGACCCTGCGGGGATTCAATGACGTGGCGCACCTTTGAGGCGCGCCACGAAGTATTTATGTTAGAGACAGGCATAGGGGCTAATCGACGTCCAGAACGACTTTGCCCAGAACCTTGCGGTCCATCATCAGGTTGAGCGCATCGGCGGCTTTTTCCAGCGGGAAGCGCGCGGAGATGCGTGGCTTGATTTTGCCGTCTTTATACATGGCGAAAAGCTCGGCCATGTTTTCCGCGTGCATCTCAGGCTCGCGCAGCGTGTGCGCGCCCCAGAAGACACCAACGATTTGCGTGCCTTTTAGCAGCGTCAGGTTTAGCGGAATTTTCGGGATACCGGCAGGGAAGCCCACCACGAGGAAGCGGCCCTTCCACGCCAGCGCGCGCACGGCAGGTTCGGCATAGGCCCCGCCCACAGCATCATAGACAACATCAACACCGTCACCGCCTGCGAGCTCTTTGATTTTGGCACTGAACGCTTTTTGCGCGGCGCGGTCATCCATGTCGCGGGTGTAGATGATTGTTTCATCCGCACCAAGGTCGCGACAGAATTGCGCTTTGTCCTCAGAGGATACAGCCGCGATAACACGCGCGCCTGCCGCTTTTCCCAACTCGATCGCTGCAGCACCAACACCGCCTGCCGCTCCAAGGATGAGCAGCGATTCGCCCGGCTTGATCTCGGCGCGGTTTTTGAGCGCGTGGTGGGATGTGCCGTAGGTCAGCACCAAACATGACGCTTCGTCATATGGCATCGCATCGGGGATTTTCATGACTCGTTCGGCGTCCATAATGATGTGCGTGGCAAATCCGCCAAAGCCCGACATGCCGAGAACACGGTCGCCTACTTTGAGGTTTGTCACGGCCTCGCCAACGGCCTCGATTTCGCCCGCAACTTCACCACCGGGGGCGAAGGGACGAGGCGGCTTCATCTGGTACATGTCCTTGATAATCAGGGTGTCGGGGAAGTTCAAACCCGCCGCACGGATGCGAATGCGCACCTGCTTCTTGGATGGCTCTGGAGCCTCCATCTCGGTGAGTTTCAAGGTTTCCGGCCCACCGGGCTCGTGGCTTAACATCGCTTTCATCTGGGGATCTCCTTAAGGTGATTTGGCTCTTAAAGGGCCAGCGCAACTCTTACTTGTCAATCGAATTTCGAAATGCAATTCTGCTGTGCGGAATGGTGGTTCGCAAGAGGCCACGCGCAACTAACGGGAGGAGTTGAGATGTCCGAGGTTCAATCGACGGATGATTTTCGTGCGCAGTTGCGCGAGTGGCTGGAGGTGAATTGCCCGCCAGAGATGCGCGGTGGCGGTGCCACCGAAGAAGGCATCTGCTGGGGCGGCAAAAACTGGGTTTTTACTTCTGATGCGCAAAAGGCGTGGTTGGATAGCTGTTCGTCAAAAGGTTACACCGTGCCTACATGGCCTGTCGAGTATGGCGGTGCTGGGCTGACCCGCGATCAGGAAAAGATTTTTCACGAAGAGATGAACCGCATCGATGCGCGCAGCCCGCTGCAAAGCTTTGGCATCTGGATGCTTGGACC
>JBALTK010000075.1:0-16523 GCA_036964385.1 Sulfitobacter sp. | reverse complement strand
CTTCCTCTACAACACGCAGAGTGAGTCCACCAGAGGCGAGCGCCCCATGTATCACAGTTTGGCGTCCGAATGCCAAACCCAATTCATCCGCCGTAAGACACCCGATATAGTGTCCGTAATGCGGAGTACTCAGTTTTGATTTACCGCGCCCTGATCCGTCCACAGCTTGGATCAACACTAAAGCTTCCTCTGTTTGCAGCCAGCTTTTGACCTTCTCATAGCCTGCCACGGCTTTACCCGCTTTGCGTTGCATTGAGATAAGGTCCACCACACGGCGGGCCAACTGCTTTTCAACTTCGTCCACCAGATTTTCTGGTGTTTTAACAGGTTGCTTCGCACTGCGCGAGAACAACCCTTTTTTCACGGCCAGTTCGAGGGCATCGCGATCCGCGCTCACCCACATACCGCGACCAGGCAACTTGCCCATCACGTCAGCAAACACCTGACCGTCAGGCCCTACTACGAAACGTATCAACCGGTACTTTGGTTGCACTTCGCCCGTAGCAATGCACTTACGCTCTTCGCCGCTCTCGCGATCTTTGGATGCGCCACCGCGTCCCATGCTGTTCCTACCCGAGGCCTACGATCAGGCCTCGGCCTCCTCATCTGCATCGACGTCTTCTTCGGCGTCAGCTTCAAGATCAGCAGGATCGACCCAACCCAACATAACACGGGCCGTCATAATCATAGCCTGCGCTTCCTCGAGTGTCATCTCGAATGGCTCCAGTGTGCCGTCGTCTTTGACGCGCTCACCGTTCTCTGTGGTCCAGCCACCGGCTAGCTCCCAATCCGCGCAAGTGGCGAAATCCTCAAGTGTTTTCACATCATCTTTGGCGAGTGCTTCGACCATTTGTGGCGTCAGACCTTCAAAGTTGATCAGGCTGTCCTCGGCACCGAGGGCACGGGCCGCATCAAGAGCGGCTTTGTTCTGCGCCTCAAGCACATCGCGGGCACGGGCCTGCAATTCGCCAGCAGTTGCTTCATCAACGCCGTCAATGACCAAAAGTTCAGAAACTTCGACATATGCGACTTCTTCAAGGCTGGTGAACCCTTCGGAAACCAAGAGCTGGGCAAAGAACTCATCCAGATCAAGGTTGTCCATAAACAGCTTGGTGCGCAGTTCGAACTCGGCCTGACGGCGCGAGCTTTCTTGCTCTTCTGTCATAATGTCGATGTCGAGACCTGTAAGCTGACTTGCCAGACGTACGTTTTGGCCACGACGACCAATCGCGAGCGACAGCTGCTCTTCGGGAACAACAACTTCGATTTTGCCAGCTTCTTCGTCGAGAACAACTTTGGAAACTTCCGCAGGCTGAAGTGCGTTCACGAGGAATGTTGGTGTGTCTTCATTCCATGGAATAATGTCGATCTTTTCGCCCTGAAGCTCGTTCACAACGGCCTGAACACGGCTACCGCGCATACCAACACAGGCACCGACAGGGTCGATGGAGTTGTCATAAGAAATCACGGCAATCTTGGCGCGTGAACCGGGGTCACGCGCAACCGCTTTGATCTCGATGATGCCGTCATAAATTTCAGGCACTTCCATCTTGAACAGCTCAGCCATGAATTCAGGTGCTGTACGGGACAAGAAAATCTGCGGGCCACGCTGCTCGCGGCGCACTTCCTTGATGTAGACGCGGATACGATCGTTCGGGCGATACGATTCGCGACCGATCTTCTCGTTGCGGCGCAGGATTGCTTCACCAGCACCCACATCAACGATCACGTTGCCATATTCTTCACGCTTGACCAGACCGTTAACAATTGTGCCTGCGCGGTCTTTGAATTCTTCGAACTGGCGATCACGCTCCGCTTCGCGGACCTTTTGCAAGATAACCTGCTTGGCCGACTGCGCCGCGATGCGGCCCATCTCTACGGGTGGAACTTCTTCGATGAATTCCTGACCAACTTCTGGGTCGGCCATATATTCTTTGGCTTGAGCAACAGTAAACTCCGCCTGATAGTTCTCAAGCTCATCATCGGCTACAACAGTGCGCACGCGGGTGAATGTAGCGCGACCTGTTTTCCGGTCGATCTCAACACGAATGTCCATTTCCGCGCCATAGCGAGACTTCGCAGCACGGGCGAGGGATTCTTCCATCGCTTCGATCACCAGCACGGGGTCAATCATCTTTTCACGGGCAACAGCTTCGGCAGTTTGCAAAAGCTCAAGCTGGTTTGCGGATGTAATGGCCATTATTTTTCTCCCTCGTCAGACAGGTGCGTCTGAACTTCGTCAAATTGAGTCTCGTCGATCACGCCAGACGCTTTGCGTTGGCGCAGCATTTCTTTGATCAGCTCGTCTGTCAGAACCAGCTTGGCATCTGTCAGCCACTCGAACTGAAGGCCAACAGTGCCCTCTTCGATGTTGATCAGTACTTCATTACCTTCGACGCCCGCCAACTCACCTTTAAAGCGGCGGCGACCGTCAATTAGATCATCAGTTTCGATCTTGGCTTCATACCCTTCGAAATTTGCAAAGTCCTTGAGGCGCGTCAGCGGACGGTCGATGCCCGGACTGGAAACCTCAAGCGCGTATTCGTCAATGATCGGATCTTCGACGTCCAACACCGCGCCAACGGCAGTGCTGATCTGTGCTAGATCGTCAACTTCGATACCACCATCAGGCTTGTCGGCCATGATCTGCAAGGTCGAGGTTTTGCCGCTCATCAAACGCACGCGCACCAGCTCGTACCCCATGTCTTCAATGACGGGGGTAATGATCTCGGCCAGACGCCGGTCCATAGCTGCTTTTGCGATCAGATCGTTGTTCATATTCTCACTTGGGTTTAAGCACAAAAAAACGGGCGCGCGGCCCGTGTATCAGGTTCGGTGGACGCTTGGTTTGGACCCGAGCGACGCGCTGTTGATCTCCATATACGCGCAGGCATACAAAACATCAAGCCCCCCACCACCGTTGGGCGGCGCGCAGATCATCAAACACGCCGCGCCCCAGTGTCATCGGCATCGCCACGCTGCGCGCAACGGCCTGACCATCACAAACAGCGATATCATCAAATCCTGTCAACGCTGAAGCGTCAGCAATATCAGCACCATCCACCAGATACTCAGCCATCGCCTGCGCACGCACCGAAGAAGACGGAATCGACACAAGTTCAACGGCATCAAACCATCCTGCCTGTCCGTCTTTCCAATGGGTCGTGACCCGCTCGGCCAAAAGCTGCTGACCCGCAGCGAAGTGACGTACGCGATAAAGGCCACTGCCTACACCTTCGTTCGGAGCATGTGCGGGGCGGATCACGTTTTCTGCATTGCTCAGCTTGAAAGGAAATGCGGGGTCAGGGTCGGTCAACGTGATCTGGACGCTGCCTGAACCTCGTCCCCGGACATCGCCCAGCGCCGCAAGGCTATGCACGACATCATCAGCGGTAAAGGGCACGCCATCGTGGAACGTAACGCCACGCCGCAAATCGAAGGTCCAGATGCGCGCGTCAGGTGAGCTGCGCCATGCCGTTGCCAACTCAGCACGCAGCGTTCCGTCTGCAGCAATTTCAGTCAGGGTCTCATACACAAGGCCAAGACGCGCAACCTGCATGAACAACCCCTCACCGCGGGTCCAGTCATCACTGCGCGCAGCACCAGACAGCGCAAGACGGAGCTTTCCACCGCGTTGGGGCAAAGGTCCCGCACTCACTCCGGTCGCAGCAAGCAATGCAGCAGCGGCAGCACTCGAAAACAGCGCCCGACGATCAAGGGGTTTGCGACTCATGTGACTGCAATCCTGTCCATAGCACGGACCAGTTCGGCACTTATTCCCGGTTCAGACAATGCATGACCTGCGTTGCGCACCATCTTAAGTTCAGCTTTTGGCCAAACCTTTGCTATGGAATAGGCGCTGGCCGGCGGACAGATCATGTCGTACCGCCCCTGCACAATCACACCCGGAATATGGGCGATGCGGTCCATCTGGGCAAGTATTTGGCCATCATACTCCAGAAAACCGTTGTTGATAAAATAGTGATTCTCAAGCCGTGCAAAGGCGCGCGCGTACTCGCCAGGCCCTTCCATCATCTGACCTGTGGAGGAGATAGAGGCGAGGGCATTTTCCCAGCCCGACCATGCACGGGCAAAGCGGGTTTGCTGTCCCATATCGTCAGAAAACAGGCGGCGGTGGTAAGCCTTGATATAGTTGTCACGCTCATCTTCAGGAACAAGGGCGATGAATTTGCCCCAGACTTCGGGCCAGAATTTCCCAGCGCCCCCTCCATAGAACCAATCAAGCTCTACCTGCGTCATCAAAAACACACCGCGCAGCACCAGATTGCGCACTGAGGCGGGATGGGTTTGGGCGTAGATCAGGGAAAGTGTCGCACCCCAACTGCCGCCAAATACAACCCACTGAGCAATACCAAGGGTTTCACGAATCAGTTCGATATCGGCGACCAAATGCCAAGTGGTGTTGTCCGTGCACGAAGCGTGGGGGGTCGAGCGTCCACATCCACGCTGGTCAAACAGGATCACCCGAAAGATTGCTGGATTGAAATAGCGCCGCATCGATGGACTGCATCCGCCACCCGGACCGCCGTGCAAGACCACAACAGGGATGCCATGTGGGTTGCCGCACTGCTCAACGTATATTTCATGCCCCTGCCCCACGGCCAGCATACGCCGGTCAAACGGGTCAGTCGGTGGATACAGATATTGCACTGCGCGCTTTTGATCGTGGGTCTTATCCATTACGAGCCTATATAGGTTGAGCATACATTGAATACGAGGAGCGCCAGAATGCAAGCACATCAGAGCACGGTCGACGACGGTGAAGTCGCAAAGTTCGAAGCCATGTCCGCCGAGTGGTGGGACACCGAAGGCAAGTTCAAGCCATTGCATATGCTCAATCCTTGCCGCCTTGATTACATAACGAACCAGATCGCGGGAGAGTTCGACCGTGATCTCACGCAACCTGAACCGCTCAAAGGGCTGCGTATCCTTGATATCGGTTGCGGTGGCGGTCTGCTCTCCGAGCCTATGGCCCGTCTGGGCGCGACCGTTGTGGGGGCCGATGCTGCGGCTGGCAACATCCCTGTAGCGCAAATCCATGCGGAGCAATCAGGCCTGACCATTGATTATCGCCACACCACCGCCGAAGCCCTAGCTGAGGCAGGTGAGCAATTCGACGTGGTACTGAACATGGAAGTGGTCGAGCATGTTGCCTCCCCCATAAGCTATCTCACTGCCTGTCGTGAGTTGCTGAAACCCGGTGGGCTGCACATCTGCTCCACGCTCAACCGGAACGCAAAATCCTATGTGGTGGCGATTATCGGGGCAGAGCATGTCATGCGGTGGCTTCCCAAAGGCACCCACGAATGGTCCAAATTTATCACGCCAGAAGAGCTTTATAACCTGTTGGCCGAAGCGGGATTGGAGCCTGTGGATCGGAAGGGGTTCGTCTTTAATCCACTCTTGTGGAGCTGGAGCCTCTCGGCAAAGGATCTCAGCGTGAATTACGTCACAGCAAGCCTCAAGCCCACAGCCTAATCTATCTGCCTACGCAGCTCCCGCAGGATCGGCAGCGCCGCGCGGGCTTTGTCCTCACCAAGGTCATCAACCACTTTGGTGATCATAGGTGCAATCTGGCTCAACGCATCCTCACGGGCCTGACGACCTGCGGGACTTATGCTCACAACCTTGCGCCGTGCATCATCCCAGTCAGGGCGGATATGGATGTAACCGGCCCACTCCAACTTAGTCAGGGTGTTTGTCATTGCGCCGCGTGTGACATGAAATATCTCGGCCAATTGCGCTGGAGAGCGTTCCACATCACGCCATGCGAGGTTGTTCAATACGGCAAAGTGGGAAATTTCCATGCCCTTGGGCAGCACCTTGCTCAACCGACTGCGCAATATCTGCTCTGCGCCCAGAACCTCACTGAACAGCATAATCGCAAGGGTATGTGAATCTTCGCTCATACTGGTCCGCTGAAAGGGCGTTTGTGACTCATGCTGGGGACTTTTGCGCGGGCCGCCTCGGTTTGCGCAAGATCCAACTCAAACGTATATACCCCTGCATCCGTCCCTGCGTCTAGGATCACCTCACCCCATGGCGCCACAACCAATGAATGACCGTAGGTATCGCGGGTTTTGTGTGTAGGGCTTGCATGTGTGCCCGTCTGCGCGGGCGCTATGACATAACATCCCGTTTCTATAGCGCGAGCACGCAGCAGACTGTGCCAATGCGCGGCACCTGTGACGGGGGAAAACGCGGATGGCACCGTGAGAATCCGTGCGCCCGCCTCTGCTAACGTTTGGTACAGGGTGGGAAAGCGCAGATCGTAGCAAATCGTCATTCCGATATTGGCAAAGGGCGTGCGCGCAAGAATTGCCTGCGTACCCGGGCGGTATGCAGAGGACTCGTTGTAGGTCTCTGTAGGTGTTACCTGCACGTCGAACATATGTATTTTGTCGTAACGCGCAGCAATCTCGCCCTGCGGATCAATCAGGAAAGAACGGTTCGCAAACCGTCCGTCCACGTCACCCGTTTTGAGCCCAATCGAGCCAATCAAAAGCCAGATGCCCAACACCTTCGCATCCTCACGAAGCCCTGACAGCGTGGAATCGTCAGCCTCATGGTGCAAAACACTGCGCTGGTGATCCCGATTGGTGGAAATGCAATTTGTCACTTCCGGCGTGAGGACAAACTCTGCCCCCTGTGCCACAGCATCCCCCAACATCGCGCGAGTCACGGCCAGATTGGCCGCCGGATCATCACTCACGTTCAGTTGGAGGATCGCTGCCTTCATGCCGCCAGCAGCGCGTCGAGCTTGCCTGCACGCTCAAGCGCGTGAAGCTCATCACAGCCACCAACGTGAATGTCGCCAACAAAGATCTGCGGAACAGTGCGCGCACCACCTGCACGCTGGATCATCTCTGGCTTGCGATCAGGATTGACCAACACGTCCACTTCGGAAAAGCTCACGCCTTTTTGGTTCAAGAGACGCTTGGCCGCATGGCAAAAGCCACAAAGGGGGGAGGTGTAAATTTCTACAGGTTTCATAATGTGTTCCTTTTCAACAGGGGTTGGAAAAGGATTTAAGCGTCTTTTCCCGCTCTTGCTAGGGTTAGAACGCGAACAGGACCAGACGAAGCATCCATACAGGCCCTTGTGCAGGCCAATAAGGTTGCGCCAGTGGTCATCACATCGTCGATGAGAAGGACGGGCCGACGCTCGAGAAGAGTACCACGTTTCGGATGTGGTCGGATCGCGTTCTCAAGGATTTCAAAGCGTGCGCTATGGCTCATTCCCTCAAGGGAAACGGTACGCCGCACCCGGACCAGCGCGTCGGGACACCATTCGAGGTTCAGCTTATCCGCTACGACTTTTGCCAGCAGGGCGGACTGGTTGTACCGCCGCTTGAGCAATCGGGACCAGTGCAGCGGCACAGGCACTACAATCGCATCCTCGGCCACAAGGCCGCGCATCATATTCGCCATCCACAGACCGGCAGGCCGTGCCATTTCTTGCCTGTCCCCATGTTTGAGCGCGAGCACAATCTTGCGACCAGTATCGCGGTAGATCAGCGCGGCCCGCCCCTGTACCCATGGTTTAGGCGCCTGCATACAAGCGTCACAGTGATGGTCTGTCCCGTCTCCGCCTGCGGGCAAGGGCGCGCCACAACAATCGCAGATCATACCTCCCAAAAACGCAGTATCGCGCCAGCACGTTCCGCAGAGACCAAAGTCACTTTCCACTGTGTCGCCGCAAGTAATGCAGCGCGGAGGATAGATCAGCGAGACTGCTGTTTGAAGTTGTGACAACACCCGCCTATATCCTCTTTATGACAACATCCATGACAGACCCCAGCGCCCTGAGCGCACATCGCATCCGCGCCACACTGGACGGATTGTTCCTGCACTCTGCCGCGGCGGATGAACTTCAAGATCGTCTAGATATGGTTAACAAGTCGTTTACCGCGCCAGCGATCGTCACAGGCTTTGCCGATTTCTGGTCACCATTGCACCCTGACGCCAAGATTGCATCCGATACAGAAACATTAGACCTTGTTCCGCAGTCGCACGATTTGGTCGCTCACGTAATGGGATTGCATTGGGCAAATGATCCTGTGGGCCAACTCATTCAATGCCGCCGTGCCCTCAAGCCTGACGGGTTGTTCATCGCGATCAGCTTTGGCGGGGACACTTTGCAGGAATTACGTCGCGCGCTGGGCGAAGCAGAAATTGCTGTGACGGGTGGCCTCTCGCCCCGAGTTGCGCCGATGCCAGAACTGCGCGATCTGGGGGGGCTCCTACAACGGGCGGGTTTCGCGCTACCTGTCGCTGATACCGCGACACTGACTGTTGAGTATCGTGATATCTGGCACCTGATGCACGACCTGCGCGCTATGGGCGAGACCAACGCGCTCAGCGCGCGATTGAGACGTCCGACCGGCCGTGCGGTGTTTGAAAAGGCACAAGAGCTCTATGCGGAACACTTTGCCGCACCCTCTGGCCGGTTAAAGGCTAGCTTTGAACTGCAAGTCCTTACAGGATGGTCACCTGACGCATCACAGCCACAACCTTTGCGTCCAGGATCGGCCCAACAGCGGCTAAGCGATGCCCTCGGCACGCCCGAAAAACCCCTACGCGATTGACCCCGCGTGAAATCCAACTAAGTGAGTGACCAGACCATGCAGGATAGCTCAATGACAGATACGCGCCCCGCCGACACCGCAAAATGCCCCGTCCACGCTGACGCGGACCATCCACCAGTTATGCGCCCGAAGATCGGTGTGCTGGTCGGGAATTTAGGGACGCCAGACAGCTACGATTACTGGTCGATGCGCCGCTATCTGGGTGAGTTTTTGTCGGACCGCCGTGTAATCGACTACTCCCCATGGCTTTGGCAGCCATTGTTGCAGTTGGTCATTTTGACAAAGCGCCCTTTCACTTCTGGTGCCGCTTACAAATCCATCTGGAACGAAGAGGCCGATGAGAGCCCGCTACTTACGATCACGAAAGCACAGACAGCCAAGATCGCGGCAGAGATGCAAAAAAGCTATGGCGATGATGTGATGGTCGAATACTGCATGCGGTATGGTAACCCATCGACGCAAAGCAAGGTTGAAAAACTGGTGAAGGCTGGCTGTACCAAGATCCTCTTCTTCCCGCTTTATCCGCATTACGCTGGTGCGACCTCGGCCACGGCCTGTGACAAGTTTTTCGAGGCGCTGGCCAAAGAGAAATGGCAACCCGCGAGCCGCACAGTTCAGCCGTACTTTGACCGCCCTGATTACATCGACGCGCTCGCCAAATCGATCGAGGCGAAATATGCCGAGCTTGAGACGCGGCCCGATATTCTGGTCTGCTCATATCACGGTGTGCCAAAACGCTATCTGATGGAGGGCGATCCCTACCACTGTCAGTGCCAGAAAACGACGCGCCTGCTCAAAGAGCGTCTGGGCTGGGACGACACCGAGATCAAAACCACCTTCCAGTCAAAATTTGGCCCCGAAGAGTGGTTGCAGCCCTACACTGTTGAGGAAGTTGCGCGTTTGGCTGAGCAGGGAAAAAAGAACATCGCCGTCTGCGCGCCTGCATTTTCTGCCGACTGCATTGAGACACTGGAAGAGATCAACGAAGAGATTTTCGAGAGCTTTGAAGAGGCTGGTGGTGAACACTTCACCTACATCCCCTGCCTGAACGATGACGACGCACATATCACTGCGTTGACGAATATCATCCGCGAGAATTTGTTAGGCTGGATTTGATAAATACTCGCCAAGTGCCAAGTTTAGAATGGTATCAAACACAAAAAAGGCGGCGCATTGCGCCGCCTTTTTCGATTCAGTCAAAGACCGAAATTTAGTCGGATGCAACAGCAGCAGCAACCAGAACCAGCAGAAGCAGTGGAACCAGAATGCCAGCGGAAGAGCTTGTTGCTTCTTCAACGATAACTGGTGCTTCAATGATCGGGTCTGCAAGCGAGCCAGCAAACGCGGAAGAAGCAACAACTGTCAGAGCAGCGGCAAGAACGAATTTTTTCATAGTAAATAACCTCCAGAAGATGGCGCAGCATGATTCTCAGCATGGAATGCGCCCAAAAAGTACCTCGTAGTACTTTTTTCTAAATAGCATCTGCAGCCAAATGGGAACATTGATTCATGAAGCCTTTACGAGTCACATGCAAATGTCGTCAAATTAGCAACACTTGAGTGCCCACTTTTGCCTTACTAAACAGCTCGGCAACATGCTCGTTGTACAGACCAATACAGCCATTGGAAGACCGACGCCCGATCTTGCGCGTGTCGTGGGTGCCGTGGATACGGTAATAGGTCCAGCTCAGGTGCATTGCATGCGTGCCAAGGGGGTTATCAGGGCCAGGTCCAATAAATTTCGGCCACTCGGGGTTACGCTCAAGCATTGAAGGCGTTGGGCGCCAGCTTGGGCCGACAACCATTTTGGTAATCTGGGTACGACCGCGGCGTGTGAGCTCTTGGGTCAAAGGAACACTGGACGGGTACAGCTTGTACTCGCTCTGATCCTCGGACCAGAAGTGCACAGCGCGGCTGTCGATATCGACAAGGATCGCTCCATTCCGTGTATTGTCAAAATATGGCTGCCAATCCAACGTGCGAAAGCTGGAAATATTGCGGCGCACCACTTCGGTGACATCGCGCTCTGTCTCTGTTGTGGCTTGGCTATTCACATCAGACGACTGGGCAATCGCAGGTGCTGCCAACATTGCGGCGCTCCCTGCAAGGAAACCACGGCGTGAAGTTATTTCAAAAGTACTGTTCGACATTTCATGTCTCCGGCTGAGAAAGCTCAATACTTGATCATATATTGCTACAAAGACACGTTTTCAAATCAAACCGCTATGAGATAGGCGAAACACCGCGATGTACGTTTGAACTGTTGCAACTCAGCATGTAATGGAAATGAACACATTTAGGCTTGGAGTAGCGTAATGATCCGTCTTTTCACTCTTTTGTTGGTTGCAGTCATGGCTTTGTCAGCATGCCAACCCGCCGCCCCCACATTGGGCGCTGACGGTCGCCCCGTTCCCAAGGCCTATAAGATCAGTGGACGCGAAGCAGACAAAATTCCGTTTCGGATGCTCGATTCGGTCAATGCACTTCGCGGTGCATCCAGTTTGGCCCCCATACAGCTTGATCCACAGCTAACTGCCGCTGCGGCGACACATTCTCGCGATATGCAAGTCCAGAACCGCCCTTGGCACTTTGGCTCTGACGGTTCATCCCCAGTAGATCGGGTGCGCCGCGCAGGTTTCTCCGGGAAACTTGTGGGTGAAGTCATTTCCGAAACTTACGAGAGTGAGCTCGAAACGCTTGGCGCGTGGATGGCACAGCCTGATACACGCCGCATCATCATGTCACCCGAGGCGCGCATGATGGGCATTTCATGGTTTCAGGAAAATAACGGTAAAATCTGGTGGACGATGGTTCTTGGCGGTTGATCTAACGGATCAACTGGATCAACCCTAAAAACCCAGACTCGTTACGGATTGATCGCGATCGGTGTGCCGTCTTTGATCATCGCATAAAGATTTTCAATCTGCTTGTTCGTCACAGCGATACATCCCCACGTCCAATCCCCTGCGTCTTTACGCAAAGGATGCTTTTGACCGTGAATGAAAATTTCTCCGCCAGGAGACTTCCCAAGCTCTTTTGCCACGCGAATATCTTGTTCATTCGGGTAAGATATTCCCAGCGACAGATGAAAGCGGCTGTTTGGGTTCCGTCGATCGATGCGGTAAACACCCTCTGGTGTTTTGCCATCTCCCTCAACGACCTTGTGGCCTTCGGGGGCAAATCCGAGCAGAATGTCATATTCTTTTAGCACGCGCTCGTTGCTCAGAAGATACATCTTCCGCTCACCTTTGTTCACAACGACGCCTGTTACCTCAGGGCCCTTATAACGCTTGAATTTGCTGGGAGCGCACGCCCCAAGGGTCGCGACTGCTGCGCCACCAAGAATAAGATGTCTACGTTTCATACACTGCTGCCTCTATCCGTTATCGGACTATTATTGCTTACCCTATAACAATAATTCCGCGGATCACAAAGCTGTCAATTATGTAAAACAGCAAATTTTCGCGAGTCAGGCGCGGCTCAATTGTGCGGCAAGTTCAACGTGAGACGACCAACGGAATTGATCCACAGGCTGCACCCAATCGAGCGTGAAACCGCCAGCAATCATCTGCGCCACGTCCCGTGCAAAAGTAACAGGGTTACAGGAGACATACGCTACCCGCTTAATATCGCTTCGTATCAACTCGGCGGTTTGTGCCTCTGCTCCGTTTCGGGGCGGATCCATCACTACAGCATCATATTTCTTGAACTCGTCAGGCAGCAGCGGACGGCGATACAAGTCGCGGGCGGCATGGGTCACTGTTTTGAGACCCACAGCCATACGCCAGCCTTTGTCCATAGCGGCCATCATAAGCTTATCGCCCTCAACAGCGAAAACCTCGGCGTTTTTGGCCAACGGCAGCGTAAATGTCCCGCACCCTGCAAACAGATCGATCACACGCTTTGCGTCGCCGACGGCCTCTTGCACCGCAGCAAGCAGATGGGCCTCGCCGTGGGCCGTGGCCTGCATGAATGCACCAGGCGGTGGGCAAACATCGGCGACACCGAAGCGTTGTACAGGCGGGGCGCGTTGGGCGATAACCTCATCGTCCCACGTCAGGCGTGCAAAACCGCGACTGTCACATAGCGCCGCCAGCGTAATGCGGAGTTGTCCATCAATCGGCTTACCACCGCTCACCTGAATATCCAGACCGACCCGTGAGGTAGTGACAGTCACAGCAAGCGTTGCCTTGCGGCTCCCACCCAGTTCGGCCAGTGATTCCGCAATATCGCGCGCAGCGAGCAACTCTGGCTCTACCAGCTTACAGTCCGGAATTTCGATCACAGTGCCGGACGCACGACCATGGAAGCCGGACATAGTCCCCTTCTTGGTACGACGCGCAGCAAAAGTTGCCCGGCGACGCGATTGCGCAGGAGAGGTCACAATCTGTCTGATCTCGGTCTTGATACCCTGAGCGGCCAAAGCCTGCGCAATGATATCCGTTTTGAAGGCCTCCACGACAGCGTCGGAGGCGTGTTGAAGCTGGCATCCACCGCAAGATTTGAAGTGTTTGCACGGCGGTGCAACACGGTCATCTGATGGCGTTATGATTTTCACATCGCTCAGGGTAGTCCCCTCAAGCGTGCCTGTCACAACCTCACCCGGAAGGGTCATCGGTACAAATACCGGCCCCTCGGCAATGCCGTCACCAAAAATGCCAAGTCGTTTTATGCTATATTCTGTCATGCCCCCGCCATAGCGCCGCGCGCGGCCTGCCGCCAGCCCCTATTCCGCAGCCTTAATATCGAGAAAGCCGCCTGATTGCCGCTCCCAGTACCCAGCATAAAGACCATTTAGCTCTAAAAGCTCCTCATGCGTGCCCGACTCAGCAATGCGTCCTTGGTCAAGCACGACGATCCGGTCCATCTCTCGCAGAGTGGACAGACGGTGCGCGATTGCCATGACGGTCTTGCCTTCCATCACGCGCTCCAGCGCAGTTTGGATAGAGGCTTCGACCTCACTATCGAGGGCGCTTGTCGCTTCGTCGAGTACCAGAATAGGCGCGTTTTTGAGGATCGCACGGGCCAGCGCGATGCGTTGGCGTTGTCCGCCTGACAACTTCACACCGCGCTCCCCCAAGTGGGCGTCATATCCCGTCCGCCCCTTGTGATCCTCAAGCTCAAGAATGAATTCATGCGCCTCCGCTTGCTTTGCCGCTGCAACCATCTCCTCTTCCGAAGCATCGGGGCGGCCATACATAATATTCTCGCGCGCCGAACGATTGAACATTGCCGTCTCTTGCGTGACCATCGCGATAGAGCGCCGCAAGCTCTCTTGGGTCACTTCTGTAATGTCCTGACCATCAATTAATATTCTGCCTTGCTCGGCTTCATAAAGCCTCAGCATGAGTGCTACCAAGGTCGACTTACCCGCACCCGAGGCGCCTACAACACCCAGCTTCTCACCTGCTCCGATGGTCAGATCAATTCGTTCAATGCCACCATTCTCACGGCCATAGGCGAATTGAACACCGTCAAATCGGACCTCACCGCCCGCAGTATCCAACTCCATGGCATCATCCGCATCGTCTAACCGCGTGCGTGGCGTGAGAGTACGCATCCCGTCCTCAATTTCACCAATGTTCGAATATATTGCCATCAGCGTAAAACTGACCCAACCAGTCATCTGTGCAATCCTGATAGAAATCGCACCGGCTGCGGCAATGTCACCCGCACTCGCCATATTGCGCTGCCAAAGGAAAACCGTCGCGCCGATCAACAGCACAGGCAAAATGCCAGCAAGACTCATCAACGAGAACCGGAAACCAGCGGCGAGCCAGCCGTAGTCCAACGATCGCTTTCGAAAGCTCTGCATCGCATCCAGCGCTGCTCGATCTTCGTGATCATCATGGGCAAACAGTTTGACAGTTTTGATGTTGGTAATCGTATCAACCACCTGCCCTGAAACCAAAGAGCGTGCGCCGGCCCGCGCCGCCGAGCGCACCCTGATGCGCGGCAAGAACCACCTGATCAGCGCGAAGTAAAAGACCAACCAAACCGCGAGACCAAGAGCGACCCAGCCGTTGATTGCCGTCAGCAAAAAGACAGAGCCGACCAGCGAGGCAAGAGCGAAAGCCACCACATTGATCATCTCGGCGGCAACATCCGTGACAGCGCGCGCTGTCTGCATTTGTTTTTGCGCAATGCGGCCCGCAAAATCGTCATCGAAAAAGCTCACGTTTTGACCCAAAGACCAGCGATGTAATCGCGACAAAACCAGCGGGTTGAGGTTAGGTTGAACAATAATCGCGTTCGACCCTGCAGAAAGACCGAACAGCACAGGACGCGCGATAAGGAAAAATGCAATGGAAATGGCGATGACAGCCGTGTTGCGGCCATCGAAGAACGCTTCGGGCCCGCTTACCACTGTTGCATCAATGACCCAACCGAGGATCAGCGCTGTCCCAGCTTCTAACGCCCCAGCAATCGCGGAAAACGCTGCCGCCAACCAAAGTGCAGGCCATGCCCCGGACAGACACCAGCGCATAAAGGCACCCAATTCCTGTGGAGGCGGCCCGTCAGCAGGGCGAAATGCGTTAATCCAGTTGCCTATATTCACGTTTCATCATCTTCCGTTTTCAAGAACCCACCAGATTGGCGCGCCCAGAATTGTGAATATAGTCCGCCGTCTGCCAAAAGCGCGTCATGATCGCCATCCTCGACGATCCGGCCCTCATCCAGCACCAAAATACGGTCCATTTCAGCGATGGTGGACAGCCGATGCGCAATGGCGATGACGGTCTTCCCTTCCATCATGCCATAAAGGGTTTGTTGAATTACGGCCTCGACCTCACTGTCGAGCGCGCTGGTCGCCTCATCAAGCAACAAGATCGGCGCGTCTTTCAAGATTACCCGCGCTAGTGTTACGCGCTGACGCTGTCCGCCAGAAAGTTTCACACCACGCTCTCCCACGCGGGATGCATATCCAGTGCGCCCTTCTGGGTCTTGAAGCTCTCCAATAAAACCGTGCGCTTCGGCTTGCCGCGCCGCTTCGATCGCTTCTTCTTCAGAGGCTTCGGGACGCCCATAACGGATATTTTCCATAACAGAACGGTGAAGGAGTGCGCTGTCTTGTTGCACCATACCGATCTGACGGCGCAGGCTGTCTTGAGTCACAGTTGTAATGTCTTGACCGTCAATCCTGATTTGTCCAGCTTCAGCATCATAAAAACGCAAAAGAAGCTTTAGTAGGGTCGATTTTCCAGCCCCTGAGCGTCCGATCAATCCAATCTTTTGGCCTGGCTCGATTACCAAATCAATTGCATTTAATCCACCAGATGCACGCCCGTAGTGATGCGTCAAACCCGTCATTTCTATCCGTCCATCAGTGAGCTGGAGTGGCTTTGCAGCAGGGCCGTCAACGAGAGTGATTGGTTGCGCAATTGTCTCCATCCCTTCGGCCACCACCCCAAGCTGACGAAAGAAGGCCGAAAGCGCCCACATGATCCACGCCGTCATAGAATTGAGCCGCAGCGTCAGCGTGGCCGCAGCCGCGACCGTGCCCACACTCGCCTGCCCCTGTACCCAAAGAGCCAACGCCCAACCGACAACTCCTACGATCAACAAGCCATTAAGCAGCACCAACGAGAAGTCCATTTTTGTGAAGATGCGCTGTTCGATCTGGAAGGTTCGGCGGGCCTCTTCAATCGCCTCTTTCGCATAAAGCTCTTCGCGGTCGTGATGCGCAAACATCTTAACCGAATGGATATTCGTATAGGCATCAACCACGCGCCCCGTCACGACAGAGCGGGCATCTGAAGCCGCTTTTGATGCTGGTCCAATCCTGCGGATCGCCCAGCGCGTCAGGGCCAAATACACAGCAAACCAAATCACCAGCGGGATCAGCAAACGTGGGTCCGCATTGGTCAATAATATCGCCGCCCCAATGAGGTAGGCGAGCGAAAAAGATATCGCG
>JBALTK010000074.1:0-16680 GCA_036964385.1 Sulfitobacter sp. | reverse complement strand
AGGTTGATTTTAGAAATTTGATCATTTAACGACTCTTTTGGTACGGAAATTAATTAGATGTGAGGCAAGGTGACAGCGTACAAACGGGTTCGGACACCGGTCTTTCGGTATCTATCCATGACGCATTTTGCGATGTGGTTTCAGCAAATTTTCAGCTCTCCGAAGATTTCCTGGTGATCCCAATACGGTGCTTGTGTCAGAAGGTTTTGGCCCCTCTAGTGTCAAATCGTATGCTTCCTTTTTCGCGATCAACGTGAGATCTTCAGATTTTCTCCCGCAATCGGTGAGGTGGAGCTCTTCGCGTCGGCTAAGGAAAGAGCATAGTACAACCTGAAACATTGCTTAGTCCTCAACGATGGGAATTTGGGAATGCATAGTGAGAACCTTTGATGGCCGTTGGGTAGATTTAGAGGTAGCTTCTCACCGAGAAAGACCAAAATAGCAATTTAGAATCAATGTTCTATTCTGAATTCCCCATAGCCTATACTTTAGTATAGTAGCGCTATCCTTAAGATAACTTTCTTCACATATTCTCCGAATATATGCTTGTAGATGAATGCGAAGGTATAAAGATTCACAATCTTTAGATTATTGAGAGCTACAAAAAACCCATAAACTTGGGGTAAAAATTTTACAAAAATATATATCGATCACGCCGTATTAGAGTCCGCCGAGCAAGCTCTTGGGAAACACAAGTTACGAGCGGTTATAAACTCTACTTTTATGATTCTAAATCGGGATTTGCAGTTATTGTTTGAATTGGAAGAATCCGACGATACGCAGCAGATTGCGAATAAAATCCATCAAGCTAACGGGCCATGTGCATCTTTGGTGCTACCGTTCTTTCTGATCAGTTGTCTGATTTAGAAAACCACTTGCTGAGCAATATTTCGTTTTTGAAATTTGGAAATATAAAATATTCTGGATGCTTATGAAAATCATCTGAGTATCTTGATGCATATCCTTTCCCCAGCTTGAAAGGCTTTTCAAAAGGCGGTTTACTCAATGTGAGGGAGAACCTTTGGCGATGGCGATGTGGTGGTCGCGGTGGTGATCTCCTGTGGCCATCAAGCCGAAAAAGCCGAGGGCTTTGATCTGTTGCGCTTGCGCTTCGGTCAGCGCAGTGACCGTCCATGTGATAGCCTCATCACCGATGCTGACCTCTGAAGACCAGCCCGTTTCAGCGGCCAGCACAGGTCCATGTGCAGGTACCATCCGTGAGATAGCTTCTCCTGTGCGCCCGATGAGAGACACCTGCATTGTGATACCGTTCTCGATCACATCAGTCTGGATGCTTGCACTATTGGTGAGCATGTTCATGTCGACAAGGTGGGTGCGCAGCGCCTCAATGTTGACGCGGCTCCAATCGGTCTCCGGGTCCTGGCTGAGTATCTGCACAATCTCGGCGATTGCCGCAAAGGTTGCATCGCCGCGCTCGGTTGGCAGTGTCGAGCCAGATTGAGCGGAGGCATGACCCGTATGTCCGGCATGCTGGGCAAACGCTGCGCTGGTCATACCGATTGTGAGAAGTAGGGCAGCGCAGACTTGTGGAGTGATTTTCATGGGGGTTCCTTTGGATTTCATCCTGAGGATAGCATTCGCCGCAAGCCACCTATATGATCGTGGTTATGTCATCCGTAGATTTTTTTATCGAGTTACAGGCCCGTTGCGGGGCTGCCATAGCAAAGCAAGTGGCGTTGCAGGCGGGCGAGGCGCTGTTTCACCAAGGGGACGCACCCCTCGGGCTTATCCTTGTTGTCAGTGGGGAGCTTGAGCTTGTCCGCTGGACACAAGGCGGGGACGGGGTGCGCATTCATACCGCAAAACAAGGTCATACCTTTGCCGAAGCATCCCTCTTTGCGTACACTTGCCACTGTGATGCTGTTGCGCGGGTTGCTTCTGAGGTCTGCATATTGCCAAAAGCGGAGGTCTTGGCGGCACTCGCGTCAGATCCGAACCTATCAAACCGGTTTTCTGCGTATCTGGCGCAATCGTTGATGGTGACGCGACGCATGCTGGAATTGCGCGCCATGAGGCCGCTGGGCGAGGGATTGATCGCACGGTTGGCGGAGGTGGTGGATGCGGATGGCACACTGCCAAAAGAGGTGGCGCTGCTATCTTTGGCCGATGATCTGGGTGTGACGGGCCCAGCACTTTACCGCGCATTGGCGCAGCTTGAAAAAGACGGCCGTGTTGTCCGCCCCGAACGTGGGCGGGTTCAACTGATGAGATAGCAAACTGTCGCCTTGATCCGGACCTCACGAAATTCTGACTTGAAATAGTGGCTGATCGGTTGCATGACTTTTCAATGAGCAACGCAATTCATCTCTCAAACATCAAAGCGGCCATGAGGCCGCTGGGCTTTATGCTGCTGATTTGCGTTATGGTGTTCCAGTTTGTTGCTCCTGCGGTTGCAGCACCCGTTGCGGCTTCCACTACCGAGCACCACATGACGATGGATCACAGCGATATGGCGCATGTCGGCGCTGCCCAGATGGATAACGATATGTCTGCAATGGATGCGCACCATCAAAGTGCCGCGCATTGCATGGCATTCATGTGCTGCTTTCAAGAGAGTTCAGGGCCTTTCAGGCTGGTTGCCTCGGATGTTTTGCTGCCCAGTGACACAGGCATTGAGCAGGCGATGATCCTGCCATCGCATCTGCGCACATCAAAAGACCGCCCTCCACAACACATCTGATCGATTGTCGGTGCGCACCCATCATTGGGGTTGCGTGATTGTTATTGATTGGAAACGGCTGTGCGCGTTGCGCAGTCGGGGTCGAGGTGACCATGCGTGGACGATATTCAGCCCTGAGTGTGCTTGCACTCTGCGCGGGCGTTGGTGGCGGTGTTTTTCTGGAGCGGTTGTATCTCAACCCTTCGGATATGGCAGCAAATGATGGACCTGAAATCCTATATTGGGTGGCCCCGATGGATGCGAATTTCCGCCAACCCGGTCCGGGGAAATCGCCTATGGGGATGGACCTGATCCCTGTTATGGCGGGGCAGGAGCCCTCCGGCGATCCCTCTGAGGTCATGCTGTCGGCTGTAGAGATCAACGCCATTGGCGTGCGCACGGCGATTGCACAAACCTCCGAGATCTCGGGTCGGATCGAGACGGTAGGTTTTGTTGGCTATGACGAGCATCTGACAAGTCATGTCCACACTCGCGTGGATGGCTGGATCGAAGCGCTGAATGTGCGTGCGGTTGGTGATCCAGTGCGCAAGGGCGATGTCTTGTTCGAGATGTTCTCCCAAGTGATTGGCTCTTCTTCGTTTGATTTGCTGCGCGCCATTGAGGCGGGTGATCAGCGGATCATCGACGCCGCACGGGGCAAGCTGCGCAGCCACGGTATGTCTGACGCACAGATCACCCGCATAGAGAAAAGCGGCGAGATCGCCCGTAATATCGAAGTGATTGCCCCACAAAACGGCGTTGTCACTGGCCTTGAAGCCGCTGATGGCATGTTCCTCCAGCCCGGTGTGCGGGCCGTATCGCTCACCGATCTCAGCGCCGTCTGGCTTATCGTTGATGTGTTCGAGCGTGACATTGCACGAATGACCGATGAGATGCGTGCGGTAGCAACGTTCGAGCATCTGAATGGGCGCACTTTTGAAGGAGTCATCGACTACGTCTATCCCGCGCTTGATGCACAGACCCGAACACTGCCCGTGCGATTGCGGTTCGACAACAGCGAGGGGCTGCTGCGCCCCAATATGTTTGGCAACGTGAGCCTGATCCCGAACGAGACACGTATGGCGCTAACCGTGCCGACCGAGGCGATCATTCGCACCGGATCGGCAGAGCGGGTCATTCTCAAGACAGGTGAGGGCACTTTCAAGCCGCGCCTGATCACCACGGGCCTGCGCGACAGTTTTGGCGGTGGCGGGCGCACGGAAGTGGTGCAGGGTTTGGCGGCGGGTGAGGAAGTTGTGGCCTCCGCACAGTTCCTGATCGACAGCGAAAGCGCGCTGAGCGCTGGTCTGATGCGGATGGCGCCGACCGATGAGGTGCCCGCACGTGGAACGGGTGAGCTGATGGCCCTTGATCCCGAAACGCGTATGGCCTCGATCCGGCATGAAGCGCTTGAGACGTTGGATTGGCCTGCAATGACGTCCCGCTTTGGACTGCGCAGCGATATTGCACTGGAACGGTTGCAAGTTGGTCAGCAGGTCGCGTTCCGTGCTTCACGCGGCGCTGACGGCCTTCTGAGCTTGGTTGAGCTGGGCTCTGACGACGGGATTGCCGCGACGGGCAAGGGGAAGGTTCTGGCAGTCACCGCCGATGGTAAGCTCACCATGGAGCATGATCCGATCCCTGAACTCGGCTGGCCTGCGATGCAGATGGAAATGGATGTAGCGGGTATCGACGTAGGCGATGTGGCGTTGGACCAGCCCGTCGAATTTGACCTGAGCAAGGGGGAGGATGGTCTGTTTACCATCGTTGCTTTGCGCGGTGAAGGGGTGGAGGCAGAGATGCCTATGTCCGAACCGATGGCAGAAAAACCTGGTGCCATGATCCCGCCGATAATCGTGTCGGGCACGATTGATGCGATAGACCCTGCGATAGGCATGGCCACGATCACCCATGGTCCAATGATGGAAATCGGCATGCCAGGTATGACGATGGCCTTTGCTCTGGATGAGTCTCTGAACCTCGAAACGCTGGTCATGGGTGAAGAGATGACACTGACCTTTGCGCGCCCTGACGGGATGACGATGCTGCTTGCTGCAGCGGAGCTTGTGGTTCCTCCAATGGAAGTGTCCGGCACGATCAACACCGTCGATCCTGAAACAGGAATGGCGAACATTACCCACGGCCCGATGATGGAGATCGGGATGCCGGGAATGACCATGGATTTCGTGGTGGACCCTGCCGTCGATCCAGCCTCGTTGCCTGTAGGCGAGGAGGTCGTGCTTCAACTGCACCGCAATCCTGACTTCTCGATGACGCTAAAAGGTATCGCGGCAGCGGCGGAGTTGGGTCAATGATCGCCGCCATCATTCGCGGATCGATAGCGAACCGGATCATCATCCTTGCGCTGGCGATGATGATGGCCGTGACAGGCATCTGGGCGATCCGCACCACGCCGGTGGACGCCATTCCCGATCTTTCGGATGTGCAGGTCATTGTGCGCACACCCTATGCGGGGCAAGCGCCGCAGGTTGTGGAGGATCAGGTCACTTATCCCATCGCCACCGCCATGCTGGCCGTGCCAGGGGCCAGCGATGTGCGCGGTTTTTCCTTCTTTGGGGATAGCTATGTTTATGTAGTGTTCGAGGATGGCACTGATCTTTACTGGGCGCGCACGCGGGTGCTCGAATACCTCAGTCAAATCACGGCGAACTTGCCTGAAGGGGTTTCGCCCCAGCTAGGGCCGGACGCGACCGGCGTGGGTTGGATATACCAATACGCCCTGATCGACCGCACCGGTGGTCATGATCTGGCGCAGCTGCGCACGATACAGGACTGGTTTCTTAAATACGAATTACAGACCGTCGATGGCGTCTCCGAGGTCGCCACAATCGGCGGTATGGTCAAGCAGTATCAGGTCGTGGTCGATCCCAACAAACTGCGTGCTTATGATATCACGCTGGCGCAAATTCAGGCCGCCATTCAGGGCGCCAACCGTGAGACAGGTGGCAGCGTGATCGAGATGGGCGAGGCCGAATTCATGGTCCGCTCGACGGGTTATGTGGATGAGATCGCCGATCTGGCGAAAGCGCCGCTGATGGTCAATGCACGTGGGGCCGCGATTTCGCTGGGCGATGTGGCCGACATCCGACTGGGTCCGGAGATGCGCCGTGGTGTGGGCGAATTTGATGGCGAGGGTGATGCCGTCGGAGGCGTTGTGATCCTGCGCTGGGGTGGCAATGCGCTCTCCACGATCAAGGCGGTTGAGGCGCGGATCGACGAGCTGCGGTCAAGCCTGCCCGAGGGCGTCGAGATTGTGACGACCTATAACCGCGCGGGTGTAATCGAGCGGGCCATCGACAACCTGCAAAAGAAGCTGACTGAGGAATTCATCGTCGTCATTCTGGTGTGCGCGGCGTTTTTGCTGCACGTGCGCTCCTCGCTGGTGATCCTGCTGTCGCTGCCCTTGGGTATCTTTGCCGCGTTCATCATCATGAAGCTACAAGGCGTGAACGCCAACATCATGTCGCTGGGCGGGATCGCCATTGCCATTGGCGCGATGGTGGATGCGGCGATTGTGATGATCGAGGCGATGCACCGAAGGTTGGATAAGGAAGCCCTCACCAACAAGAACCGCTGGCGGATTGTGACGGAGTGTTGCGAGGAAGTGGGCCCTGCGCTGTTCTTCTCCCTCGCGATTATCGCGGTGAGTTTCCTGCCTGTGTTTGTGCTGGAAAGTCAGGAGGGGCGGTTGTTCAAACCGCTCGCTTTCACAAAGACATACGCCATGGCCGCCGCTGCGATCCTGTCGATTACGCTGGTCCCTGTGCTCATGGGTTATTTCGTGCGTGGCCGCATCGTGCCGGAGCATCGCAACCCGCTCAACCGTTTGGTGATCTTTGTTTATCGCCCGTTCCTTGATGCGGCTGTCGCATGGCCATGGGCCACGACAATGCTCGCGGGGCTGCTGGTCGCCTCCATGTGGTGGCCGCTGCAACGCATCGGGAGCGAGTTCATGCCGGAGCTGAACGAGGGCGATTTCCTTTACATGCCGTCGCTCTATCCCGGTGTTTCCATCGGCAAAGCGCGTGAGGTGTTGCAACAAACCGACCGCCTGATCGCCACAGTGCCCGAAGTGCTTACGGTGCATGGCAAGCTGGGGCGCGCTGATACAGCGACAGACCCCGCACCGCTGACGATGATCGAGACGACGATCCAGCTCAAGCCCGAGGCCGACTGGCGCGAGGGGATGACCATGGAAGGCATCCGCGCAGAGCTGGACCGCGTGGTGCAAATCCCGGGTGTGACGAACGTCTGGATTCAGCCGATCAAGAACCGCATCGACATGCTGGCCACGGGCATCAAAACCCCTGTGGGGGTTAAAATTTCGGGCGCTGATCTGCGTGTGATCGAACAGATCGGCATCGAAGTGGAGCGGATCGCAGGCGGGATCGAGGGGACGACTTCGGCCTATGCAGAGCGACCTATCGGCGGGCGGTTCATCGAGATTAATCCGGACCGCGAGACTGCTGCGCGATATATGATGAGCGTGCGCGACATTCAGGATGTAGTGCAGACAGCCATCGGCGGTATGCAAGTGTCTGAATCTGTCGAAGGGCTGGAACGCTTTCCGATCAACCTGCGCTATCCGCAGGATTGGCGTGACAGTCCCGAACGGCTGCGCGATCTGCCTGTGGTGACGCCCTCGGGCGCGCATATCCCGCTGGGCACGCTGGCCGAGATCAAAGTGGTCGATGGACCGGGCATGATCCGCTCAGAGAATGCACGCCGAACGGGGTTCGTGTTCATCGACATCGCGGGCCGCGATCTGGGCGGCTATGTGGAGGAGGCGCGCGCGGCTGTGGCCGAACAAGTGGTTTTGCCTGCGGGCTATTCGATCACATGGTCGGGCCAGTATGAATACATCGAGCGGATGCAAGAACGGCTCAAACTGGTGGCGCCTGCAACCCTGCTGATCATCACGCTGATGCTGTTCATGGCGTTCAATCGCGTGATCGAGGTGGGCATCATTCTTGCCGCCCTGCCTGTGGCCCTCGCGGGGGGCGTCTGGTTCCTGTGGTATCTTAGCTTCGATATCTCCGTGGCCGTGCTGGTGGGGTTTATCGCCCTTGCGGGTGTGGCGGTTGAGACGGCGATTGTCATGCTGCTCTATCTCAACCTTGCATGGGATAAGCGCCGCAAACAGGCCGCAGCTGAGCGACGTGAGATGACGCCGCTGGATGTGGAAGAGGTCGTCTTTGAAGGCGCTTTGCTGCGCGTGCGGCCCAAAGTGATGACTGTCGCCACAATCTTTGCAGGCCTCATTCCCATCATGTACGGCACCGGAACAGGTTCCGAGATCATGCAGCGGATCGCCGCCCCGATGGTAGGCGGCATGGCCACCGCGACCCTGCTTACACTCTTTGTAATTCCATCGATCTTCGTGATTTGGAAGCGGCTTGCCCTCAAACGGGTGAACCGCGCCATGTTGCACCCTGAAGAGGGGGAAGCAGCACCTCTGCCCGCCGAATAATCAACTCAACTTTAAAGGACGACTCATGAAAACTCTCTCCCTTGCTCTCTGTGTTTTGGCTCTCAACGCACCACTCGCCATGGCACAGACGACCCACTCCAGCACGGACCATTCTACGATGGATCATTCCAACATGACGATGAGTGACGGACAAATGGAAGGCGCAGTGCATACCAAGGCTATCGTAAACAGCTTTGGCGATGGCACGGCCAACGTCAGCCATGAACCTATCCCCGACATCGGCTGGCCCGCAATGACGATGGACCTGACCCTGCTGCCAGACGCCAAAATGATGGGTGAAGTTGCGGAAGGGGATGCCGTCACCCTGATGCTGATCAAGGGTGAAGACGGCATGTATGCCATTGGCGCGATTATGCCTGAATAAACAGTGGAACGGGCCGGAGGCGGTGTCTCTGGTCCAGACCTTAATGAGGAAGCACAAAAGGAGAAGTGATGATGCGCAAAATAATAACTCTCGCGGCGATCAGCCTGTTTATCACTGGCGGTTGGTGGATCTTCTTGAAGCCTCAGGAAGTTGCGGAGCAAACGGGTAATATGGAAGGTGCCGCGATGGTCGAGGTCGTCATTCCTGCCAGTTTTACCGCGCAGGAACAGATGGGCGAGACTGCCTTCAACGCAAAATGCGCGGCCTGTCATGGTATTAATGGCGCAGGTCGGGACGGTATCGCGCCACCTCTGATCCACAAAATCTACGAGCCAGGCCATCATGGCGACATGTCGTTCCAACTGGCCGCGATGAATGGAGTACGGGCGCACCACTGGCCGTTCGGGAATATGCCTCCCGTCGAGGGGATCACCCGCTCTGTCATTACTAACATCACGGCCTACGTCCGTGCGATCCAGCGCGCCAATGGCATCAATTAAGGAGTATAAGATATGCACGGGAAAATAATCTGGGCTGCCCTCTTCACGCTGGCACTGGGAATTGGGCAAGCAGCTGCGCATTCGAAAAAGGAGAGGACAGAGCCCATGAATGGCGCTGTCCTTGATGCATCGCCCGAAACAATTGCGATGACATTCAATATGCCGCTGCGTGTAACGCTGATTACGCTTACCGATCAGGATAGCGTGACCCATGACGTGATCCGCACCGACAATATGCAACCCGTCTCGGAATTCAGTGCCGCCGTTCCGAAGTTACCATCGGGCCTCTATTCTGTTGCGTGGCGCGGGTTGGCGGATGACGGGCACCCGATGCAAGGGGCGTTCAGCTTTGAAGTGTCCGAGTAACCAGTCATGCTGAACGAGATAGCCACCGTTGATGCCCTGACGTGGGTTTCTATCTGCATTAAGGCGCTGGTCTATGCGACCTCCCTGACAGCAGCGGGGAGCGTCTTATGCATCATCTTCCTACGCGCTCTGCCTGTGTCCGAGATCGTTGTGCTCAAACGGTTCGCTGTATGGCTGGCGCTTGCCGCTGCAGCCTTATCGCTTGTCCGGATACCCCTGCGCGCGGGTTTCCTGATGGGCGGCACATGGCACGGGGCAACAGATCCGATGATCCTCGGCATTGTGGTGCAGAGCCCCTTAGGGATAAGTATCGCGGTTCGTCTGATCGGTCTTGCATTGATCCTCACCCTGCTTCTTCCCGTCCATTGGGGTAGGATCACAGCGGGTCTCGGTGCGTTGTTTGTTGCCGTCTCATTTGTTCTGCGGGGCCACGCATTGGAAGAGCCGCGGCTTTTGCTGGGTGCGCTGATCACCGTGCATCTGCTTGGGCTGGCTTTCTGGATCGGTGCGTTTGTGCCCCTATATCGCGCAGCTGGAATAGGCCGCGGACAGGATGCCGCGCAGCTTATCCATGAATTCGGGAGAAAAGCGGTTTATGTAGTGGCCAGTCTTACAGTCGCAGGCGGCATCACTCTCTGGTTCTTAATTGGCAATCCCATCACAGCAGCACTTACACCTTACGGACAATTTTTTCTGCTGAAGTTGACCATCTTTTTGGCAATCATCATTCTCGCCGCATGGAACAAGATGCAACTCACCCCCGCCTTGCTGCGCGGTGATATTGATGCTCGTGACAGTTTGCAAAGGTCTATCATGTGGGAGGTGGTGTTTGTCCTGTTTGTTCTTTTTGTGACGGCAACCCTGACAACCATCAGTGCGCCGATCATTCTTTAATGGCCTCCTTGGTGGCGCACTTGGAAGTCATCAACTTTTCAGGTTTGCGTGATCCTGAATGAATACCAGTTCTGCAACAACTGTTCGTTTGGCGGTATATTAGATCATGAACTCTCTCGTAGTCAGTATCTACAGGATGACACAATTTTTCTGCTTTAAGCCGTCAAATTAAATATGCTCTCAATGAGAGGTGAAGTGAGATTGCTCAGAGCGGGGAAGTCTTTCATCGCATTCATTATCATGTGAAGATCCCTTAAAATGAAAGCAGGCACGCTGGCGTAGCCCAACACAGTCAACACCACCCCGCGCCCCCTTAGAGCAAGAGGTGGACGACCGCAGTCAAGCCGCCGCCATTTCGGCGCCGGATCGCTGCATTTTGGAAGGACATTCCATGGCTAAAGGTAAAAACAGCAACAAAGAGGCAAAGAAGCCAAAGCAAGAGAAGCCGAAAGTACTGGCGACAGCGAATTCAAACGCTGGAAAAGCTGATCTTTCCATTGCAGGAAAGAAGGTGAAATAACACTTTGAGGTCGACTGCAACGAGGCCAATTTTCGGGACGTTCAGTCCTGATGAAAGATACTTCTTGGCACTATTGTAGTCGCCTCGCACCATAGCCACTTCAACAATATTGGCACTCAGGTGTGGCGAGTGTCAGTATGTCTCTAAGCATGCCACCCCTATCCGGAAATCTTCAAAAGGAGAATTTCCATGTCGTTTACCCCACTACACGACCGCGTTTTGGTGCGCCCGATTGACGAAGATGCCAAAACCTCCGGCGGCCTGATTATCCCAGATTCCGCCCAAGCCAAACCGCAACGCGGCGAAGTAATATCCGTTGGCGCCGGTGCCAAGGACGAGACTGGCAAACGGATCGCAATGGACGTTAAAGCAGGCGACCAAATATTGTTCGGCAAATGGTCTGGCTCTGAAATCAAGATCAATGATGAAGAGCTTATGATCATGAAGGAGAACGACATCCTCGGCATTATGGCTTGAGCAACGCTGTCTCTTTAATCTAATTTTCAAACAGGAATAACGACATGTCTGCAAAAGACGTTAAATTCGGCACGGACTCCCGTGACCGAATGCTCAAGGGCATCAATACACTCGCCAACGCTGTTAAAGTCACGCTGGGCCCCAAGGGCCGCAATGTAGTGATCGACAAATCCTACGGCGCGCCCCGTATCACCAAGGATGGCGTCACAGTAGCCAAGGAAATCGAGCTGGCCGACCCCTTTGAAAACATGGGTGCGCGGCTGGTCAAAGACGTTGCATCCCGCACAAATGACGAAGCTGGGGATGGCACAACCACAGCAACGGTCCTGGCACAGGCCATTGTCAAAGAAGGCATGAAGTCGGTCGCTGCGGGCATGAACCCGATGGACCTCAAACGCGGCATCGACAAAGCAGTTGCAGCCGTCATCGCCGAGGTCAAAACCATGTCGCGCCCTGTGGGCGATACGGCCGAGATTGCCAAGGTCGGAACCATCTCTGCCAACGGCGAGGCTGCAATCGGTCAGCAGATCGCCGATGCTATGGCAAAAGTTGGCAACGAAGGTGTGATTACTGTCGAAGAGAATAAGGGCCTCGAGACAGAGACCGAAGTGGTTGAGGGTATGCAATTCGATCGCGGTTACCTCAGCCCCTACTTTGTGACTGATCCTGCCAAGATGACCGTAAACTTAGAGGACTGCGTCATCCTGCTGCACGAGAAAAAGCTGACATCGCTGGCACCAATGGTGCCTTTGCTCGAAGCCGTCATGCAGGCAGACAAGCAGTTGCTCGTGATCGCCGAAGACATCGACGGCGAAGCGCTTGCAACGCTTGTTGTGAACAAGCTGCGCGGCGGGTTGAAGGTCGCTGGTGTCAAAGCACCGGGTTTCGGAGATCGTCGGAAAGCAATGATGCAGGACCTTGCCGTGCTTACAGGGGGGACTGTTATCTCCGACGAGTTGGGTATCAAGCTTGAGAGTGTCACGATGGACATGCTGGGCGATGCCAAGAAGATCACCATTTCCAAGGACACAACAACCATCATTGATGGAGCGGGCTGCAAGGCCGAGATCGCAGGGCGGGTTACGCAACTTCGTGCGCAGATTGAAGACACATCATCCGACTACGACAAAGAGAAACTGCAAGAGCGTCTCGCTAAACTCGCGGGCGGTGTTGCCGTGATCAAAGTCGGTGGTGCGACCGAAATTGAAGTGAAGGAGCGCAAGGACCGTGTTGATGACGCCCTGAACGCCACAGGCGCTGCTGTCGAGGAAGGTGTTGTGCCGGGCGGTGGTGTTGCATTGGTGCATGCCGGAAAAGTGCTGCAAGGCCTCACAGGTGACAACGCAGATCAGTCAGCTGGTATCGCGATTATTCGCAAAGCGCTTCAAGCACCGCTGCGCCAGATCGCAGAAAATGCTGGTGTTGATGGGTCGGTCGTCGCCGGAAAGATCGTCGAGAACACCAGTAAAACGTTTGGCTATGATGCGCAGTCAGAACAATACGGCGATATGCTGAAGGCTGGTGTCATCGACCCGACCAAAGTTGTTCGAATTGCGCTGCAATATGCCGCGTCAGTTGCGGGCCTCTTGATCACAACCGAGGCAATGGTTGCTGACAAACCGGCAAAGTCAGGCGCGCACAGCATGTCCGACATGGACGGCATGGGTGGTATGGGCGGCATGATGTAGGCCAAGCCTCAAAAGTAGCCCGCAGGCGTTGGTCTGCGGGCTGCGCTGTTTGCCCATATGCATGAATTGATAAATGCGGTCCAAATTAGACTGCACGTTTCCTAATGGAAAAAACATGAAAAATGTAACTCTTGTCGCAGCGTTTGCAGCTTCTTTTGCATACTGAGGTTTTTACGTCGGGTTGAACTGGGGGAAAGAGGTCCCCTGTACCTTTTAACTGGTCTTCGATCTGGACCTCTCGGTCGAAAAGTCTGCCATTTCAAAAACACGAGCCTGGGATTCAAGAAAGCCGACGTTCGTTCCCGCTGCAGCACCGGTCAAACTGGGCTCTTTGCCGACTTTCGCCGCGATTGCACATCGAAAAAGCTGGGTCGCAGCCCTGCGCGTCCGCTTTCTTCAAATTGCCCAGTTTAGTTTGCGGGCGCAGCGAAGGTACGCAATCCGCCCAAGGTTTCGTTTGGCCATGTCTGCTTTGGGCTGGGAGCTGCCATTAGACGCGCTTCACACTAACGGCGGCTTTGGGCCGCTCGTGTCCGGTGGCTTGTCAAAATATAGGGACATTCGCAGTTGCAGCGAACAGCGGAAAGGTCGGCATTGCAGACCTTGTGGATGTTAAATTGCGACGAGCCAGCTCTGGCGTTCGCTTTTACCTGAGCTCCAAGGCCAAAGCTTTGGGTTGGTCGATCTATAGAGGACGCCCCTGGTTCGAAAGTCACTTGTACATATCCAGAATGTACTTTTCTGCAATAATGATCTCAAGAATGGTCGATTGGACTTGCGATTGGTAACCGGGCGAGGGTGCTGATCGCATCAAGCTTTTCGGCCAGACTCGCGGTTTCAGTGTACCGTTCAGCGGTCATGCTGCCTCCGACATGCCCGACGATGTCTTTACGGACGTTTTCTGCAACCGTTTTGCTGCGTCCAAGCTGGGTAATCACATAGTGACGAAAGGATTTGAAGCTTTTGCCGTTTCTACCTTCCGTCAGGCGATTATCCAGTACCTGCCGGAAGCGATAGTCGATTTTACCGCCCCATTTATCCTTGGTTCCAGTTCCGGGTTTCATATCAGGGAATAGGTCTGTCTGACCGTCGTCACGCAGGCGCTTGGCATAGTCCATAAACCCCAGTTCCAGAAGTTGCGGATGGAGAGGGAGGTCGCGTTCTGAGCCAAAAGTCTTGATGCTCCGATTGGTGTTCTCGCGAATACGTAAGCACGGAATGCCTTCCATCTCCTCAATGTCATCAAGCTGCAATCCTGCGATCTCTGCGCGTCTTGCACCTGATAGCGCGGCAATTGCCGGAATCCAGAAGAGGCCATCACGAACAACGTGTTGTCCGGGAACCTGCCAGTCTCGTTTCGAAGCTGCGCCATGCCAGACCGCGTGCGAAAAGATATCTTGTGCATCTTCGAGCGTGAACGGCGGGCATTCATCCCGCTCGCGGCCTTGTTTGCGCAGGCGCAGGGCGTCAAGATCGATGTGATTGGGTGAGGTGAAGCCTTCCGAGCGGGCCTTTTGAGAAGCTGTCCGAGATAATCAATGTTACGATTGATTGTTGTGACTGACAGGCCTTCCGGTTTTTGAGCACTGGATTTGGCAGCTTTCAGGATTTGTTTCAATGACATATGGCGCGTCTTTGATGAGCGACGGTAGTACTTGGGCAACTCATGCAACATGTCGACATATTGAGCGACGTGGACTTGTTGCAGATTGTTGATGTCTTCGACCCCAGTGGCTTCAATGAACATCAGGAGTGTCTTCTCCATCTGCTCAATCATTTGTGTAGAATTCTCAAGGCGTCGCTTTTGGTCCATCAGGCGTTCAATCAGGGATGTGATCTTTGGGTCATAACGATTACCCACGGGGTTTGCCTTTGAAGCCTTAACGGGGGCGGGTTGGGTATGTTCTGGTGGCTCAACTTCGATCTGCTCAACAGGTGCTTGATCAGATTGCATGAGGCGTTCGGCCAAATCCATTGCATCTGCCGAACTACTGTCGCCCTTGTGCGCGGCGAGTAGACCCGCGCCACGCCCATTCATGTAAATCTTACGGCCCTCAAGATATTCCATGTTGGTAAAGTCATTCCGGTCCAGCGCACGTTCCATCGCTTGCTTAACCCGGGTGTTGGGACCGCTCATGGGCGGATGTCTGAACGCTTGAGATTCAATCTCAAGAGCCAATTCCAAGCGGTTGATGTCCGAATCTGTTTTACCGTCATTCCGGAATGCACCACGGTCCTCATCTGTGAGGTCAACTCCAGAAGCGCCACGCAGCGCCAGCAGTTGCAGGGCTTGCCCCATCGCCCAGTCATGGGACTGGTCGTCTTGCCACGCGGACGGGTTGGGATCATCTGCACGCACCATCTGTGCATGAGAAATCCGCGCCAATTCACGCTCAATGACTGAAGTGAGAAGGCGGCGTGCGTCAGGTTTTGAAAGGCCATGTGTCATCATTAGATCAAATGTACGCGTACTTTCTGCAGAAACAACCGATGCGATGCGTTTTGCAGTGTCAGGATCGTTGGTGCGCAAGCTGATTTGCATCAGGCCACCGCCGATCTGCGCGGGCAGGCGTCTACGCCACGCATAGCTCGCATTGCGTCGAAAGAGGTGGGTTTGTAGTCCCATAATGTTCGGCTCCTGAAAAGGACGCCAAAGAGATCAGAAATAACAAATGAAGTGTCATATGTATGACAGTTCCGTATGACAAACGCCGCCGAAGCAGTATTTATTTGCCAATTCAACTACTTAAGGTGAAATGGCTCCGACGGTAGGGATCGAAGCCATGTCACGGGTTCTCATAAGCCCTTGCTGTACAAGGCTTATCAAAGCGTCCATCCGGCGGCGGTGCCGCAGTCTGGTGGGACACTATTAGGAAAGAATGGCACTGATAACAAGTAAATCTGGGTATAGGGCAGGGGTTGCAAGAACCTATCTTCTCCTTCCCCTTTTTTCATTGTCCCGTGGTGGAGCGGCCTAACGCCCCGGAAGTTGACGTTTTGCTGAAAACGAGATTGAGTCTCTTGTGATGGGGTATCCTATTGGTGGATAGCCAGCGTTGACGAACCTTTCATGGAAAATCTACTGGCAATGTCGGCGGGTGCCCTGTTTTATGTTGGCGCGACGCATCTTCTGCCGATGGCAGAGCGGGAACCACGCAAACTCTCCATTATTGCGTTGGCAGCGGGCGTTGCAACTGCGTTAGGGATCACTCTGAGCGTTCAATAGATCTTTGTCAGAAGAATTTTGCGCCCCGCCAAGCGACAGTGTTTTTCCTGTTTTTGAACTGGCGAGCACCTTGGGCCACGGCAACAATATCTGATACTGAAGTAGGTCTGGCACCCGCAAATGTTCGCGGCGCCTGCACAAGTGCTCAAGCTTTCCTGTTGTGGTGCAGCCCTAAGCACGCCGCATAACATTTAGCCTCTGAAGGCGTCCAGACCTTCCAAATTCCATACATTGATTAAAGTCAATTCGAGCGACCGCGTCACGTGGTTCTCTAACTATAGTGCAATCAACTGGAGCAAGCCCGTGAAAGATTACTCGACAATCGCAGATGAATATCACAGCGGCTTTGGCAAGTTGGCCAAGGACATTCCTGGACCCGTAACCGGCTTTAAGGACTTGATGATTGCGGCGACCAAAGACGGTGCCCTTTCCACCAAGACAAAGGAGCTGATC